>NZ_RQXT01000049.1 GCF_003863365.1 Mesorhizobium tamadayense | reverse complement strand
GTTCGGGTCTCCACCTCACTCAACGACGCGCCGCTTAGGTTACGTGGGCGACGGCCTCCCTGCCCGGTTTCTAGGGCTCGGCGCGATAAGCTTCGACGCTGACAGTCGACTTCTGCCGTTTGCATCGTCGTCCTGCAGCAGGGATGGCGTGACTTCGTCACCTGACCTACGGCAGCGGCGCACCCAGCCGAGCCCGGGCCACGCTGGCCAACAGCACAGGCCGATGCTCGGCGCTGTGAGTTCGCACAGCCAAAGTCCATTTACCCCTATCCATTGGTTGATGATCCCGCGAGCACGAACGGACATGCCGTGGCGGTCCCCGTTGCCTGGTTCGATGGCGTTCGGATCGATGAATCGCTGGAACAAAACACCGGATCGGACCGGGCTGCGGTATGAAGTCCCCAGACGACGAGCAAGAGATGAGCCGCCCATAGAGCCGGCGCAAGCAACGATGACAGAACCGTTGCGAACCGCATAGTTAATCCCTCTCGTATGAACTTAGGGCGACAGCGCCTTTCTAAATTAGGCATCAGCCGCCTTTGACGTGAGGCGAAGCCCCGATGGTCTAGGAATAGCTCGATCTCGTAACCGACAAACGCCACCGGCCGCCGGAGCCTGTTTCCAGCTTGTTTCAATCGCGGCGCCACGCTGACGGAAGTCTTGCCCAGCACGTAAAGCGCATGCTTTGCAGGGTCTCCACAAGGCGCCCCCGCCCCCCGCCTTTGCGCCAAATCCGGATTCACCATCAACAGTCGAACGTGCGCCTTGAACCTCGCGTCAGATACTCCGCTGCCACCGCGCCTCTAACGACTCCTGATGTGAATGTTGAATTTGCCTAAGGGAAGCAGGCGGTGGGTGCAGTCCAGCTCACCGATGTCATGGCGCAGGTGTGGCGGAAGTTTCGCAATGACACCCTCGTATCGGGCAGCCGCGCGACTGTCGCTGACGCGCTTGATCACGTGCCGCAGCGAGTTTGAGATCGCCTCCAGCAGTGGCCTTAACGGATCGACAAGTTGGGGGTCACGCTCCATTTGAACTCTCCAAAAACGCAGCCGATCATGCTGCGACTGGCGTCCTAAAACTCGGTCATCTGTTACTTGCGTCACAGCCGAACAATACTGGCAGCTGGCCGCCACTAGCGCGTCGGACGTTTGTCCTATATTTTTCTCAGCTGCGTCCAATCGGGACCGCGCGGGGTTTGGTCCGTGGCAAACTTAGATGTGATTCTGGCCGCAGTGCAGCGCATTCACAGTGCGCCGATCACCGCCGACGGATGGACATCGGCGCTGTCATCTGTTGCCACTGCTACCTGCAGCGAAAACACTTTCCTGGTCAGCGGCCGCCCCTCCAAGGCGGACGCAGCCGTAATTGGCTTCGGAACCGAACCTGAGAATCTAGCCCGCTTTGCAGCGGTTGTCCGCGAGGGGAGATTGCCTCGCTGGATGAACCGCGTGCCAACCCTTGTGCCTCAAACCAGTTCGGCAATAGTGCCGGACCGCGAGTTCGCTCGGTCGGATTTCTATAATCTGGTGCCTCGGCCTGGAGCGCGCCCCTGAGGGTGGATTCTATGGCGTGGTGACGCCCCTCCAACGCTCCAGCCGTCTGCAGGTTTTCTTTGTAGCAGGGCGCAGATTAGGTCGGGAGGACTACGAAGAAACGGACATTTCAGTCGTCCGCATTCTTTCCCAGCATCTCACAGCTGCGTTGCAGGTGGCCGAACGGATTGCCGACGCTGAACTGCTTGTCTCAGGGATATGCTCGGCACTGGACCGACCCAACGCCGGGGTCATTCTGGTCGATGCCACCGGCAAAATTCTCTTCGCGAACCGCAGGGCGGACGCCACATTGACGGCATGTGACGGATTGCTGTGCGAAGGACCCGTGCTTGCCCATCCAATCCGCGCGCTTCAGGTGACTTGCGACGCCGGATCGCCGCGTGCGCCGATAGTGCACATATGGCCCGTGACTGGGGCGGAAGCTTGGAGGTCCCGCGGAAAGAAGGCCGCGGATCGCTTCGCGTGTACGTTGCACCTCTTCGGTTCGAGGAAATCCATCGGGACATCGACCCGTTGGCCAATGTCTACCCAAGGGTAATCGTCATTGCGTTTGACCCCGATGATGAGGTGCAAGCCAGGCGGGACAATTTCCGTCGTAAGTTCGGCTTCACCCGACCAGAAGCCGCTGTGGCCATGGAAATTCTCAAAGGCGACGGCCGCGAGGCAGCAGCGGAACGGCTTGGCGTAACGGCCGTGACCGTGCGGACACATCTCACGCACATTTTCGAAAAGGCTGGGGTTCACCGCCAAGCCGAACTTGTTCGCCGACTGCTGGAGTGCGCGAGCGCTGACTAAAGTAGTGTCGTCTTGCCATGCTTCAGATTTCTCGAGGGTTCGGCACGGTCGCGCGCCCAGCCTGCCGCACCACGCTCGACGGCCGGCCATGAGGAGGTCCCGACCTGTGAACTAGGTTGTCGGTCGGGCGCGCCCGAAACGGGTCCCACAAAGCCACCCCCACCCCCGCTACCGACAAACGCCGGGGGCGTGCCCGGGGGGCCACGATGGCAGATTGCCAATGCGCTCCTATCGGCGCTTCTCTGAACCGGACACTCGCACCACGGCCGGATGGCCTTCAGGTGGCCCTGACAACAACTGAACAGCCGCGGAATGCGACCTTTCCTTTTTGGCGGACGCGAGGGCTCTCAGGAGCGTACGCGACGTCGCATGGCATCGGTTCACGGGATCAGGCCCGCGCCAGCTAGAAAGGTGCGGACTGCTATGCGAATCTCCTTCACCCGTCCGACCAAAAGATGTCCGCCTGTGTCGTAGACGACCAGCTTGGCACCGGGGATCCTGGCCGCTGCGAACTCAGCTGCCGGCAGCGTGTTGAACAGGTCGTCACGCGCGGAGATGAATATTGTCGGCGCAGTTATTTGTTCCAGCGGCAGCTCATGTAGCTCGGGAGCGCTGTCGATATTGACACCGGGCAAGCGCAGCGACAGCGGTTCAACGCCCCTGACGAAGCTCATGACGCGGCTCCTCTCGGCCTGGGGCGCAGCCGCTACCAGCGCCGGTCGAACGCCTAGAAAGCGAATGAGTATCGACGGTGCGATATTCTCGGCGGCCCACCAAGCGAAATCGCCTCCAGCACTGACGGCCCAGAATGCGAACTTGTTGCCGCGGCTCACATCGATCGCAACCGGACTGGTGGGCGAATAAAGAGCTGGGACGATCAGAATGAGGGCGGCGACCTTGTCAGGGTGCCGGAGTGTCAGCTCGACCGCTGAACGGGCGCCGGCCGAAACACCGACAACCACCGCTTTGGGAACATTCAGTTTAGAAAGCAATGCCGCGTGCGCGTCGCCCTGCGCGGCTGGAGAGGAGTCTCGCGGAATGGGTGTGCGCAGATAGCCGAAGCGCGACGGCGCGATGACCCGAAAACCCCCACCCACAAGATCGGCAGCAAGGGCAAGGCCTTGGTCAAAGCCGCCGCCGGCGCCGTGGATCGACAGCAGCGGAATGCCCGCACCGCTGTCGGCGTATTCGATCGGGCCGATGTCGAGGGTGGCGACCAGACTGCCTCGGCTGACGGCGTCACGGAGCCGACCAAGCTCGTTCGTGTAAAGGAAGAAAGCCAAACCGATCGTGGTCGCTATGGCGATGAACATGACCAGCAGGAAACCGCCAATTCGGGCCATTGCGAAAGCTCCTCCAAGGGATGAGCGAATATTGACCTGCCTGACTTGGGGCCGCCCCCCTTCCCCGCGCTTGGGTAAACCGCCCACGGGCGATCAGCTTACGCTCTGCAGAATACAGGATCCCCCGCCTCAGTCCCATTTCTTGATCGTGCCCATGATGCGGGCATTGTGTGCCCCAATCCGCGCTGCGGTCATTGCCGGATGCACATCACCCTCGAAACGTTCACACCGTATGCAGAGACGTGCCTCGGCCTCGCCCGGCACCGTGTCACCCAGCCGCAACAGCGGCAAGCGTAAGGCTCGATTGGCCCGCCCGGGCTATGCCTTGTCATCTCGGGGCTCGGCCGCCGGCGGTCGGCGTCATACCATTTTCCGTCATGTCGGGAACCCTCAAACCCCCTGTGCGATCCGGATGGGGAGCTTCAGATCTATCAGCCGGGCCTGCACGAGGGAGAGCGTGAGTTGATCTCTTGCATCGACCCACCGGCTGTCGTCGTTGGCGACGTCACCCTCGCAGAATACCAGATGGGGCTCATCGCTCCCGCACCTGAGTTTTGGGCCAAGATCCAACTTCTGCAGCAGGCGGTAGGCTCTGGCGCACGGACCGGTCTCGAGATCGAAGCGGGTTTCCCAGAACCATCCTCCGACCGGATCGTCGTAGTTTTCCGGGCCGATCCCGTGCTCTTCCCAGATGGCGTGAATTTCGGGTTCGGTGCGGTGTCCGACGTCCTCGCTGGTGAAGAACTCGCGCCAGGTTGGCGGCGGTGGACAGAAGGCCCAAGGGCCGATTGTGAGAAGGTAGCCCTGGTCTCCCCCTTCATACCAGTACATGGTCTGCGCCACCTCCGCAGGTGAGGCAAGCAGGCGCTGCCCAGTCCTGCGAATGAAGGATTGCGCATCCTTTGTGAATGCCGCCGTGAGCAGACCGCCCGCGCCGATCAGAAAACCTCGTCTTGTCAGCATGAAAATGCCCTCCGTCGTTTCGCACACATCTGGAGGGCTGCCGACCTACTGTTGCCCATTGAGGGCCACATCGTCTTCACCACCGTTGCCGGTCAAGGCTGGTTGGCGGGGCCGGAGCCCTCTCTGGATGCAGCGCGGTATCTAGCAGTGCGGCTGCCGTCCGGCAAGGTAGAACAGCACGCCAGTAGGGCCGCTGAAATCGAGGAGATCGGCCTTCACGTTTCTAATGTGTATGCGAGGTGTCAGTCGGCGGCGTCCTTGGTTTCAGGCCGAAAGCTCGGATTACGTGCGGCATGACTTTGGGAGCCCGTTCTCGCCGCTCCAGATCGTACAGCCTGCCAGAGATCGAACTCGCGAATTCTTCCGGTTCGATCCTCGTCATGCTGGACCAACCTCCGGTAATTTCGTCGCTGGGAACCGGAAACGGGCGTAGGCCGTCATTTATGAACGGCGTTGCTCGATGCACAGCCGCGAGGCGATAGAGACCCGCAGCCACGTGGCCGAATACGCTCAAGCCTTCATCGTCTTGCCGGTCGATAAGTTCCCTGAGCCAGTCGAGATAGAACTCCACAGCACTCTTGGTGGTGAAGCCAGAGTGGCAATTTGAGACGATCTCAGCGTCATTGGCATCGAATCCGTGACGCAGTGGCATGATGAGCAAGCAAACTCTTGGATCGCCGAGCGCGAGCAGCCCGCCAAACAACGCCGCCGGATTGCGCGGAATGGCTTTCGTGATCATGGTCACCACATCTTTGGGCCGGCTCATCGGGTCGCCATCGATTAACGGCGCAAGGCTGACGTAGTCTATGGTCGCGGTCGAAACGATCCCGATATCATCGTCGAGGATCATGAACGGCGTGAACGCCGCCGCAGTCCAGCCGCCAAGTCCCGTCACTATTACCTTGACGTGCTCAAAAACTTCCTTTCGTCTGGATGTTGGTGCAGGCAAGAAGAATTCATTGTAGAGGCGCGTGAGGCTTGGCAATTCTGAGCCATCACTAAAGATGCCGTGGCGCATGATTTCGCATGTCACGATATCGTCAAAAGTTTGCAGGCTCTTGAACCGCGTTTCGGCGTCATGGTTTTTGATAATCTCCATGAACGCTTGAGGGTCTTCTTGGAGAAGCATTGAGCGGTGGGCTTAGTAGGTGAAGGTCTTGCCGGCCCGCTGCATTGCAGTGACCGTGTTCCAGTAAGCCTGCTGGGATGCAATTTGCCGTTGCGCTGAAGCCTGCTCCTTCATGACCCGCGTCTGGTCCTGCCCAACCCGGCAATTGACAAAGGCGTCTGTGCCGGGCCGAGCGCCGTAGCTGCGGCAGGTTTGATCATCGCGAGCGGCGAGTTCTTCCGTTGACATGCAGCCGGTGATTGCAAGGCTTGCGGCAAGTCCGGCGATAGTCAGGCGAAATTTCATTTAGATTGTCCCGGTTTTTTGAGCAGCCATCGTCCGGAATTGGGAGGCCCTACAATCTACTCCGCCCCCTTTAATTCATTGAAAATAACTGCCGATGAAACTCAGTATGAGACGGATTGATCGGCTGAGCCAATACGAGCCTCGTCCATGCTCTGCTGGCAGGCAATTAGCGAGCCGACGGCCCGTTTAGTGTAAGCAAGACTGTACCGTCCCATTGAGTTTCCATAGAATGAAATTCCGAAAGCATCCTTAAGGGCGAAGTCGACAATGAATGCTTGAGTTAAGCTGAAGAAAAGAGACCCATCGTCTGTGGCATAGCCAGTCAAGGTCGCTGCACGTCCATCAAGCTCTAGGGTGACGGCGTACTTCCCGCCTTTGAAGAAGTCATCCTTCCAGAGGTTATTGCTAACTAATAGCCCGGCGGTGCCATCATTCTTGGCCGAAATGCCGATAAAAGTACCACCATCGAAGTCTGCCCCTGCAACGCACACACCTGAGTTCTTACTGACCGTGATAGCCCAGTTTCCGATATTTTCCCATTTTATTTGCTGGTCCGGGTCGGCACCAGCATTTGCGGTTGCCGGGATAAGTATCGCCAGTGCGGCGATCAGGATGTTTCTCATTTTGTTTGTCCCTTCGGTCCCCGCGATTCATGGATAACTTGTAGCGGCCTCAGCCCGCGAGACCGCCGGCAAGCACGTGCTATAGCGGACGGGCTCAGGTCCGTCGTTAGCGCCGAGTTCGGGAATTTGTCTCGCCGTCCATTTCTCGTTGGCCTGTCAATCGGGGCGTGTGGCGCTTGGCTGATGTCCTTGTGCCAGCAAAGCCTTCAAATTGTCCGACGGACTCATGTCGGCCTACACTAGATTGCCCGTGGCGGGTGCGCTCTATCCGCAACCTCGGCGCTGAAGAAAACTGCGTAACGGTCTGGACCCACATATCGCCGACCTCAGACGTCCAAGCCAGCAACGGGCAGACATCACGGCTTTGGCGGATCACCAACGCCATTTTGCCGGGGTCTGGTCTTGCTACTGGTGCCAATTTGCGCAAACCTCAGACCGGTTATCCGGTGGATGTCTAATTAGCCTAATTACCTGAAACTGGGAGGAGCGAAGTGTTAGGCGGGCCCATCACGGTTCTGATGGTCAATGAGTATCCTGACTACATTGATGCACAAGTATGGGCTGCTGAGCTGAAAACCCGTGTGCCGCAGTTGGAGTTCAGGCTTTGGCCAGACGCCGGGAACAAAAGTGACATAGATATTGTGCTGATCGACAAGGGCGCCAGTCCTGGCTTTTTTGAACCCATGACGGGGCTAAACGCTGTCGTCTATTTGGGAGCCGGTGTCGAGGGTATTGATCTTCAGAGTTTTCCCAAGAGTGTTCCGCTCATCAGGCTCGCAACTCGTGAGCAGGCTTCGGAAGTGGTGCAGTACATCGTCCTTCGCGTTCTCTGCCAGCAACGGCATGTTGCAGATTACATGAGTCTGCAAGCCCGAAAGTTTTGGAATCCGATCGCGCCGCGGAAGATCTCCGGGACAAGAATTGTTGTGCTGGGCGCGGGCCGTATCGGTGGCTGGGCCGCAAAGCTGTTTGCAGACTTGGGGTACGACACGGCAGTCTGGTCTCGTCGTCAAAAGACGCTTCCTGGTATACATAGTTACTTTTGCCGTGCCCAGCTTGCGGACGCACTCACAAGTCGGGACTACGTTATCTGTTCACTTCCCCTGACTGGTGACACTCGTGGGATACTGAACTCCAGTGCCTTTGGAAAAATGAAGCGAGGTGCCTACCTTGTGAATGTCGGCAGGGGCGCGCATGTCAACGAAGCCGACCTGATCCGCGCTCTCGACGAAGGTCAGCTTTCTGGTGCCTGTCTTGACGTGTTTGAGCGTGAACCGCTGGAGGCTTCATCGCCGTTGTGGACTCATCCCAGGGTGACCATCACACCTCATGTCGCGAGCTTCTGGGTGGATTCTGGAATCGACCAGGTCGCCGATCTCTGCGGTCAAGTCGCAAGAGGAGAGCCTCTGTCCAACAAGATCGACCTCGAACGGGGTTATTGAATCGAAGTAGTGTCTTTACCCACTTTAGCAGGTTCCGATCTTCATGAAGCGCGGACATTAGCGCGTGCGTCACCCAGCTAATGCATCATCAGCGTGCGCATGCTTTCAAAGAGCGCCAAGCGAGAACCTTTCCGTCCACCACGGCGAGCGCGGCAACGGAAATTCATAGCCAGTCCACGCGCCGGCACGTTGGCGACGCGGACGGCGGTGACCTGCTGACGCATCGACATGCCTGCCTCCTCGGAGGCCTGCCGCTGTGAGGGCCGATCAAAAGTGTCGCCACCGACACTTTTGGTGTCACCGCCCCGGCCATCGAACTCCTTCAGCAGTTCACCGGCCCGCTTGATCGCCCGCGCCTTCAGCCCCGCATCGAGAGCAGGATGGCCTGCATGTGCTCTTCCAGGTCGAGTTCGCCCCGTGCCTCAACGGTCAACAGGTATTCGACCTTGGCCCGGCGGTCGCCTCGGCTGATCGCAGGAAAGGAGCAGACGGCCAGCAACGCCTCCTCTTCAATCTGGTCTGCCTCTTTCGGTCGTGGCTGCTGCTCCCCGCTCGATGAACAACCCTGTGGAGCGCGTCATAGGCGGTCCCGTGGGTTGCGATCAGGGCCTGCAATTCGCGTGAACTTCCTTCACCTTCAGCAAACGTCGGTTCAACGACAGACGCAACGGCGGTGAACGCCAGAAATGTACGGCGGGTGACTCCGGGCATGCCTCATATCCTTGCCGATTGATGAGTGCCGGCCACCATAGCACCGGCGCAGTGGTTCGGAGAGATGCTCTGCAACGTGACCCAATTGTATGCTGACAAAACGTTTCCGCTCCCGCGGCTGCTCCTCCTGGCAATGGCTGGCAGGTTCAGTCGTAAGCGTCACGAGCACCGCACGGCTGTCCTTGGTTGACAGAGGCAGGGTCAGATGCGGGCCGCTTTGACTCGCTTGGGCATGAAGTACGAGCGGATGGCGACGACCGCTTTTGCAACGGCGGCGACCCCCGCGTCGTCGAGACGGGAGTTCAGCCCCGTTGTATCCCGGATCGGGGCGATGATGTCGCCGGTCTTGGCATGGCCGTGGAGAACGGGGCGCCAGAGCCTTGTGGCGTAGCCGGTGGCAAGCAGGAAGGCGGTCGACCATTCGAAGGCGTCGAATGTGCCGTCCTCCTGTCGCGCAAGGCGCGGACGCCAGGTCTCCGGCGTTTCGCCGAGCCCGACCGAGATGCGATTGTAGTTGGCAACCAGCGTCTGAACGGCGAGCGCCTCGGTCGTGCCTTCGAGCGCCATCAACGCTTGCTCGCCTGCAAACAAAGGAATCCATTGGCGCGGGTCGATAAAGCGCGGACCGATGATGAGCGCCGTCAGATAGCCGTCGAGCCCATCCATGCCGAAGACCGGCGGATGCGGCCGCTGCTTGTGCAAGAACGTCTCGAAGGCCGCATCGTCCAGCATCGGGCGCGAAGGCACAACCGAGGAAGCCGCGGCGGGCCGAGCGGCGACGGGCCCTTTTGACCGACGAGCGATCATGCCGCCACACGCTCCAGTTGGCCCCGTGCTTCCCGGTCTGCCTTCCAATTCCACGGCAAGAGCTCGTCGAGCCGATTGACCGGAATGGCACCCGAGACGATCTGCTCGAGCACGTCGGCGAGCCAGGTTTCGGGATCGAGACCATTGAGCCGTGCCGAGTTGACCAGTGATGCCAGCACCGCCCAAGTCTCGCCACCGCGGGCGGATCCAACAAAAAGGCTATTCTTCCTCGTCAGGCAAACCGGCTTGAGCGAACGCTCGACGACGTTGCTATCGACTTCGATCCGTCCGTCCGTGAGGAAGGCTGTCAGCCCATGCCAATGCGCCAGCGTGTAGGCGACGGCCTTGCCGAGCGACGACTTGGCCGAGACCTCATCGATCAGCGTCTCCAGCCGCTCCTTCAGTGCCGCCATCAGCGGAGCACTCTCGGCCTTGCGCACCGACAGGCGCTGCTCGGCGCTCCTGCCGCGGATGCATTGCTCGATCCGGTAGATCTCGGCAATAGCGGCGACCACCGCCAGCGCCTCGCTCGAGCCCGTCGTCTTGACCACCTCGACGAACTTGCGCCGAGCGTGGGCCAGACAAAAGGCAAGCTGCAAGGGTGCGATATTGCTCTTGCGCCGCCGCTTCGCCAGGCTCTTGTAGGCCGCATAGCCATCAACCTGGAGAATGCCGCCGAACGTTGAAAGCTGCGTCTCGATCTCTCCGGTTCCCCGGCTTTCTGCAAACACATAGCCGACTGCCGGCGGTGCCGGTCCCTGCCAGGGACGATCATCGACGGCCTGCGCCCACAATTGGCAGACTTTCGTCCGCTTGCGTCCCGGATCAAGTCGCGGCAGAGGCGTTTCGTCACAGAACACCCGCGGCTGCGAGCGGATGAAGGCAAGCAGGCGATCGTAAAGCGGCCTCAGCCACCAGGCGGCCCGTCCGACCCAGCCGCCGAGCGTGCCCCGGTCGAGATGGATGCCGTAACCCGAGAAGATCTGCGACTGGCGATAGAGCGGAAGATGCCAGGCGAACTTGGAGACAACCACATGCGCCACCAGCGCCGTCGTTGCCATGCCCCCGTCCATTACTCGCGCTCGCGCCGGCGCCTGGACGACATGGGCCTCGCAGGCCCGGCAGGCGTATTTGGGCCGGATCGTGCGGATCACGCGCAGCAGTGCCGGAACGATATCGAGGGCCCTCGCTGATATCCTCGCCGATGCGATGGAGGGAAAGTCCGCAACAGGAGCAGACTGTGCTCTGCGGCTCGATCACTTCCTCGCAGCGCGGCAGATGCTTCGGCAGGGCACCCATGTTGCGCGATGCCGACCGGTGCTTGCGTCGCGGACGATCCTTGTCTTCGGCGGCATCGTCATTGGCCGCGGCCGGCACCTCGCAGAGGTCGCCGAGATCGAGCGCGATCTGCGTCGGATCGAGGACGGCCAGCTTCTCCGATTTTGCCCCGAAGATCATCTGCCGAAGCAGATCGGCATAGACGCGCAGCTCCGCGTTCTCGGCTTCAAGAGCCAGAACGATTCTCTGCAGCTCGGCAGGATCCGATGGCAACGAATCAGGGCGGGGCGACATGATCAACCCTACCAAGCAGCCCCGAATCTTCAAGCAAATCCAGTCACTTCACGCCGCTCTGACCGGTCTTTTGACGTGTTTCTTCGCCACCCTCGTCCAGTCGAGGCCGGCCACCAGAAGGGCGAACTCCTCGCGCGTCAGCCGGATCGAGCCGCCGCGGATCGGCGGCCAGGTGAAGCGCCCGGATTCGAGCCATTTCGAGACCAGAACCATGCCGCTTCCGTCCCAAAAAAGAAGGCGCAATCTGTCGCCGCGCTTGGGGCGGAAGACAAAGACGTCGCCGCAGAACGGATCGGCCGCAAGAGCCGAGGCGACCAGTGCAACAAGGCCATTGATGCCGCGGCGGAAGTCGACCGGCTGCGTCGCCACCACCACCTTCACGTCGCCGGCTAGCGCAATCACCGCGGCACACGCAAGGCACCCACGATGGCGGCCGCCAGGGCCGGATCGACCGAGCCCGTCAGGACGAGGCGACTTTCACCGATCTCGAGCTCGATCCGACCGGTCGACCTGGGCGCCTCCTTCTTCCGTGCGTCACTATGCGCGAGCTGCCGCTCCTCGCCCGCGATTGTAATTGGCACAAACTGCAGAGCTGGCGTCGTCTCCGCAGCCGCTTTCGCCTGCACCAGCCCCACGTGCCGTCGCCAGACCGAAAGAAGACCTCGATTGATCCCCCAACGCCGCGCGACAGCCGAGATGTTGGCGCCCGGCTCCGCGCTTTCCGCAACAATCCGCGCCTTCTCCGCCGGCGTCCAGTTGCGCCGTTTCCGCCGGCCTGTGATCACCTCGACCCGGCGATAGTGACCCTCTTCATGCCTGCCTTGATGACTGTCTTGATGACTGGCATCAGGGTCGTCCCACTCCATGCGCCTGCGCTCCTCGCAAATCAGGCGGCCAATCTCCCCAGTGCATAGCCCTCAGGCAAGATGGGATGCTCGTCACGCTCACGTTCAGTCTCCTGAAAACTAGCCAGGTCGGTAGGGCCCAAAAGCCACCCCGCCGCGACGGCACCGATCTCACACGCTGGCGTATTCCAATGGCCGAGATGGATGGATCGTTGCCGTTCGGCTCAACAGCCTGAGCGGGCACGTTGCTACGGACATCGCCAAGCCACTACTCGGACGTCGCGTTTGGTGCCGAAAGCGGACTTGCGGCTTCGAGGCTCGGAAGGCCAGAAGCGGACCTTCATGCCCTGCGTGCGTCGACGTGAACTGTGACCCGTCATTCGCTCGCGCCGATTCCCGAAAGTAGACCTTCCGATCACCTGTATCTCCGAGATCCTGCTTTGGCGTTCAAAAGGACATCCCGTGGGTCAAAGCGGCCGAAAACGCGCTGTCGCGGAAGGCGTCCGAGAACCGAGTCTTTCTCAGCCGCCGTAAAGATAGTTCGGAAGCCAGAGCGCCATGCCGGGCCAGATATACATGAGGATCATGCAGAGGATGACGATCAGCATGTAAGGCATCATGCCTGCGAATATCTGGTTGAGGGTGACGTGCGGTGGGGAAACGCCCTTGAGATAGAACGCCGACATCGCTACCGGCGGTGACAAGAACGCCGCTTGCAAATTCACGAAGACGAGAACCCCCCAGAGGATCGGGTCGATGTTGAAGTGCTTCAACATCGGCAGGAAGATCGGCACGAAGATGATGATGATTTCGGTCCATTCGAGCGGCCAACCGAGAATGAATATGATCGCTTGAGACAGGATCATGAACTGCACGGGCGACAAGTCGAGCGACAGCACCCATTGCTCGAGAAGTGCCTGGCCGCCGAGGATCGCAAAAACGGCGGAGAACAGCGCCGAGCCGACAAAGAGCCAGCAAACCATGGCTGTGGTCTTCGCCGTCAGGAACACTGCTTCCTTGATGCGCTTCCAGTCGAGCGTTCGGGCCTGGAACGCCAGCAGAAAGGCACCAGCGGCGCCGACTGCCGCGGACTCGGTCGCCGTCGTGATTCCGAACAGGATGACGCCGAGCACGACGACGGTAAGTATGCCCAGCGGCATGACCGACGAGACCAGGAGCTTCAGGATCTCGAGCCGTTCGGCGGTCATGTTCCGGTAGTAGCGGACGAGCACCACCGCGGCGAGTGCCGCGATGATGCCGAAGGTGATGTAGAAGCTGGTTGCCGGCCCTGCATCCACCGCGGGTGCGCCGAGTTCCTCCACCGCCGGAGCACCGAGCTGCTCCAATCCGGCTGGAGCTTCGACGTCGGCCGATGCTTGCGGATAGATGACGACATACCACCACACCAGCAAGAGGGTGAGTACTATCAAGGCGAAGGGCACCAGCGCAGCGCAGAAATTCTTGAACAGCTTCCAATATGTGAGGCGTCCGCTCTCCGTCTCGAGCGCCGTCGCCTTGGACGGCGAGAACAATGCGGAAAGAAGTCCAACAAGCATGTTGCGCGAGTAAACTGTCTGAAAGCTTCGCATCCACGCCGGCACCGGAACCCTTGTTTGATCCTCCGGCAAAGGCGGGGCGATCTTCGGATTGATTATCGCCCAGCCAAGAATGTAGACGAGATAAAGGAAAGCGAGGAAAAAACCGGGGAACATCGCCGCGGCATAGAGCTTCACGATGGACTGGCCTGCAACCGCCGCATAGACGATGATCATGACCGAGGGCGGGATCAGGATGCCCAGCGTGCCGCCCGCGGTGATCACGCCGGAAGCGAGCTTCACATCGTATCCGGCGCGCAGCATCGGATTGAAGGCAATCACCCCCATCAGGACCACAACGGCGCCGACGAGGCCACTGGCGATGCCCCAGAAGGTGCAGACGATAAGCGTAGCAATGGCCAGCGACGCCGGTACCCGTCGGAACGAAAGCTGGATGCTGTAGAACATCTTGTCGACCAGCGCCCCGCGTTCCATCACATATCCCATGAGCACGAAAAGCGGGATGGAGATCAGGACGTCATTGGTCATTGCCCCATAAGTGCGCTCGACCATCAGATCGAAGACGCGGTTGTCGATCCAGTGCTCCGCCGGGTTGTAGAACGCATAGAACCCGAAAAACATGCCAAGGCCCATCAGCGTGAAGGCTGTCGGGAAACCCATTACGATGACGACCACGATGAGCATGAGCATCGTGAGTCCGAGGGCTGGATCGCTCAACTCTGCAGGTCTCCACCCATTCCGCGCTGGCGTGCTTCCTCGTCTATCTTTTGTGCGCGCGCGATGGCGGTCTTGCGCGTCCCTTCATCCACATATTCGCTGAGCGCGAGCTGTCCCTCCACGACGTCGATCTCTGCAACGTCCTTGCGCCGGCTGGGCCATTGCCCAGTCCTGAGACAGACGATGCAGCGCACGATCTCGGCCACGCCCTGGAGCATCACCAGGGCGCCGGCCAGCGGAATGACCGATTTGAATTGGTAGATCGGCGGACCCTCCGCTGTCACGGTCGAATGCTCCCCGATCCGCCATGAAATCGCGGCATAGTCGTAGCCTGCATAGACGAGGGCCGCGATCCCCGGCAGGAAGAAAACCACGTACAGCAAAAGATCGAGCGCGGCTTGGATCCGGGGTCGCATCGAGCTGTAGAGAAAGTCGCCGCGCACATGGGCATTCTGCGCCAGCGCATAGGCTCCGGCGAGCATGAACAGCGAGCCGTACAACATGTTGCTGGCGTCGAATATCCACGCCGTGGGCATGTTCAGGATGTAGCGCTTGAAGACCTCGGCGCAGACCAGCGTCATCAGCCCGATGATCAGCCACGCCGCGGCTTTGCCGACCCACGCGCTGATTGCATCGACTGTATTCAGGAACTGCTGGACGTTCATGCGAGGCAGCCGGATGGCCAGAGTGTTGGCCAGAGTGAGTGTCGGTAAGAAGGCAAGGCACCGTTCGGTCATGGCCCCGATGGTGCCTTGCCGGCTCAAACTGTGCTTCAGATATTCTTTGCTGCCCCGCCACGTCCGAAGTAATGATCGAAGGCCAGGCGGCGGCTGACGACTACGTCCTGTTCCCATTGTGTTGTCCGCCGGGCAAAGGCGATCTGCGACTCAAGGACCTCCCTGAACAGCGGGTTTTCAGCCGCCTTCTTCTTCACGACCTCGTCATAGACCTCCAGCTGTCGCTTGAGGATTGCTTCCGGTGTCTTGTAGAATTTGACCTTGTCCTGCGTCTGCATCTCCAAATAGTCTTTCGAATAACGGTCGATCGCCTTCCAGGCCATGTCCTGCGAGGCTGCCTCGACCGCATTGGTGATGATTGCCTTCATCTGATCGGGCAGGGCGTCGTATTTCGCCTTGTTGAACAGGACCTCGAACTGCTCCGCATTCTGGTGATAGCTCTGCAGCATGCAGACCTTGGACACGTCCGGAAAACCAAGCACCCGATCGGACGAGGCGTTGTTGAACTCGGCCGCGTCGAGCAGGCCGCGATCCATTGCCGCAACGATTTCACCGCCAGGTAGCGCGTTGACGGCCGCACCCAGGCCGGTGAAGACGTCAATCGAGATGCCAACGGTACGGAACTTGAGGCCTTGGATGTCTTCGACCTTGGAAACCGGTTTCTTGAACCAGCCGAGCGGCTGTGTCGGCATCGGTCCATAGGGGAAGGAAACCACATTGGCGCCTATGGAATCATAGAGCTTTGCAAGGAGCTCCTTCCCGCCACCGTATTTGTGCCAGGCCAGCAGCATGTTGGCGTCCATGGCAAAGCCCGGGCCGGATCCCCAGAGCGCTAGCGCCGTCTGCTTTCCGTAGTGGTAGACGAGCACGCCGTGGCCGCCATCAAGCGTTCCTTGCGACACCGCGTCAAGCAGGCCGAACGCAGGCACCACGGCGCCCGCCGGCAGCACCTCGATCTTGAGGTCGCCGCCCGTCATGTCGTTGACTTTCTTGGCGAAATCAAGCGCGAATTCGTGAAAGATATCCTTGGAAGGCCATGTGCTCTGCCAGCGCATGCTGACCGGCCCTTGCGCCTTGACGACGCTTGGCGCAGCAACGATCGCCGCAGCTGCCACGGCCGCCTCGCCAAGGAACTTGCGGCGCGACCTCATATTGGTCTGGATACTTGCTTTGGTCATCGGTTCCTCCCGAAGGTGTTGGCTTTTCAAGCCCACGTCCGACAATACTTCTCAACGACGGCCCAGCAAAAATTGCAGCGCGCGTCCCATCGCCTAAACTAGTGCGGTTCTTTCTTAAGGACAGGTGGGGGTATTTTCCCAAGCAATAGGCGAGTAGCAGTTACGCATCGCGCCACTGAATGACCGCTCTTGCGAAGGATACAAAGGTCCGCATTCGGGCGCATTGCCGCCCGGCAGCTTGGGGGCCGGAAGCAGTAGGTCCGCTTGTGGTGTAGGAAGGCTGATAGCGGACGTTCAACTCCCAAGTTCCGATGTCGTGAGTGACCCAAAGGTGACATTTGCCGGTCACCGGTTCCCGTCGTGCGTTCTGGGAGCGCTTCTACCGCAAGGCACTATCCTTCGCGCCAATGAAATGGTCTGGTTCCAAGAGACCCTATTGGCGCAACTTAGCTATTCGTGAATGCGACGTTTGACCAAGGCGGAAAAGATTTCGAGTGGCCAAACCCATGAGTGCCCCCTCGGGAATCGAAATGCTCCTTCGCAGGCTTCGCAGGCTGCCGATTCCCAACGATCGCATCGGGCATCTCGTACTGAGCGCCTTCCTGCTCGCGACCGCAAACACCTTCGGTTCCTCCTTGGCGGCTGCCCGGTTTCTATCGACCCAAGGCGGCGAGGGGATCGCGATTTACTACATGGTGTTCGCTCTCGTCTCGATTCCCGCGTGGGTTGTCTATGCCCGGATGATCGACCGCGGCAGCCGTGTTGTCCTGCTGCAGCGGTTCATGGTCGCCGTCATTGTGATGACAGCATTGTTGATCCTCGCCAGCGGGTTTGGCGGTACGGCAGCGGACTATGCGCTCTACGCAGGAATCAGCGGTTTGGAGTCGCTGCTCTACAGCGTCTTCCAAGTGGTGTTGATCGACTATCTGACTGCGCGCGAAATGACGCGCTATTCGACGCGTGTCGCTGTCGCCTTGTCCGCAGGGGGCATGGTGGGTGGCAGCCTCGCCGGCTTGCTTGCAGGTTTCGTATCGCCCTTCTGGCTGCTCTTCGGCATGCCGCTGATACTGTGCCTCTGCCTCGCGCATCTGGCCTGGCTGTCTCTCCGCTGGAAGCCGGCGGGCGAAAGGGAGGAGCAGGGAGAGTCCGGAATACTTGAAAACCTTCGCAGCATCGGCAGCATGATGCGGGGATTTTTAATAGCAATCCTGCTTTCAACCGCACTTTTCCTGAATATTGTTACGCAATGCATCGCTGAGTATATGGTTTTCAACATCTACACCGACAGTCTTCCGGACGAACAGTCGCTTGCCAAGTTCTTCGGACTGATGAGCGGCGCCCTGAATTTTGTTGGCGTGGCGATCGGGTTATGGCTGACCAGCCCGCTGATGCAACGGCTCGGCATCGCGCGCATGAACCTTGTTTTCCCAGCCGCGTGCGGAGTGAGCTTCATCGCCATGCTTGCCAGTCCGGCGCTGCCGGTCGCGATGTTTGCGCACGTCGTCTATGATGGTCTTTCCAAGAATATCGATGCGCCGGTCACGGCAATAAACTACAACGCAGTTCCAGGGCGGTTTGCAAGCCGGCTGCGCGCCTTCAACGACAGCCTGATCTATCCGATGGCATTGGCCGTATCCGGGCTGCTGGTCTGGGTGGTGGCGCAATTCGCAGGTCTTTTCGGTGTCGGCGTGCTCGGCGTTGTTCTTAGCCTCTGCTTCCTCGCATGCGGATGGAGTATCGGCTGGCGCTATGTCAGCGGGCTTGTAGGGATACTGCGAGAGGGGGCTGTCGATCTCGATCGCGACGAGTTCCTGATACGCGAAGCATCGGCCGTCGCCGCGAGCAACAGTGCGGACCTCGTCGTGATGCTAAGTGGACAGGACAGAACTGCGACCGACCTTGCTCTGCGTATTGTTGCCCATACCTCGATAGGACCATTCCTCGAACCAATCACCGAGAAACTCACGACATCGGGCGACGAAACGGTCATCGCCCTGGCTCGTGGAGGCGACCGGCATGCAGCAGATCTGCTGACACTCTGGCCCAATGCGGAACCGGTGCTCCGCGTCCGCATCGCCCAGTACCTTGTGGCAGTGGGGCGATCCCTGCCCGAGGATCGGGATCAGGCACCGGTGATGATCGCGCTCGATTTGGCTGCACGCCTCGGCAAATCGCCGGAAGCGGCGCAAGCGCTCGTAACGATGGCCCAGTCTCAATTGGAGGTAGCCACGGCACTGCTGCCGATCGCCGCCGCGCGGTGCGACGACGCGTTCACGCCGATGCTCGTCAGCATCATTCGCAATCATGCTTCGCTTGAAGAGGTCATAGTCAAGACGATCGCTGCCCTGCCTTATTCCAAGCCCGGGAGTACTGGTCTGCCCCAGGACCTGCTCGAGGAAGCCGTCCGTTCCAACGACACGGGACGACGAGTGATTGGTTATCAACTGGCGGTGCGAGGAGGCTGGCCGGCGAAGCGTATCGCTGTCGGGCTGACGGATCGGGATGAATCAGTACGCCGCGTCGCAATCGCGGCATTGGTCGCCCGCAAGGATTCCGTGGCAGCGGTATTGCCTATGCTGCGAGACGAGAATCCATCCGTCCGCCTCGCCGTCATCGAGGTGCTCGGCCACGTAGGCGCCACCGAAGCCCTGTTCAGCTATCTGCAGAAAGATGCCTTCCCCCGTATTGACAGGTATCGCCAATGGCGTCAGGCAGTGCCCGACAGCAACCTCGCCTGGGCTGCGATCGCCAGAATTGCAATGGCAGAGGCCAATCAGGCCGCGATCGACGAGGTCCTGGCGACGCTTGCTGCCCTCGGCCACAAACAGACGGTCAGCTATATCCGGCGCTTCCTGAGCGCCCGCGACGAGCGTATGCGTGCTCGCGCGGCAGAGGCAATTACCGCCGTCGACCAGCGGCGGTTGGTGACGCCGCTCATCCCACTGCTTGACGGTGATACGGCCAAGCGTGGCAAGACCCTGCCTATCAAAACCGTGCTCGATGCCATGAGCACCTCCTCGTTGCCCTGGCTACGCCGGGCCGCTGTGGCTGCACGATCATTGGAGTCCGATATGCCGAATGCCGAACACGGTTTGCTCGACCGCCTGCTTTTCCTGCGCAATGTGCCAATTTTCGAAAGCTGCTCGCTCGACGATTTGTATGCAGTGCAACAGGTCATGAAGCGCACCGACTACCTATCCGACGAGGTTATCGTCAAGCAGGGCGCGCATGGCGAGGAGCTTTTTGTCCTCCTTGAAGGCGAAGTCAAAGTGAGACAGCGCGGTCCTTCGGGCTTCACCGACTTTGCAACGCTGAAACCCGGCTCGATGTTCGGAGAGATGGCGCTGTTCGGCGAAGGTGAGCGCTCGGCGGATATAGTTGCGGTCGGGTACGCAAGCTGCCTTGTGCTGGAGCGTTCGCATTTCGAGGACCTTGCCCGGCAGCGGCCGGGTATTCTGCTGCAGATCTGCCGGGTGTTGGGTGGAAGACTGCGTGCCGCGAACCAGAAACTCCATGACCTGCAAACAACGAAGTCAGCAAAGAGTGGGTTGCTGTGAAGCGGAGCGGCCTTTGACAAAGGGCGCTGCACATGATCCTCTGACCCGAGGCGTCGGTTTATCGACGGCATGATCCCGACCGAAGCGACTATACAGTAATGATGCATCACACAAGCCTTCCTTCGGAGCAAGATGCTAATTACGATAGTAGAGCCGCATCGTCGATTTCCCGAGTCCAACGAACCATCCGTTACGCAGGAGTTTGCTGATGCAAAACGAAATTGTTTTTGCCCATAATCCTTTTAGCGAGCTGACGGAAGTTCGCGCTAGCGCCTTGCATGGTTGGGGTGTGTTCGCGAGACGCTTCATCCCTAAGGGGACAGTTTGGTGGCAGGCGCGTTCGCAAGATGTGCTGGTGATAGAGCGAGATCAATACGAAGCTATTGACTCCTTGCCCCGTACCGTTCTTGTCAATGGGCTTCTGGACGCCATTTTGCATTATAGCTACTACCCGAGTGGTCTTAACCGGCTTATTTTGATCCTGGATGGAGCACAATTCACCAACCATTCATTCACCCCCAACTCCGTCGACGACCCAACCAAACTTCAAAGCTTAGCGCTTCATGATATCGGACCGGGAGCCGAAATCCTGGAAGACTATTCCCACTATGGAAAATGTCCGTGGGCCCCTCTGTATGGCGAATTCGCGAAAGCGATTTGGGAACGGAATTGATGCTGCTGTCACGTTTTTCCGTTGATCTCATTACCAAAACTTGCTGATCAGAACCACGGCCCCATTTTCGCATTCCGGCCCGCGCGCAGTGTCGGCCATGTCGCTCAGGGGGCTTTCCGGAGCCCGGAACGCGACCATTTCTCGGATTGCCTCTTGCTCGGCCTCGTGCGGGAGGTGTTCGCCATCGCCTCCGAACGTCCGAAAGTGGGCCGCGAGCAGACAGTCCGGTTTCGGATGGGTCAGACTGTAAGCCCGCCTTTCTAGCGAATCGGCTGTGCGCAAACCACCGCCGTGGCTCAGCGAATGCGACTACCTTCTCCATCGAAGACGCGGGCGCGCCTGGGTTGGAAGCGCAGTGTGATCGTGTCGCCGAAGCGCGGCTGGTCCTCGCGGCGTTCTGCGACCACGGTCTCGCCACTCGGCAGCGCGCCATGCACATAGGAGGTTGAGCCGAGGCGCTCGGTAACGTCGACGGCGAGCGTGAGCGCCACGCCCTCCTTCTCGTCGAGATGCTCCGGCCGGATGCCGAGCTTGACGGTCCTGCCGTTCTCCAGCCTTGTGTTCAAATGCGAGATATCCACCTTGGCCTCGCCGGCGGCAAGCGCCTTGCCGTCATCAACCACCGTCGCCTTCAGGAAATTCATGCGCGGCGTGCCGATGAAGCCGGCAACGAAAGCGTTGTCCGGATCGTCGTAGAGTGAGAGCGGCGTGCCGGTCTGCTCGATCCTGCCGGCTTTCAAGACGACGATCTTGTCGGCGAGCGTGAGCGCCTCGGTCTGGTCATGCGTGACATAGACCATGGTGCGGCGGATCGACTGGTGCAGGCGCTTGATCTCAGCCCTGAGTTCGGTGCGCAGGGCGGCATCCAGATTTGAGAGCGGCTCGTCGAACAGGAACAGGCGAGGATCGCGCACGAGTGCCCGGCCAATGGCGACGCGTTGGCGCTGGCCGCCGGAAAGCTCGCGCGGCAGGCGCGACATCAGCGGCTCGATCTGCAGCAGGCGCGCCACGCCGGTGACCTTCTCGTCGGATGTCCTGCGGTCGAGGCCGCGCATCTTCAGCGGGAAGGCGATGTTCTGCGCCACCGTCATCGTCGGATAGAGCGCGTAGGACTGGAACACCATCGCCACGTCGCGTTCCCGCGCCGGAAGATTGGTGACGTTGCGATCGCCAATGACGATGGTGCCGGAATCAATCGGGTTGAGGCCAGCCACCGCATGGAGCAGCGTCGATTTCCCGCACCCCGACGGCCCGAGCAGCACGACGAAGGAGCCCTCTTCCACCTCGACCGAGATGTCATCAAGCACGCTGACCGCGCCATACGATTTCGATACCGACCTTATCGACAGTTGCGCCATCTTCAGCCCTTCACGCTGCCAAGCGTCATGCCGCGCACGACCTGCCCCTGCACCAGGATGCCGAGCACGATCATCGGCAGCATGATGAGGGTGGCGGCCGCGGTGAGCGCGCCCCACTGGATGCCCTGGAATGTCAGGAAAGAAGTGATCGAGACTGGTAGCGTCTGCGTATCCCGGCCTGTAAGCACCAAGGCGACGAAGAATTCGTTCCAGGTGAACAGCACGCACAGGATCAGCGTGGCGACAATGCCGCCGCACGCGGCCGGCAGATAGACGTGCCAGAAGACCCTAAATTCGCGCGCGCCGTCGACGCGGGCGGCATCGCGCAGCTCCTTCGGGATGTCGTCGAAGAAGGTGATGAGCAGCGAGATGGCGAAGGGCACGTTGACGAAGGCGTAGGCGGCGATCAGCAGCCAGTGCTTGTTCAGTGCGCCGATGCGGGTCGCCAGATAATACATCGGAATGACGAAGAGCAGCGCTGGCGCGATGCGCAGGCTGAGAATGAATTTTTCACGCGCACGACGCAGATCCGCCGGCTGCTGCGCCAGGCCATAGGCGGCGACGGAGCCGACGGCGACGGCCAGCGCGCTGGAAAGGATCGAGACGATGAAAGAATTGGCAAAAGCGCTGAGGAAGACGCGATTGGCAAAGACGGTGCGATAGTTGTCGAGCGTCGGGCTGAACAGCCAGACCGGTGGAATGGCGAAGGCATCGCGCGTCGTCTTGAAGGACGTGACCACGACCCAGTAGAGCGGGAACAGCACCGCCAGCAGAAGCAGGACCAGTCCGACATAGAACAGCGCGCGCCTCGCCATCAGCGGTTTCCCGTCTTCGGGAAGAGCACGCTGTACATGGTCAGCAGCGCGACGTTGGTGAACAGCGTCAGGATGATGGCGATCGCCAACGCGTAGGAGATATCGAAATTGGTGAACGCGACGATGTAGCCATAATAGTTCAGCGTCTCAGTCGACAGCGCCGGGCCGCCCCGCGTCATGATGTAGAACAGGTCGAAGGCCTTGATGCTGTCGATCGCCCTTATCAGCGCGACGATGGCGAGCGCGCGGCGTAGCATGGGAAGAAGCACGTACCAGGTGACCTGCCATTCGCGCGCGCCATCGACGCGGGCCGCATTTAGCGGATCGGTGGGCGCCGATTCAAGCGCGGCCATCACCAGGAGGATGACGAAGGGCGTCCATTGCCAGATGTCGGCGATCAGCACCGAAAACAGCGCGATCTGAGGGCTGCCCAGCCAGTCGACCTGGGCGATGCCCACCAGCGACAGAACATAGTTCGCCATGCCGGTGGCGGGATCGAAGAGAAAGCGCCAGGTGAGCCCGACGACCACAGGCGTCATGATGATGGGCACCAGGAGCAACGTCCTGACCAGCCGCTTCATGACGAAATCGCGGTCCAGGAAGAGCACGACGGCAAGGCCAAGCGCGATCTCGATCACAGTCGCCAAGGTAGTAAAGAGCACCGTGCGCCAAAGTGCGGCCATGGCGCGCGGATCGCCGAGGAAGCGGATGTAGTTGTCGAGCCCGACGAATTTCTCCCGCCCTGCCCGCATCAGCGAGAGATCATGCAACGAGATCCAGATGACGAACAGCGTCAGCGCCACCGACGCCACCGTCAGGCAGACGATGATCGGCTGGAAGAAATGTTTTGTGGGATCAGACGCTGCAGCTATGGATCTCATCGAAATTCTCAAAGGATTTCACCCTGCCGCGCACAGGGAGCGCACGCGACAGGGCACGCCACTCGACCCTAGCGGGCGAGCGCAGCGTTGTTGGCTTCGTCGGCTTCCTTCAAGGCGTCGGCCGCGCTGGCGGTTCCGGCAAGCGCCTTGGAGACGGCGATGCCGGTGTTGTTGATGATCTCGTTCGCCTGCTCGACCGTCGGCAGATATTGCGGATTGCCAGCGTTGATGGCGGCGATCATGCCTTCCTTGAAGGCGCCGTAACGCTTGCCGAAGCTGTCACTATTGAGCGCCGAGAGCGAGGTGACGCCGGAGTTGGGATCGGTCTCGATCGATTTCAGCTGCTGCTCCTTGGCGGTCGCCCAGGCGGCGAAGAGGGCTGCCGCTTCCTGGTTCTTCGACTCGGTCGAGACATACATGGAATGCACCGCGAGCGAGGACGAGCCGCCCTTGGGAGAGGTCGACTTCATCGGCACCGGCACGTAGCCGACCTTGCCGACCACCGTCGAGACGGCGGGGTCTTCATTGTAGGCGCCGTTGACGGTGGCATCCAGCGTGATCGCCGCCTTGCCCTGCTGGAAGAGCAGCCGGTTTTCCTCCCAGCCGAAATTGGCGACGCCGACCGGACCGTAGTCCTTCAGCACTTTGGTGAAGGCGTCGAGCGCGGCGATGCCTTCAGGCGTCGCCAGAGCCGACTTGCCGCTCGCGTCGAAGAAGGAGCCGCCGAAACCCCACAGGTAGGCGGCCCAGACATAGACGCCCTGGATGCCCTGCTGGCCGCGCATGGTGATGCCGGCGATCTGCTTGTTGGTCTTTTCCGAGATGGTTTTCGCCGCGTTCTCGATGTCCTCGAACGACTTGGGCGCCGCCAGCCCGTATTGCTCGAACAGGTCCTTGCGGTACATGACGAAGGTGCTCTCGCCATAGACCGGCAGGCCATAGAGCTTGCCATCGAGCACGTTGGTGTTGAAGTAGCCGGGCACGAAATCGGCCTTGTCGAAATTCTCCTTGTACTTGGCCAGGAAATCGTCGAGCGGCACGATGTAGCCGGACTTCACGAAACCCGGCAGGTAGATGATGTTGTTCTGGACGACATCGTAGCGGCCGGACTTGGACGAAAACTCGAGCAGTTCCTTGGCGGTGATGTCGGCCTCTGGAACGACCTCGACCGCAACGTCGATGCCGGTCTTTTCCTTGAATTCGGGCAGCATCTTCTGGATGGCGTCGGTGGTCGGATGGCCCTCGAGCAGCACCGATATCTGCACGCCGTTGAAGGGCTTGTCCTCAGCGGAAGCCAGCGAGGGCAGTGACAGCGTAGCGGCGGCCGCACCGAGCATCAGTAGATTGCGTCTGTTCAGCATGTTTTCGTCTCCCATTCTTGGGCCGTCTGGCCTCGTTCAGTTTCGCGCCTAACCGAGGCGCACGATTTCGCCGCTCTCCGCCGACTGCATCATGGCAAGGGTGAGTTCGAGCGAACGAAGGGCTTCCCGACCGGTGGCGATCGGCATCGCAGCGCCGTCCAGCCAGTCGATGAGGCCACTGAGCTGGCGCGCGAGGTCGCCGTCGATGCGGCCGTTGAGCAGAGGCCAATGCTGGGTATCGATCTCGCGCGACCCCTCATTGCTGGCGACGTAGAGCCCGCTGTCGCCGCACTGGACCTCGAAGGATCCGTCCGTGCCGAGGAGTTCCATGCGCGCGTCGATCATGTGGCGCGCGCCGGACGGCAGCGACCAGGCGCTTTCGAAATTGACGACCGTGCCGCCGGAAAAGCGCACGATGGCCGCGATGCTGTCCTGCGTGCCGGAAGCGCCAAGCAGCTTGTCTGTCTGCTGCGCATAGACGGAGACCGGCTGCTGACCTTCCAGCATCCACAACACCATGTCGACATCGTGGACGGTGACATGCAAAGCCAGCGGCAGCTTGCCGCCATAGCGCTTCGGACCTTCGGTGCGGGCGCTGTTGCGCCTCGCATAGATGTGGATCGGCTCACCGATCCTTCCCGACGTCATCAGTTCCTTGGCGGCTGCATAGCGCGGATCGAAGCGCAGCAAATAGCCGACGCCGAGCTTGACCTTGGCCGCCTCGCAGGCGGCGATGATCGCCCTGGCGTCCTCGACCTTGGACGAGATCGGCTTTTCGACGAAGACGTTGATGCCAGCTTCGGCGACCGCAACGGCTGGCGCCAGATGCAGATTGTCCGGCGTGCAGATCGAGACGAGGTCGAGATCGCGCTCGGCGGCAAGCAGCGCCGGATGACTGTCATAGACCTTACAGCCTGGCGCCTTGGCCGCCACGGCCTCGGCAAGCGCGCGGTTGGGATCGACGATGCCCACGAGCTCTGAGCCGACCATGGTGGCGAAGATGCCGGCATGCATGGAGCCCATGAAGCCTGCACCAATGACGGCGACGCGGCGGCGCTTGATCATCTCGGGTTCCTTCTCAGTTGCGGACGGGCGCTCCAGGAGGCAACCTCGTCGGCGAAGCGGCGGGTGATGGCATCGGGCCGGGTGATAGCGCCGCCGACGACGATGAAGCGGGCGCCAAGCTCGAAGCAGCGGACGGCCTCCTGCGGTGTCCAGATGCGGCCCTCAGCGACAAAGGGAAGGCCGGCGCGAGCGAATTCCTCCATCAGACCGAAGGCGGGGCCGTGCTGGTCGCTGGAATAGTCCGTGTAGCCGGCCATGGTGGTGCTGATGAGGTCGGCGCCGGCATCCAGCGCGCGCCTACCTTCGTCGAGCGTCGCGACATCGCCCATCGACAGCCGTGCCCTCGCCGCGACGGCTGAAAACATTGCCTTCAGTTCTGCGAGACGCGGGCGGCCGGTGGCGTCGATCGCCACGATGTCGGCGCCGGCCGCTATGACTGAAGTGACGTCGTCCAGCGTCGGCGTAATATAGACCTCGGTGTCGCCGCGCTTTGTTTTGATCAGCCCGATGATGGGGACATCGACCGCCGCGCGGACGGCGGTGAGGTTCGCTGCACCCTCGATGCGCACGCCGGACGCGCCGCCCAGAACGACGGAACGGGCCATGGCGGCGATGTGGCCGGGAGCGTCGAGCGGCAGGCCGGGCTCGGCCTGGCAGGACACGACCATTGTTCCATCGAGTGTGGCGAGCAAATCGCCCTGCTTGGTCTGCACCGGGGGCATCTCCTGGAAGAGCATTACCCCTTTAACCAATCGCAGATGAAAGTTTTTGTCAATAAATTATTTTTGATGAAAATTTCCGTCAGAGGTACTGGCGGGCCAGGAAGGCGGCGCCAAGCAGGCCTGCATCGGCGCCGGCCAGCGCGGCAACGATGGGACGACGATACACGCGCGGCAGGTCGAGCGAGCGCGCTTGCAGCGCCTCGATAAAGCCGTCGGCCAGACCGACGCCGCCGCCGACGGCAAAGCAGTCGACATCGACCGCAGCCGTCAGGTCGGCAAAGGCGTTGGCTAGCGCAACGACTGCGGCGGTGATGATTTCGGCGGCAACGCCGTTGCCTTCCGCAGCGGCCTTGAACAGGTCGGGCGCCGCGACTTTGCGGCCAAGGCGCTGACTGCCCACCCGCGCCAGGGCCGTACCCGAGGCAACCGTCTCCAGGCAGCCGCGCCGGCCGCAACCACACGGGATCCCGCCGGGATCCGACATCGCGTGCCCGACATGGCCGGCGAGCCCGGTGGAGCCGCTTTCCAGCCGGCCGTCGACGACAAGACCGCAACCGATGCCGGTCGAAACGGTGAAGAAGGCGAAGTTGCGAAAACCTCTGCCGGCGCCGAGCCTGAACTCGGCCCAGGCAGCAGCCTGCGCATCATTGACGACGAGCGGCGGCATGCCGAAGGCGCGCTCGATCGCCGAGGCAATCGGATAGCCGTCCTCGATCGGCAGGGTTTCGGGGTTCAGCGCGGTCAGCGCGCCGTCGCGCACGATGCCGGTGGTGGCGACGGCGACCGCGCCAAAACCGTTTTTCGGCGCAAGCTCGGCGATGGCCGCGATCAGATCGTCGCCCCTGCCGGTACGTGGTGTCGGCGCCTGCCACCGTTTGGCGATCCTGTCGCCGGTGACTTCCGCTACCGCTATCTTGGTGCCGCCGATGTCGACGGCGAGCACCGGCAAATCAGAAGCTGCGGTCACTCACAACCTCCGCTGTGCGGCTGAGCTCGACCAGCCGCTTCGGATCCTGCCTGGTCATCTCGGCGACTAGCGCATCGACGATGAGCAGCTGGCTGATCTTTGACGGGAAGGCGCCTCCAGTGAGCGGGGTCTCCGGCCAGGAAGCGATCAGGGCCAGGTCGCAGGCAGCGATCAGCGGGCTCTTCGAGCGGTTGGAGATCCCAATGACGAAGGCGCCCTTCGAGCGGGCGAGATCGGCAACGCGCACGGCATCGATGGTCGAGCCCGAGCTCGAGATCACCACCTGCACGGTGCCGGACTGGGCGGTTCCCGCCGCCATGACCGCCAGATGCGCGTCGCCCAGAGCGCGGGAAAACTTGCCGATGCGGGTCATCTTGTAGGCAAGGTATTGCGCCGTGACGGCGGAAGCGGCGATGCCGAAACACTCGACTACGGAGGCGTCGAGGAGCTTTCGCGAAGCGGTAGCGACATCTTTGCGGACGATCAGCTGCTCGGTCTCGCGTAGCGAGATGATCGCGGTCTCCACCAGCCGCTGGATGTCGTCGGATGGCGAGCCAATGTCCCGCGCCCGCTCGTCGGTCGCCAGTTCCTTGGCCAGCGCCAGCTTGAAATCCTGGAAGCCGGAAAAGCCCTGGTCGCGGCAGAAGCGCATGACGCTTGCCTCCGACGATCCTGACACCTCGGCGAGCTCGGTGATGCTCTGGCGCAGCGTGGCGTCTGGCTGCGCCAACACCGTCTCGGCGACTCGCGCCAGCGCCGGCGTCATGTCTCCGGCCGCCGCTCTCAGCGAGGCTATCAGCGCATGTGTCATAAACCGTTCCTGGTTCGCCCGTTGTGCTCAGAAATGCTCTGCCACCCAGGGCGGCGGTCCGGCGAAGAGCTGATCACAGCGGCGTATGTCAGCTGAGTCGCCGGCAAGAAGGCCATACTGCGCCAGTTTCGAGGCGCTGCGAAAGCCTGTGAAAAGCTGAACGAAAGCTGTTGCCTGCACTGACACCGCCGGGCCGGATGTGCCGGCCTCGCGCACTTCGACTGCGCCGCCACTGACTTCAACCTGGAGAGCCGCCTCGCCGATACGGAACGTGAGCCTCGCGTCGTCGATGTGGTAGCCGCGCTGGCGCAAGGCGGCGGCGGGGTCAAGCACCCGCAACAGCCACTCCTCCTGGTGGGCAAGCCGCCAGCCCTTGTCTGGCATCGCCGCCACCAGATCGTCGTGCGGAGCGCCGTGCCAGCGCACTACCGGATAGACGGAGCGGAAGCGGGCGAGGAAGGAGAGCAGGCCGAGCGCGGCCTCGGGCGAAGCGGCAAACCAGTCGCGGACCACAAGCCGCGCCTTGTTGCTCATGTCGAGGATGAGATAGGCGGCCTCGCCTTCGGCCAGATATGCGGAGAGCGCGTCGTTCGGGGCGCGCCGCAGCTCGTTCCAATGTGCGGCTTCTCTTACAAGCAACCCGGCTTCACGCAACGTCTTTTCGGCGTAGGCGGTAACGAGGCGCGGATCATCAAGTTCGACGCGCTCGAAGGCGAGCCGGCTCGTAGCAGGCAACGCTGCCGTCTCGGCCTCGTAAACGACCTCCTGGCCGGCAAGCTCGAAGCCGGCCTTACGGTAGACTGGGCGCGTCGACGCAAAGAGCGTGGCGATGACCGCACCGTTCTTCGCGGCCTCGTCGCAGAGCGAATCGACGAACGGTACCGCGAGCCCCTGCCCACGCCGCTCCGGCGCGATCGCGACATGCACGATATTAGCTGCCTTCACGGGCTTGCGATGGAAGACATGCGCCGTTTGAAGCAGCCCCGCGCAGACCACCGGACGACCGTCCTCGCCGCGGATGAGCCGCAACGTTTCGAGGCCGATATTGGTGAGGTATTCCTGCGAACGGGCCTTGCTGAAACCGAAGGCGCAACTCAGCAGATGGGCGATGGCGGCGACATCCTCAGTGGTCGCCAGTTCAGTTTTGGAGTTTTTTTTCATATCGTTTCCAAGAATGACGCTTTTTATCATAGCTTGAAAACGGTAATGCGCAATGGGCTTGAGCCAACCTTCCTTCGGCGGCTTGCCCGACCTCGTGACACCGGTGTGGGACAATGCCGGATGGGATTGTATTTGGCGCGCCTTGCAGAGGATATCGCGGCAAGTCCATAGGCGACCAAGGAAAGGCGGGGCTTGGCCGGAAGACGACCGTCTCGTATTGTGGAAGGTCGGCGAATAGCTGCCATTCGGCGATCGTCCGATTGCCGACGTTGCGACTACTGGAGCAGCCATGAAAAGGCACGCCGCAAAAAGGCTTCGCCACCGGTCCTGGAAATCTCACCATGCGCCACGATGACGTGCACGGGATGCTCACGAATCTTTGGGCGCGCGGTTGCGCGGTTGCGGAAACTGATCCGATAGTCGATCGGCGGATAGCCCCATCCTTCGACCCGTGTGCAACGAGGTTCGCGACGATACTTGAACGTCTGGTTTCTGGTGAAAGGATGTTCATCGGAACTCCTAAGAATTGCTATGTGCCATAGATTTTGCGCAGACTGACAGGTCCACGTGGCTGGCGCCGAGATGACGAGTGAACCCGGCTGATACCGCTGCTGCCGTGATCGCGGTCGCTTCGATTGCTGACTGGCTCGAACCGCAAATGGAAAGCCGGCGCGTTCGGTGACTCGCGCGGTGGAGATCCCGTCTATAGGCTGGATCTACTTGACGTTGCTTAGGAGGATTTTGATACGAAAGGGATCGTCGTAACTTCGGCAGCCAGTTTGCCGTAAGGAGTCTCGATCGTCACCCTATCGCCCACTTTGATTTCCGAGTCGACGATGGCGATGCCGAGACTGCGGTTCAGGGCGAAAGAATGTGCCGCCCAACGAACTTCACCCACGCGGCCCTTGTCGTCCCTGAGGCTCCAGAACCACTCCAGGCGCGGAACTTCGGCCTCAATAAAGAGGCCGACGGAGTGCCGTTTGACGCCGGCGGCTTTTATCTTCTTCAAAGCCTCCTTGCCAACGAAGTCCACCGGCTTGTCGAGATGCACGAACTTGGAAGCGACGTCCTCTAGCGGGTTGATGCCTGACCCCATGTAATAGTTGAAGTCAGTGACGCCACGTTCGATTGCGCGCTGCCAGATCGGCCCGGTCACCTTCAGCCCGTAAGGTTCGCCGGCCTTCAATATCTCGTCCCAAATCGCAGGGCCGTCAACGGAGCTCACCAGCGGCAGAACTTCGTAACCGAAACCGCCGCTCCAACCGGTGCGGGAAACGACGGCATCGTATCCAGCGACCTTCGTGACGACGCACTTATAGTTCTTGAGATCATTGAGATTGGCTTCGGTGATTGGATCCAAAACTTCCTGGGCGAGAGGTCCTTGCACCTGCATTGGCGCGATGTCTGGCTCGGAGACGTCCACGTCCCATTTGCTGTTCATCGCGATACCGCGAGCCCAGAAAGTGACATCCGCGTTGCCGTGTGAAAGCCAGATAGTATCGTCAAAGGGTCGAAAACAGACCGGGTCGGCCATGAGTGTGCCATCGTCGTGGCAGATCAGAGCATACATGCAGTCGCCGACAGCCATTTTGGACATGTCACGGCAGGACAAATAGTCAAAGAAGGCGAGAGCGTCCGGTCCTTTGATCTGCGTCTGGCGCTCAAGGCCGACATCCCACAAAGTTACGTCCTCGACTAGAGCCGCATAATCCTCGTAGGGCATACGGCTGTAGATAGTCGGGAAATGCATATTGTTGTAGACGGTCCACTCCTGACATTCTGCGTCAACTGTCTTCTGCCAATATGGCGTGCGACGATTGAACATCCACATGCGCTGCCGCTCCTCGGGATAGAGGGGACGTCGATCGAAATGCTCCGTCAGGCGCAAAATCTGACCGTCTCTCATCTCGACGGCGGCGACCAAATGGAAGTCGGTCCGCACCTGCGCACCGTTGATCTTTCCGCCGGCGCCAACAACGGCCGCTTCAAAAGAGGCCTCGATATAGCCCTTGTCACCGGCGTCGACGGAATTGCGGATTGTTGTCGAGACGTCTTTCTGCGCGTGCGAGAGGATGCGCAACTGTTTGCGTATGGCGTCGCGACCCGCGGCTGGCTTTTCGATATTCGGCGCGTCGAAGACTCCGTCATCGGTAAAAAGCGCGGCCATGGCATCGTAATTTCCTGCGGCGTAGGCATTGCAGAACGCCTGGAATGCAGCGGTAGGTGTCATTTATCAATTCTCCCAGATAGCGCTTAGCTTGCGCAGTGAAAACATCAGAGAATAGCCTTGTCTGACCAGAGCCTGTAGTAACGAGCATCGAAGTACAGACTCAGTCTCCTGAGATTTCCACTATCCGTTTCGGCGACGATGCTCAGAGGATGCGTGTCTCTCTGACCGTTAATGCGCTCGATGGATAGCGTTCCCATTGCGATAGAGATGCTATTGTTGGCGGCCGGCGGTGAAATCTCGAACGCGGCTGTTTTGATCGTGGAGAATGATTGTTCGTGTCCTGCGCGGATCTCGGCCTGGCCGACTAAACGGTTGGGCTTCAACATAGGAATCTCGATAAGAGACCCCGACGCAGTCGTCCTCTCAATGAAGCCCGCGTCTTTCGACTCAAACGCTCCCACATAGGCCAGGAGCGCTTCAGTCGGACTGTGAAAGGGCGCGGAGCCTGACAAGCAGTTTTTCTGTGCCGTGATGTAAGCGGCGTGGGCGTCAGAACTCCGGTTTGGTGCCATCGAGGACATTTTACGCTCCGCGTTTCTCTAGGTGGAAACAGTTGCGGTAATGCGAGCTAGGGTGGTATGGTTGACTTGCTTCGTCAAATGATGATTTTTCATCGCGTAGGATAACTTTTCATTATGCCTAGCCTGCGGCAGCAGCTGCCCCCCCTGGACGCTCTCGTGATGTTCGATGCCGCTGCACGTCACATGAGCTTCACGCTTGCAGCCAATGAACTGAACGTTACGCAGGCAGCTGTCAGCAGACAGATTCGAAACCTTGAGCAAAATCTTGGAATCCGGTTGTTCACCCGCGGGCATCGTAACGTCGAACTTTCCCCGGAAGGTCGGATGTATCAGCACAGCGTACACTTGGCCTTGGCGCATATTTGCGATGCCACGAACGAGATACGCAACGTGCCGCAGGCAACATTCGTGGTCGCGACAGATCAAGCAGTCGCCGGACTCTGGCTTCAGCGAAGACTGCCGACGTTCTTCGGGTTGAATCCGGAGATATCGGTGAGACTTATTGTGTCAGACAAGGAGGATTGTTTGCGCGAGCGTGTCGACGTCGCGATCATACATGGCAATGGACACTGGCCAGGTTTCAAATCGCGGATGCTGTTCCCAGAAGAGATCGTACCGGTCTGCAGCCCTTCGTGTATCGAGAAGTATGGGCCAGTCAGCGGGCCGCAGTCATTGATGAACTTCCCGCTCATTGAGCATGAAGACGAGCGTTGGGATTGGATGAACTGGCGCGTCTGGCTCAGCATGAATAATGTCGAGGTCCCGCGAGAGCACCACAAACTGCTTATAAATAATTATGCTCTAGTAATTCAGGCTGCGGAGGCTGGCGACGGCGTCGCTCTCGGCTGGAGGTATGTCATAGACGACTCCTTGAAAAGCGGGCGGCTGGTCAGTCCTGTCAACCAGTTCGTAAAGACGAAGCTCGGCTATCATGTCGTCATGCATGAGACGGAACATATCAACCCAGCCGTAGAAAAGTTCTGCAACTGGGTGTTCTCGACCTTTGAGGCCGACAGACAGAATGGGGTTCCGACAGCGGGAACTCGTTGACCTGCTCGCATGGAATGCCAACCCGGATAGCTGCTTTACTGCATCCCATGTTTGCTTGTGTGCTTATCGGTCGTGAATTCGGTCTGGGTAGCTCGTGGGCAGCGCTGTCCACCCCAGGGCTGTAGATCCGCGGTGCCGCTCCTTTGGACCGCGTTGGCTGCGATGGCGGATGAGACGCCATCGCGACCCTTTTGATGCCCGACAGCGATTCAGCGACGGCGAAAGGTGTGGGTTTCCTGTTCCACTATCGGGAACTCAAAAATCCGGCATAAGGCCAAAGCTCGTGAAGTCGAGGTCGGGCTCAGCTTCCACAATTTCCACTGGATTCAACATTATCGCGGGAAGCGCCACGTGAGCCCGACCACCGTCGCCGTCTGACTATCAGCTTTTGCTCAAGACCGACACAGCTGCTCTTCCAAGTGAAAGCCTTCCTCGACCGCCGACGAGGCGCACGATGGCATCATCGTTCGGGAAGATTCCGACGGCCTCGGTGCGCCGCTTGATCTTGCCGTTAAGACGTTTGATCGGCTAGTCGAGCTTGGCGCGTGTTCCTTCGGGAGGGCATGTAGGCCAACACGTCGGGCTCGGCATTGTCCGTGATCGTCGCCACCTTTGGCGCCTTCATTTGGATCTGGTCGGCGACGGCGCGTCATTGTAGGGACGCGGCCTAGGGCGCAATCCTGCTCGAAGAGAACGATGAATGGGCAGTGCTGTGGAGCCCGCTAGATGACCTTGGAAGAGTCGGCCAACTGAGCGTAATCCCTCGTCAGCCTGCCAGCCGTGGCGCGCTGATCAGCCTGACCCATGCCGGATAGCACGGCGACCAAAGCAGTCAGCTACACCACGCCGCGGCGTTCGATCGCCACCTCTAACATAACCGGTGGTAATGCTGGGGCCCAAGAAATCCTTGCTTGTAGCCTTCTCACATCACGTTAACTTGTCTGCGGCAGCGAAAGAAGGTCCACTCGAATGAAGGGTCGAAGAATGTTTGGTGCACTGAGACTGTCAGCCGTGACGATCGCTCTGTCCCTTGTGGGAACCTTAGCCATGCCGCCAGCTTATGGGGCGTCTATTCCTGAAACCAAGGAGCCGATTAAGCTCACGCTTAATGAATGGACAGGGCAGCACGTCACTACCAAAATCGCTGGAATTATTCTGGAGCGCATGGGTTACAAGGTTGAGTACGTGACGGCAGGCTATCTGCCTCAGTTTACGGCGCTCAGCGACGGCACAGCTGACGCCGCTCTTGAGATATGGCTAAGCAACATCGGCGAAACGTGGCCAAAGGCAAAGGAATCCGGCAAGGTCGTTGAGGTCGGCGACCTCGGTCTCAAAGCTCGCGAAGGTTGGCTATATCCTTCTTACATGAAGGATATCTGTCCAGGATTGCCGAATTGGGAGGCGCTTAAGAGCAGTGCCTGCGTGCAGGCGATGGCCACCGCGGATACGCTGCCGAAAGGTCGCATCTTGGACTATCCTCCTGACTGGGGCTCGCATAGCGAGGCGATGATCAAAGGTCTCGATCTTCAACTGCAGGCGGTGTCCGCGGGCAGCGAGGGCGCGCTCGTATCGGAATTGAAGGCTGCGGCGCTTAAGAAGACGCCCATTATTGCGATGTTCTGGTCGCCGCACTGGCTCTTCAACGAGCTCGATCTCGAGTGGGTTGAGATGCCTAAGTACGAGCCCGCGTGCATGGATGATCCGAAGTGGGGTCCAAATCCGAATGAGGTAGGTGACTGTGCACTGCCCAATTCAGAAATTATCAAAGTCGCTTGGTCTGGAATGGAGAAGAAATGGCCAGCAGCGTATCGGTTTCTGCAGAATTACCAGATGACCGACGAAGAACAGATCCCGATGATTTCGGCGATTGATGTCCACAATCACACGCTCGATGAGGTAGCTCAAGCCTGGGTGGAGAAGAACAAGGATACTTGGCAGAAATGGGTCGATGCCGCGGTTAAGTAATCCGTTGCGGGTACGTGTCGGCGCGCCGCTCCAACAGCTAACGCCCCAACAGCTGACATCGGCGCTTCGCTCTTCGAATGGAAGGACACGGTATGACTTACTTCCTGGACGATCAAATTGGGTCGGCCAAAGATCGCAAGGTCAAGCTTTCCTGCCGTAACATTTGGAAATGCTATGGCCCTATGGATAGCGGTATCTATCAAATGCGCGACACTCCGGAGCGCGCGAGTGCCGTCGCGGCATTGCGTTCGTCGGGCTGCGTGCCGGCAGCCATCGACGTCTCATTCGACGTGCATGCCGGTGAGATTTTCGTCATTATGGGGCTCTCCGGCTCAGGCAAATCAACAGTTATCCGTTGCCTGTCGCGGCTCGTCGAGCCGAGTTATGGCGAGATCCTTTTCGACGGCGAGGATCTCCTCGAGGCCAGTCCCAAACGGCTCATCGAAATCCGACGTCGCAGAATGGGAATGGTGTTTCAGAGTTTTGGCCTGCTTCCCCATCTGACGGTCCTTGAGAACGTGGCATTTCCCTTGAGGGTGCAAGGCGTCGACCGTCAGAGGCGTGAAAGTCGCGCGTCAGAAATGATCGAGTTGGTAGGGCTAAAGGGCCGCGAGTGCGCTTTCCCTGCGCAATTGTCGGGAGGACAGCAGCAACGTGTCGGCATCGCTCGGTCACTAGCTGTTGAGCCAGAGCTTTGGTTCCTGGATGAACCATTCTCGGCTCTAGACCCGCTAATACGTAGGCAGATGCAGAACGAGTTCTTGCGCCTGCAGACCTTGCTGAAGAAAACGATCGTTTTCATCACTCACGATTTCTTGGAGGCTATACGGCTCGCGGATCGCATCGCGATCATGAAAGACGGGCAGATCATCCAGATCGGAAGTGCGGCGGAGATCGTTCTGAAGCCGGCGAACGACTACGTGCGAGAGTTCACGCGCGATGTTCCGCTCGCTCACGTCCTGACGGTGGCGGATGTGATCGAGCCTTATCGAGGGCACTTGCAGGCGACGCAGTCATGCGGTGCCGACATGTCCTTATTGGATGCAATGCCTTCCTTCGCTGGAAACCTGGAGGGATTCGCCGTCACAAACAGCTCCGGCGCGATCGTCGGAGAAATAACCGCTTCAAAGGTCCTGACGATCTTTGCCGAAAGCCAAGAGCGAACACGCTGAGAGATCGATTCAAAGTGACCCTTACCAATAGCCACGCTCTTCCTCTTCAGTCAAAGCCGCGTAGCGCCACTTTGGTCGCTTGGACCGCTGTAGGCCTGACCAGCATGCCTCTCTTCTATTTCCAACACGATCTGACATGGCTCACCAATACGGCAGTCTGGCTAAAGGGTCCGATAGAACGAGGATTGAACCTCGTTATGGACATGTTTGTCGCCAATTTCTCCTGGGCGTTTGGTGCGATCTCGTGGTTGCTGTCGTGGCCATTGACGGAATTGCAAGGCATGCTGCAATGGCTCCCTTGGTCTGTGACATTGGTGGCCTTCACGCTTGTCGGCTTCGCCGCGGCCGGTTGCAGACTGGCGATATTCACTGCCGCTTCGCTATTCTACATGGTAGCGACAGGATATTGGCAAGAAAGCATGAATACCTTGGCTCTTGTTGGGGTAGCAGCCCCGCTCGCCGCCGGGGTCGGCTTTGGAATGGGTGTTCTAGGTTACCGGTCAGGGGTAGCTCGTCGGGTTCTGATTGTCTGCCTCGATTTGATGCAGACCGTGCCGGCATTTTCTTATCTGGTACCGCTTCTCCTGCTTTTTGGATTTGGCCCTGTCGTAGGGCTGATCGCAAGTGCGATCTACGCCTGTCCCCCGATGGTCCGGAACGTGATGCACGGACTCGCGTCTGTTCCAAGTGCGTTGGTTGAATCCGGAGAGATGTCAGGCGCTACGCGGTGGCAGTCTTTCTGGTGGGTAAGGGTTCCCGCGGCGCTGCCGCAGATTATGGTCGGAGTGAATCAGACGATTATGGCCACTCTTTCGATGGTGATCATCGCCTCAGTAATCGGCGGATTCAACGATATCGGCTGGGAAGTGCTGTCAACAATGCGGAAAGCGCAGTTTGGGCAGAGCCTGATGTCGGGCATGGTCATCGCGCTAATGGCGATGATTTTGGATCGCATCTCGGCAGGCTTCGCGAGCCATGTTCGCAGCACCGTTAACACTCCAACCGTCAGCCGGAGTAACGCGCTAGCTGCCTCCGCACTCCTGCTGCTCGCCCTGTTCGCTGCGTCCATGCTCTTTCCCGCCATGCGACAATGGCCAAGCGAGTGGCGTGTCTATCCGGCCGCCCAGATCAACGACTTTTTGAGCTACACGGTTTCGCGTTACGGCTGGGTCTTCGCTGAGATCAAACAGATTGTGAACTTCTGTATACTTCTGCCGCTCAAGATCGGTTGGCTGCGGCTCTTTGATGCAACAGGATACACTATTTCTCCCGTTAACCAAGCCGCGTACTGGGTTGCTGTGCTGTGCGCGATGCTGCTGGCGAGTTTCGCCTGGAAAGGGCGCGGCGCCGTTCTGGTCGCACTGGTTGCAGCAGCCTGCTTCTTTGGGCTGACCAACATTCCCTGGCCTGTGCTGTTCATGGTGGTCGGCGTCGCAGCCTGGCAAGCCGGGGGGGTCGGTACTGCCGGCTTCTCTCTTGCAGGGATGTCGTTTATCCTTATGACCGGTCTTTGGGGGCCGGCGATGCTGTCCCTTTACCTGTGCGCTGCCGCCGTCGCGTTATCATTTGTCGTCGGCGGCGCGCTCGGAGCTTTGGCCGCCTCCAACGATCGATTTTCCGCTTTTATACGTCCTGTAAACGACACTCTACAGACCATTCCCCAGTTTGTTTACCTCATCCCTGTCATCTTCCTGTTCCAAGTCGGCGACTTTTCGGCTCTTATTGCAATTGTCGCTTTTTCGATCGTGCCGATGATCAGATATACTGAGCACGGCATTAGGAGCATCGATCACGAAATCTCGGAGGCTGCCATCGGAATGGGTTGTAGCACCCTACAGAAACGATTTCAGATTGATCTGCCGATCGCATCGCCCGCGATCATGCTTGGCCTCAACCAGACAATTATGTACGCGCTGTCGATGCTCGTGATTGCGGCGCTCGTGGGTACCCGCGATCTTGGCCAGTCCGTGTATATAGCATTGACGAATGCCGACACAGGCGCCGCGCTCACCACCGGATTTAGCATAGCAATCATCGGCATGGTTGCGGACCGCATCATTCAGGCTTGGGCCAAAAAAAGACAACGACAGCTCGGTCTTCAAGAGATCAGATCAGCATGACACGATAGATCGATGGTCTTAGCGTCCTTGAGAATGCAGCGTTGGATGAAGACATCATCGCAAAAGTCGAGGGCGCATCCGAAGCGACTGAGGAGCCGATTGTCATGTATTTGAAGATCTCGAATGTATCTGACGAAACGGCGTCGATTCGAAGCTATTCCTTGGTGAATGCATCGGCAGGAGTGCCGCTGCCGGAGTTCTCAGCTGGGTCACACATTATCGTGCGGGTGACCGGGTCGATATGGAGGCAATACTCGCTAGTAAATACCCCAGGCTTATCGGATCATTACTTGATCTCTGTACTCAGGGAGCAGGAGGGACGAGGTGGGTCGCAATGGATACATGAAAACTGGAAGGTGGGGGATATTATAGAGACAGATGGGCCCGCCAACAATTTCAAACTCGACGAATCGGCTGGTCGAGTGATACTTATCGCCGGTGGCATCGGTATCACGCCGATTCTGTCGATGGCGAGACGGCTGCAACAGATCGGAACCGAGTATCACTTGTACTACTGCGCGCGTTCGGTCGAGGAGACCGCGCACTATGCAGCGATCGTAAATTCGACTCTAGGCAGGAATGTAACGTTTATTCATAACAAGGGAACAAAAGGCGGGCGTTTGGATGTGAGCGGACTGTTGAGTGATCGCAAGGAAGACTGCCACGTGTACGTGTGCGGTCCACACGGGCTTGTGGAGGCCGTCAAGGGCGCGACGCGAGGCTGGCCTCCGGAAACGGTGCATTACGAGCTGTTCGGGGCGGATCCGAGTGCAATACGGTGTCGCGAAGGTGACTCGGAATTTACGGTGACAATCGGAAGCACCGGAGAATCGTTTGCCGTGCCCGCGGGCCGATCGATATTGCGGGTACTGGCCGACAACGGTGTGAAGGTATCAAAGCTGTGTGAGGAGGGGTATTGCGGGTCTTGTCTGACCCCGGTGGTGAGCGGCAAGCCGGACCACCGGGACAGTGTGCTGACGCAGGCGGAACGAAACTCTGGAGAGCTAATTGCCTTGTGCTGCTCGCGTGCAGAGTCCGAAAATCTGATTCTGGACCTGTAACCCATAGGGCGATCCCGGTTCAGCTCTCAGGCGCCGACGGGCCGGAGAACACAAGGCTCGCGTAGTCTCCGGCATCAGACTGTCGATGGTGGCTGCCGGTCTTCACCTATGCCCGTCTGTATCTGGTCGCGCTACGCGCCACCGACGAGCTCGTCTCGGTGTCGTCGAATGCGGTCCGCCACACTGACGGTCCGCGGGCGAAATAAGGCCGACGGCCCACCGCCCGCGTCCTGACGCCGGCGGTAACGACTGACCGTTCGGCCGAGTGTTCGTCCAGGGGGCGCACGGCGTCCTGCGCTGCCTGCTCGCAGGTATCCCGAGCCCCAACGGGCTCGCGCTCGACGCGAAACGCGAGAACCTGCTTCTAGCGGTGACTAGGGACAACGCCATCTGGCGGGTCCCGCTCAGGCCGTCCCATCGAGTGGGCCGCGTCGGACGGTTCATCCAGCTTTCGGGCGGTATCGGACGGGACGGTCTCGCTCCGCCTCCGGAACCTGGCGGTCTGCCATCCCGGGCTTGGATGCGTATGGCTATTCAGCCCGGCAGGCGAACCGCTGCTTCCACGTGATCATGACGGGAATGATACGCTGCGTAGCCAGCACGTCTCCGATGAAGCCACCCTGGACATCGCGCTCAGGAACCTTTTCAACCATCCGCTGTTCTTCACCAACGAATTTTCGGGCTATCTCCTGGTGCTGATCGCGTTCCTTGGCCTCCCTGCAGGCCTGCGCAGCGGCTCCCTACTTCGAATCGAGCTTTTGCTTGCCCTGATGCCGGGCGGCGTCCGCTGGTGGCTGGCGATCGCGTACAACCTGGTGGCCCTCGCCATGAGCCTGGTCCTGCTGTGGCAGGTCTGCATCGAACTCTCTGTCAATTACGGACGCAGCACGCTCGCTCCGGCGCTGCATCAGACGCCCATCTGGCTGCCGCAGCTGGTCATGGGGTGACAGCTTCCAACGCTACCAGCGCGCCGAGATGGCCGAGGCGATCCGGGTGCATCAGTCCCATGCGCCTGCAGGGGCCGCGCACACACAACGACGCTGGCCGGCGCGAATACTTGCTGTAGCAGTGGTCACTGTTTCTCGAAGAGCGTGCGTGACCGGCTTCACGCACTCATGCACCAAAGGAGGCAAGCCCATCGACGATGTCGTGCAATGGTCTATTCAATACCTGCAATTATCCGCGGCAAGCGGGGTCGACGGCGAAGCGGCCGCCATCAGACCGGCAACAATGACGAGGACGGTGCCCACCAGCATCAGGACACCATAGGGTTCGCCCGCAAACAATGCTGCCGAAACGGCGCCAGCGGCCACCTCCGTCATCATAAAAATCCCGAGCCGTGTGGGCTCCAGGAGGCGCGCAGCCCACAGGAACCCGGTGAGCGCGACCGCCCACCACCCGACCCCAATAATGATGATGGCCGGAATACCGGTGCCGTAGTCGATTGAATGCCCGGTCTCCAAGCTGGGGGCCGCCATCACGCATGCCAACAGTACGGCTGACAGAAATGCGCCGACGCTGAAGACGAAGTTGCTGCTGTAAGAGTCGAGACGTGAGTGTATGTAAATGCCCGTGCTTGCGATCGACCACAGAATGCCACCACCGAGGCCGAGCCAATCGCCGACCTCTTGCGGCAACGGGATACCGGTGTTGTTACCCTTGAGAACCAGGAATATTCCGACCATCCCGATTACGATCGCCGCGTAACGTGTCAGCGAAGTCTCCTGTTTGAGCCATAGACGTGCGATCAGAACGCTCCAGACCGGCGTAAGGTAGTACAGGACCACGACCACAGCGACACTTCCATACAACAGGCCGGCTGCATACAGCGCGAAGGACGCCCCGCCGAGACCGGTAGATATGAGCGCGTAACAGTTGGATGAGTAAAGCGATGTCCGGTAGCGCCAAGCGGCGGGCGCCAGAACCACGCAGGCCACAATCACGACGTAGACGGTTCCCCAAACGCCAGTGCCAGTAGATGCTTCCACATAGCGGGCCGGTATCCAGTACAAGCCCCACATGACGGGGACGAGGAGCGCAACCGAGTGCGCTGTAATCAAATTTCGCGTGGCTAGTACGCTCATTCGCAACGCTCCATAGGCGTTATTGCAGCCAAAGGTGTCTACTGGCCCCGCACTCGTTCGTCGGTGCGCGCCTGCCCCGGCAACGTCCTTCCAGGTCGGAGATCACGGCTGCGCCGATGATCGAATTCATTCCTGACGGTTATCGAGTGAAAAATGAAATGCCGCTACTGGGCATACACAGGAAGGTTCTCGACAGTATAAATTCTATTCCTACGGGGCCGCGCCAACGGCAGAGCCTTCAAGACACCCGATCAGCGCTCTCATGACTGAGGCAGGGTGAAGGGTTCGTGATCAGCACCGGCCGCTATGGCCGGTGCAGGATCGCGCTCACCGAGATCACATGGCAATAACCGGTTGCTTGACCAAGCTAGCCCAGCTATTCGACTCCGATTTTGAGTCCGAGAGCATTGACCACCAGCTTCTGGAAGTGGTGGACCGGCGCCTCGGTAACCTGGACCCGATCGCCTCCAACGACGAAACGCCCTTGGTTGTATCCCATGGACTTCAGTCCCTTCTGCACGCTCTCGCAAATAGGGATATCTTCCGCAAATTGGAGTGTATCGCGCTGGAACTTGATGGTGCCACTCAACTCCTCGCTGACGGTTCCGTCCTTCGTAAACCAGTCATGACGCTCGTACGAAGTCGTGGGAGTAAGTGGATCGACGCGCATCACGGAGAGTTGCTCGTCGCCTGGATAAACCCAGATCGTGAGATTCGGCCACAGGAACCACCCACCGTATCCGTCAATGTCGTTACCGCTAACCTTATAGGCAGCGCTGTCCCGAGTGGTCCGAGTGGAGCAGTGGCTGGTGAAGATTCCATTGGAATACGGGTTGTACGCCCCGTCGCCGAAGTCGACCAACACGGAAAAGTCTTTGTGCGCCACTGCACAGTGGTAGCACTCCTGGAAGTTCTCGACCAATATCTTCCAGTTAGCTTGTGGCTCGTATTCTTGGCTGGTGGCATATACGAGATCATCTGCATGAGGTACGTAGCTACGAATCTCCTTTTCCAGTTCGGGAGCCTGTTCACGCAACGGTACAGCTTTACCGTCTAGGTTTACAAAGAGCATACCGCAGAATTCTTCAATCGCCACCTCCTTCAAAGTGAATTGGCTCTTGTCGAAATCCTTGATTGAGCCGGTCTCGCGTGCGGCTCGCAACGTTCCATCGAGGTTATACGTCCATGCATGGTAAGGGCATACGATCATCTGCGTCTTGCCGCAACCGCGTAGCAACTCGTGTCCGCGATGTTGACACACATTGTGGAATGCCCGAACGCGCTCATCTTGCCCTTTGATGATGATCACATTCTGATCGTGGACCAATTCGGTTACATAGTCGCCAGGATTCCGTACCCTGCTTTTGTGGCAGACATAGACCCAACTTTTGTAGAAAATCGCAGCCTTTTCCTGTTCGAAAACGGCTGAATCATAAAAGTACCTTGCTGGAAGCGTGTATGACACGCTGGCGTCCTCACGAAACGGCTTGTCTTGATCTTTTTTCTCGATCAGGTGTACATTCATGACCTAACCTCTCCCTGTTTCTCATCTGTGACAGTGTGCGTTGGCTTTACGGACGTTAGTACCGATGGGGTAATTCGTGACGTTGCAGTCAGCAAATTCGTCTAGTTACTGCCGCATCGTATAAAAACCATGTTGCCCGTGCGACACACCGGTGACAAGCAATGTTATCAAGGTCTTATGGATAAGCGATCGTTATGCCACGCGCGGTGCGATCCGTGACCGATCGTTCGAGAGCCAGGCTTCCGCACGTCCAGGCCCTCAATCTCGTCGTCAGTGCGATCGTGCACTGGAACACGGTCTATCTTGACTGCGCGGTGACACAGATGAAACGAGCGGGAAGGAACATTCCGGATCCGGCCGCGCCGCGCGTCTCGGCGAGCGCTCGCAGGGTCATCCGGACCCCGGCTCGGTTTCGGCCGCGATGCTGGTCGAAGAAATCTGCAAGGCGATGAAGGCCGCTTAGCCGTCAGGTATCCCGTTGCACGCCGAGCCGAGCAACAGCGATGTCATAGGCGGTCGAACAGGCGTTGGTGCGGCCCTGCCGTCATCCTGCCGCGCAACACCGCCTGTCCGTTCTAAGGCGCCGCGTAGTTATTTGAGGTCCGTTCCGCCACCACCGTATGGCGGCTGAGGAGCAAAGCGTCACCCGACTTGGAGGTGAAGCTCAAGGCATCAAGTGGATCCGAGCTCTTTGCCGCTTACAGCTGGCGAGGGATCTGAACGCCTTTCGCGATCAACGAAACGCGGGGTTGTGCCGCCAACTCTGTTTAAGATGGATCACTTCTCCATCTGTTCCGGGACATGATCGAATGAGCATCGATGCGGTTCTCGCCGAAACAAGGCCACCTTTGGGCACCTTGCACTCATGCGTGTGCACTGATCGCATTCAGGAAACAGGGGATGTCGTCACTCTGGAGTTCCAGAGGACCGATGGTCGGAGATTCGATTTCCTTGCCGGACAGTTCGTTACGATCCGTTTCTCTTGGGACGGCGAGCGTTACGCGCGGGTGTTTACCATAGCGTCGCCGCCGACCCGGCCTCAACGTATCGCCTTGACGATCAAGGCCGCGGCGAATGGCAGGGCCACGCGCATCCTGCACGATCATTTCGCCGCAGGTTGCTCGCTCGAGATCAGCGAACCCGGCGGCGACTTCACGCTGGAGGGCCGCGCCGTCGAGAAGGCGCTGTTCCTGTGCGCTGGAAGCGGTATCACGCCGCTGATGTCGATGGCGCGGGCCCTGTATGATACAGGCAGTGATCTGGACCTCGCGTTCATACAATGCGCGCGCACGCCCGACGATGTGCTCTTTGGCCAGGAACTGCGGATGCTGCGCGAAAGCATGCTGAAGCTGAGGGTCGAGACAATGTGCAGCCAAATGTCTGGATCCGGCCAACCCCAAGGTGGCGGCCGGCTTGACGTGGCCCAGTTGGCGCGTCTTGTCCCGGATGCGGCTTCACGGACGGCCTTTCTGTGCGGCCCGGCCGGATTCATGCAGGCAATGCGCCGTCATCTGATCGAGCTTGCGGTTCCAGCCGAGCGGATCTTCATGGAAAGCTTCGGCCTCGAACCATCGCCAGCAAACAAGGCATTTGGCAGCACGGAAGCCGTTGTCACCTTCGAGCGCTCCGGCGTGCGCTGCGAGAGCAACGAAGGTGAGACAATCCTGCACCTGGCCGAAGCCAAGGGCGTTTACATCGAAACGTCGTGCCGAATGGGCGTGTGCGGCACGTGCAAGGTCAAGCTGCTTCAGGGCGAAGTCGAGATGAACGATATGGGCGGCCTGACAGAAATTGAGCGCCTGGACGGCTTCATCCTGTCCTGCTGCAGCATGCCGAGAGGCGACGTCGTGATCGACCTGTAGATGCTACGCCGTCATCAGTTTGAGTGCCTTGAGCAGGCGAACATGGGTATGGGAATGGTGGTGCCTGACATGCACGGCCGAATAGATGGGATGTGAGATCTTCGGTGCATCTGCAACGGGGTGCGCCACACCCTCCTGCCGCAATCTTGTCGCCATCGTTTCCGTAACGAAGGCGGCACCGCCCCGGCTTCGCAGGAGATAAACAACGGCACCGCCATTTCCCGTCGAAACCGGGCTGTTTTCCAATTCCGGCAACATCTGCTTGTGGGCGCGGTTGAAAAAGGCCGAATAATTGGCGCGGATATAGTCCGCCGGCTTGACCTCGCTCCAGGCAATGCTGCGCGTCGAAACCATGACGAAATTTTCCTCCGCGATCTGCTCGTAATGCATGTCCGGAAAGTACTGCGGAGAATAGAGCACCGCCAGATCGAGGCTGCCCGTGGTGAGATCAAGGATCATCTGGTTCGAGTAGTCGATCTCGACATAGATCGCGAGCTTGGGCATCGTCGCCCGCACCCATTCCAGCCACCCTTCCAACACGCGTTCATAGAGCTCGAACTGGATGCCGATGCGGATGAGGCGATCGAACTTTCCAACCGCCTGGATTTCGCTGCGAGCGTCCAGCCAACGCAGCCTAACCGCGCGCGCGTGCTCTTCGAACCTCAGACCGGCCACGGTCGGCTCAGTCCCGCTTTTGCCGCGGATGAAGAGCTGCTTTTCCAGGAGAGCCTCGAGCGTGCGGATGCGGCTGGAAACGGTCGACTGGGTGATGCCCAGCCGCTCCGCTGTTCTGTTGAAATTGCGGGTTTCGATCAGATCTAGGAACGTATCCAGCAGTTCGATCTGCATGCAGCCATCCCGCGCAAGAATTCCCGCAACTGCTAGCGCTTTTCAGGCTGTTCCGACAACAGGTAATCGGATTCGCCGATTAACATCTTGCTGTTGGCTGCGTTGCCGGAGCTGCCGCTGAGGCGCACGCTTACCCGTCTTCCGCCCACCCTCCATGGCAGGTGCCTACCCATGTTCATCGTCGACACCGACGTCCACAATTACTGGTCCAGCGCCGAGGTGCTGCTCCCCTATCTCGAGCCCTACTGGCGCGATTTCCTGGTTCGCGGCGAGAAGCCTGGGCCGAGGGGAAGCTTTCCGCATGGCCACCGACCATGGCTGCATCCGGAGGGGTTTTCGCGGGCCGACATCCGGCCGGAGACCGAGGAAGACAACTATTTGATCATGAAGGAGAAGCACCTCGATCTCTACGACATCGACGTGGCTATCCTCACCGCCGACGAGCCTTTGGAAGCTTCGACGCTAGCCAACTACCACTATGCCAACGCGCTGGTGAAGGCCTACAATGACTACATGATCGACTGGTGGCTGCCGAAGGACAGCCGCTTGAAGGGATCGATCATCATTTCGCCAACCGACCCGCACGGAGCCGCGGCCGAAATCCGGCGCCTCGGCGGCCACAAGGACATCGTGCAGGTACTGGCCAGCCACGGCTCGCAGCGCCCCTATGGCGATCCCTTCTACCATCCGATCTATGAGGCCTGTGCTGAGGTCGGCCTGCCCTTCGCCATCCATTTCGGCGGCCAGGGCGGCGTCAACCACAATGCGGTCGCCAGCGGTCCGACTGCCTATTACTGGGAAACGCACGCCCTGCTCAGCCAGCCGGCCATGACCCATGTGGTCAGCATGATCTCCAACGGCGTGTTTGAGAAGTATCCCGACCTCTACTTCGTCGTCATCGAATGCGGCGTATCGTGGTTGCCTTCGCTGATGTGGCGGCTTGACGCCAACTTCAAGGCGCTGCGCAAAGAGACGCCGTGGCTGAAGATGCTGCCCTCGGAATATTGCCGCCGCAACATCCGCTTCAGCACCCAGCCGCTCGAGCAACCTCAGAACGTGAGGCATCTGTGGGAAACGCTGGAGCACATGGACGGCCAGAACACACTGCTTTTCGCCTCCGATTATCCGCATTGGGATTTCGACGCGCCGACCAATCTGCACATCCCGCCCGCATGGCGCGACAAGGTCATGGGCCTGAATGCGCTGGAGGTCTACAAGCGCATCGAGGCTCCGGCCGCTACCGCGAGGGTCGCCTGATGACAGCCGCAGCAACCGCCCCCGCGCTGACCTTCGCCTGCAAGACCGCCGACGTCGCTGTCGGCAAGCCGAGGATCGTCACGATCGGCCGCATCGGCGTCGGCATTTTCCAGCTCGAGGATGGCTACGCCGCGCTGCTCAACATCTGCCCGCACCGCGCAGGTCAGCTCTGCGAGGGGCCGATCTCCGGTACCACCAGGCAAACAGACAAGACGGAATTCGTTTACGAACGCGCCGGAGAGCTCATTCGCTGCGCCTGGCATGGATGGGAGTTCGATATCCGGTCCGGCAAATGTCTTGTCGATGACAAGCTAAAGGCTCGCACCTTTCCCGTACATGTCGACGGCGACGACATTTATCTTGAAATGGCCCGCTGACAGAACCAGAATTTGGAGTTTCGCCAATGGAAACCGTGAAGTTTACCCAGATGAAGGATGGCGACCGTGAGGACTATGCCTTCCTGACCGAGCATGAAATCGAATATGCCGCCGGCACGGCCGACCGGCTGCTCGCTGCAATGGTCGACCTCGACAAATCGCTGTCAGGCTATAAGGTCACACGTCTCGGCCATTCGCTGCAGGCCGCCACACGAGCCTGGAACGCAGGTGCCGATATCGACTGGGTTGTGTCGGCCTTACTGCACGACATCGGCGACATCTATGCTCCGTACAATCACGACGAATACGCCGCCGCGATCCTGCGCCCGTTCGTGCGCGACCAGTGTGCCTGGGTCGTCGAAAAACATGGCGATTTCCAGCTGATCTACTACGGGGACTACGTCGGCGCGAATCCACACAAACGGGACGCGTTCAGGGACAACGCGTATTTCGACGACTGTGCGGAATTCTGCGAAAAATGGGACCAGGCGAGCTTCGATCCGGACTACGCCACGCGGCCGCTGGAATTCTTCGCGCCCATGGTGCGGGAAGTCTTCACCCGCAAGAGCTATGATCCGGGAATAATTCGGATCGATCAGCGAGAGCCCCTGTCGAACGTCGCGCTGCAGGTGTCGCGTGCGGCGTTGAGCCATCGTCGGTCAATGAATACAAAACAGCCAGCGACATCATGCACCGGTGGGTGATTGAGATCGAGAACAGGCCCGAGCTTTGGAGATCCGGAACGTTCGATAGAAGTCTGATAGCAACAGCACGCGAATGGGCGGATCACTACGGGTCGATGATCTTTTCCATAGTCGGTGTAAAATAATGCACTTTTTGGACTTCATCGCCGGCTTCGGCGTTTCGGCCGTTGTTGGACTTCTGCTTGGAATTGTCGCTATTACAATCATCGGTCCGAATACGACAGGTGGCGCGGGTTTAATTATCCTGATCGGAATTGCCATCGCGATTGTGATCGGCGCGGTTTATCGCTCATTTCGGCCCGCCAAAGCACCTCCTGAGAAGAGACTTTAGCAACCCCCGAAGCGAGGTGGAAAGCTCGATTTCCGTTGCAGCGGCGCAAACGTCACCAAGCTGTCGTTCTAGAGCGCGATCAGAGAGGCTTCCGCTCTCTTCGGATACGATCGAGCAGAAGGAGTTTCAGTAGTTATCGATGTTGTCCGATCGCACGAACGCTGGTGAGTCCGTTCGCGTCGGCTAATCGATAACGACCTGGGCAACGCCCGCCTGGTCCAATAATCTCCGCAGCCGGCGCTTCAGGTTTTCTTACTTCGGTCCGTCATGGACAGGCGCAGAATTTCGCTTAAGGCGGGGCCAGCGGCGGCGATGCCGACGAAAAGCACAGCTACCGACTTGCCCGCAAGCCAGGCTCGCCCACACAGATCGCGCCCAACGCCCAGATAGCCCTTGTTGGCGCTCGCCATGCGCTCAGCGGCCGCTCTCGGATAGGGCGCATTTGTTTCTGCGGCCGATGTAAGGCGCAACCGACCGCATGGCGGCCGGCTATACCCGCTGCAGTCCGCTTAACACTTTTCGCACTTCGCCTCGCCCAAGCAGCTTGCTGAAGCGGCGGTAGTCGCCATAGCGATACTGCCAGCGTCCTGCAGCAATGGCAGGATGTACGCCTGCCCTGTTTGCTACCAGCTGCAGATCGTCCGCAGTGCTATACTCCGAGATATGCTCGTTCCAGTACTTTTCTGGAATTAGTGCGTTACTTGCAAACGCGTCAGCCTGCGCTTCGATCCCGTCGACAGCGCTGACTTCGAGGTCGTCGAGAATGACTTTTCGGTTTTCGCTCAAATGGCAGCAGACATGGGCGAACTCGTGCAGCAGGGTGAACCAGAAATTGTCGACCCTATCGTGGCGTAGGGTAACTGCAATGACAGGCGTTCCATCGCGGCGACACATAGCGGCTCCGTCAAGATAGGTTCCAGGTAGATGTTCGAGAACGACTAGGGCAACACCCAGACTCGCTAGCTTGCTTCTCACTAGAGACGGCCAGTTGGGCTCGGCGCTCACCTTAGCCAACTGCCGGGCAGCTGCCGCGTCGAGTGTCTTGCGGGGCTTCACCGACACCTTGTCTGCCATAACCAGTACAGCGGCACACCACGCTTCGACCGCCCCAAAATCGGTTTTGGCGTTTGTGCGCTCGGTACGTGTCTTCCGAAGCATAGCAACAGCCGGCCCGAGATTGCCGGCGCGCGAAAGAAAGGCTGAGAGTTCCTCCCTCGCCTTCATCACCCCGAGTTTCCGAAGCTTTTCGACCGCCGCAACCGAGGTAGCGGAAGGTCGAGACTTCGGCTCATGGCGTGTCGGCCCGATCAGTGACTCCACTGGAATCGACAGATGCTGGCTCAATGCCCGTATCTGGTCGACGGTCAGTTGCCTCTGGCCGTTCAGGACCTCGGAGACACGCGATTTTGTCCCCAGATAGGCAACGAGGTCGCGTGGCTTTAGCCCGGTCTGCCCCATGCGGAAGCGAATGGCATCGGCCGGTGTGACCGCCGCGACGGCATGATGGGTCCGCTCCCAGTTTTCGACGAGCACCTGGAGCACATCGAGCTCGTCGATGGAATCCTGGTCGTCGCGCACCATGAGTACGCGCGCGCGCGCCATAGCCTTGTCGTAGTCGCCCTTTGTCCTGATCGGTCGTATCGTCATGCCGCTCGTCTCCCTGTTGTGCCGGTCTTGCGCCCAGCCGTCGCCCCCGCAAAGGCAACCAGAACCATACCGGTGTCGTATTTGATGATGAGCTCGACACAGTGAGTCTCCCCCATAGGAATGCGCACCCCATCCGTGCCGCAGCTCGCGAAAGGAAACCGGGCTGCGAACTCCGCTTCGGTTCGCCACTGCGTGACAGCAAGCTCCGAAAGCAGCGCCGAGACGGCGCCGGCCATGCCGTCGACCCCGCATTTGGCGAGGCCCTCCAGCTTCGTGATACCCATCAGCCGCATTTGATGATCCAGATAGTTCCCAAATATGGAACGATCACTTGCGCCGAGCGTGCAGCTGTGGCATACCCAGACTCATCGTTCCCAGTAGTGGAACGAGTAACACCTACTGGGACGCGAGCCAAGCAGGTTCGCGCGCCAAGCTCACAAGGCCTAACATTCTCTGCGAGGTAACCAGTTATGGCCGAAAAGCCCGAGAAGACTGTCACCATCACCGTCAATCAAGACGATCATGAGGTGGCGATGGAGAAGATCTCGTACGACGAGGTCGTCGCACTCTATCTTTCGGATGGAGGGGCTGGCTCCAACGAATACCTGATCAAGTACTCGCGGGGCCACTCCAACAATGTGAGCGGGACGCTCGCGCCAGGCAACGAGGTGATGGTAAAAGATGGCATGCGGTTCAGAGTTTCGGGAACTGGCGAATCATAATCGGTTCGTCCAAGACCTTGAAGAGCAAGGCTACCTACTCGATTTCGTGGGCGGCTACTTTCTCATCTACGGCCTGCCCTATTTGAATGAGCGGGGCGAGCTTGCGTATGGAGATTTGGCAAGTCCTGTCGATCTGTCGGCGGAAGGAGTTCTCGATCCACCAAGCAATCACCAGGCTTGGTTCCGAGGGGCGCGCCCGCACGATCAGAACGGTCGCCAACTTCGCCTTGGTGGAGGGGCACACAAGGTCAAAGTTGCCGAGGGCTTTGAGACGGACAGTTCGTTCTCATACAAGCTCCTCGACTCGGCGGGTCAGATGCGTTCCTACATCTCGTTCGAAGAGAAGGTGCACACATATGTCGATACGATCACGGGCCCCGCATTGGCAGTTTTTCCGGATGCGACGCCGCTGCGAGCCATCGAGGTCAAGGCGGCGGAGCAGGGCACACCTCTGCGTTTCCCTGATACGCTGTCTTCAAGGTATCATATGAACGACGTGTCGAGGCTGCTTGAGGGCAAGAGAGTCGCCATCGTCGGGCTCGGCGGTACGGGTTCGTACATTTTGGACTTTATCGCCCGCACGCATCTGGCCGAGATTGCCTTGTTCGACGATGACAAGGTGCACGTGCATACCATCTTCCGCTTTCCAGGGTTTATTCCGCGAGCGATCGGGTCGCAAAAGGTCGAGGCCCTTGGGCAGCAATACGGACAATGGCACGCCAACATCACAGCTGTCCCGGAGAGGGTGACCGAGGCAAACATAGATCGGCTTCGAGGCTTTGATTTCGTGTTCCTAGCAATCGACCACGGTCCCTCCCGCATCTTCATCGCTGATTGGCTGAGCGCCAATGGCATTCCCTTCGTAGACTGCGGGATGGGGCTTAACCGGGCACCGGTCGGTTTGAACGGCGTCGTCAGGGTCACAGGTGTAGATCGGGCGGCTTATGAAGCAACCGCGCGAACGGTCTTCCTGCCTGGTGGCGATCCAGAGGGAGGCGAATATCGCCGGCAGGGCCAGATTGCAGAATTGAACGCGCTCAACGCTGCTTTGGCGGTGGTTCGGTTCAAGCAGCACTTTGCGATCTATGACCGTCTGGATGAGGCTGCTTCGATCATTTTCGAGACATCATCCTTCGAGATCGACCGGCCGGTGATTGCGAAATGAGCTATCGCTATCAGCTGGTGGACCGCATCCCCCCTGATATGGGGGAGGCCGTCGTCTACCACACCGAGGAGTTTGAACTCGCCGGGCTGCTGTGCGCCTGCGGCTGCGGCCATCGCATCACCCTCCTGGTGCCCGATAGTCATGAAATATGGGACGAAGGGGGTTACGCAACAATTCGGCCGTCCATTGGCGTCTTCGATGCGCCGTGCAAGTCGCACTACGTTATCAGCGCTGGCCACGTTCATTGGCTCCCCGCCTTTACCGGCGCCCAGGCGGCCAAGATCATGCATTCGCAGATTGCTCGGCATGTTGCGCGCGACGCTAAGCCAGCCTCACGGTGGCAAAGGGCCAAAACGGCGGTGCTCCGCCTGCTCAGCAAGATGAGGACCTACATCACAAGGTGATGCTCGCAACGTGATGCTCGCAACGATTTGGTCGCTTGGGAGTGACGCTGAGCGGCCCCCGATCAAGGGGTGGGTTCGGTCGAAACCGGTGGTTTCACTATGAGGCGACGTTGATCAGCTTGCGCAAACGAAGGGCTGCTTTCGGGCACATTCAGCATCCAGCTATACGTCTCGAATGGGCGCAAAGCTGCTGTCCGGCCGGCGCCACGTTTTGAACCAGCAGACAGTCGACGACTCTGAGGGATAACCGATAGTGTGAAATTAGTCTTTTACACTAAGTC
>NZ_RQXT01000048.1 GCF_003863365.1 Mesorhizobium tamadayense | reverse complement strand
ATGCTACTCCCCTATCACGCCGGCAATGTTCTGGTCGTAATCGACCAGCGAACCGGTCATGACGCCGGCCTGCGGGCTCAGCATATAGGTGATCAGCCGGGCAAGCTGCGCCGGCTTGACCAGTTGGCCCATCGGCTGCGTGGCCTCGGCCTTTTCCAGCCAGTCGTCCGGGGCATCGTGCCATTTCTTCTGCACGATCGCCTCGCCTTCGGTGTCCATCCAGCCGGGCAGCACGGCGTTGCAGCGGATGCGGTTCTGCCGATAGGAACTGGCGACATTCTTGGTCAGCGTCATCAGCGCGCCCTTGCTGGTCGAATAGGGCGTCAGGAAGGACTGGCCGGCATGCGCCGACATCGACAGCACGTTGACGATCGAGCCCGGCGCCTTACGCTCGAGCAGATGCGCGACGAGGCCCTGCATCAGGAAGAAGGGCCCGCGCACATTGGTTTCGAATATCTGGTCGAAAAGCTCCTCGGTGGTCTCGACCAGCGAGCCGCGCGCCGAGGTAGCAGCGGCGTTGACAAGCGCGTTCAAGGTACCGAAATGGTCGATCGCCGTCGCGACGGCGCGCTTGCAGTCGGCGACCTTGGCGACATCGGCACTGATGAAGATGGCGTCGACGCCGTTCTTCTTCAGCGCGGCGACCGCCTTGTCGCCTTTTTCCTGCGAGCGGCCGATGAGCGCCAGCGCGCGGCAGCCCTCGTCCACCAATGCCTCGGCAACCGCGAAGCCGATGCCCTGCGCGCCGCCGGTGACGATGGCGCGCGTTTCTGAATTGCGACCGGCCAACCCGTTCATCGCTCTGCTCCTGTAATCGAGTCCAAACAGTTCAATCGACGCGGACGGTCTTGCCGGTCTTGGCCGACTGCAGCGCTGCGTCCGCCAGCTTCAGCGCAATCAGCCCATCCTGGCCGCTCGGCGCCGCCTTCTTGCCCGCGGTTGCAGCGCCAATGAAAGCCGCGATCTCGTTGGCATAGGCGTCGATGTAGCGGGTCATGAAGAAGTCGTGCAGCGGCGGACGCGTGTAGCCCTTGTCGTTGGCGAGCTCGATCGACACCGGCCGCTGGTTCTCGGCCGCGACCATGCCCTTCGAGCCATGCACCTCGATGCGCTGGTCGTAGCCATAGGTGGCGCGGCGCGAATTGGAGATGACGGCCTGCCTGCCGGACGCGGTCTCGAGGATGACGCTGACCGAGTCGAAATCGCCCGCTTCGCCGATCTTCTTGTCGACCAGCACCGCGGCATGCGCGCTGACCGCGACCGGCTCCTCGCCGAGCAGGAAGCGGGCCATGTCGAAGTCATGGATGGTCATGTCGCGAAAAATGCCGCCGGAGCGGGCGATATAGTCGAGCGGCGGGGGGCCGGGATCGCGGGACGTAATGGTGACCATCTCGACCGCGCCGACGGCGCCGTCGTCGATCGCCTTGCGCACGGCGGCGAAATGCGGGTCGAAGCGGCGGTTGAAGCCGACCATCAGCGTGGCGCCCGCCTTCTCGACCACGGCCAGGCACTGCTCGACGCGCTTGACGTCGAGGTCGATCGGCTTCTCGCAGAAGATCGCCTTGCCGGCCTTGGCGAAGCGCTCGATGAGATCGGCATGGGTATCGGTCGGGGTGCAGATGATGACGGCGTCGATGTCCTTGGCCTGCTCGATGGCGTCGATGGTGCGCACCTCGGCGCCATAGGCCGATGCCAGATTCGTCGCCGCTTTCTCGAAGGCGTCGGCCACGGCCACCAGCTTGGCCTGCGGGTTGGAGGCGACGGCGCGGGCATGCACCTTGCCGATGCGGCCGGCGCCGAGAAGAGCGAAGCGGAGGGTCATGGAATTTCCTTTGAGCGTGGTTCTAACGTGTGTCCGCGCCCATCGGGACGCGGTCGATCTTCAAACAGCAGCCGATCGTGAACGATCAGCCGGCATGTCAGGCGGCCGCGAGTTGCGCCTCGCCGGTCTTGGCGCCGGTGATGTAGGCGACGATGTCGTTGCCGTCGGTGTCCTGCTTGCGCAAATTGGCGACGATGCGGCCGCGCCGGAAGACGACGATGCGGTCGACCAGGTCGAATACTTGCCGCATGTTGTGGCTGATCAGGATCAGCGGCTCGCCGTTTTCCTTCAGCGTGCGGATGATGTTTTCGACCTGCGCCGTCTCCTGCACGCCGAGCGCTGCCGTCGGCTCGTCCATGATGATGAGCTTGGAAGCGAAGGTCGCCGTCCTGGCGATCGCCACGCACTGGCGCTGGCCGCCCGACATGTGGCGGATGGTGCTGGAGAGGTTCGGAATCTTCACCGCCGTGCGGACCAATGCCGCCTCGGTCGCCTTGCGCATGTACTTGCGGTCGAGGATCGAGAACGGGCCGAGGTTGAACAACACCTTCTCGCGGCCGAGGAACAGGTTCGACGGCACGTCGAGATCGTCGGCTAAGGCGAGGTTCTGGAACACCGTCTCGATGCCCGCCTCGCGCGCCTCGATCGGACCGGCGAAGTTCACCTCCTTGTCGTCGAACCAGATCTTGCCGTCGGTGCGCTGCTCGACGCCGGTGATCTGGCGCACGAAGGTCGACTTGCCGGCGCCGTTGTCGCCCATGATGGCGACATGCTCGCCCTTGCGCAGCTCGAAATTCGCACCTTCGAGCGCATGCACGCCGCCATAGTGCTTGGTGAGGTTTTCGGTCTTCAGAACGATGTCGGACATGGTCAAGCTCCTATCGCCCGGCGGCGCTGGCGCCATTGATCGAGAACGACTGCGCCGACGATGATCACGCCCTTGACCATCTCCTGGTAATAGGCGTCGAGACGCAGGAAGGTGAAGCCGGAGATGATGACGCCGAAGATGAGCGAGCCGATCACGGTGCCGATGATAGACCCGCGGCCGCCCGACAGCGAGACCCCGCCGATGACCGCCATGGCGATGGCGTCGAGCTCGTACATCACGCCCATTCCGGCCTGTGCGGTGAGGTTCTTGGAGGAGAGCACCACCGCGGCGAGCGAGGCGAGGATGCCGGCGATGACATAGACCAGCACCTTGTGGTTGGCGATCTTGATGCCAGACATGCGCGCGGCGTCCTCGTTGGAACCGACGGCGTAGCAGTGCTTGCCGTATCTCGTGTAGGACAGGATTAGCTGGAACAGGATCGCCAGCGAGATGAAGATGACGACCGGCATCAGGCCCTTGCCTATGGCCGCGAAACTGTCGGTCGGGAACGAGATGGGCTGGCCCTTCGACCACCATTTGGCGATGCCGCGCGCGGTGACCATCATGCCGAGCGTGGCGATGAAGGGCGGGATGCGCGTGTAGGCGATCAGCGCGCCATTGACCAGGCCGGCCAGCAGGCCGCAGCCGATGGCGACCAGCAGCGGCACGATGACCGGCAGGTCGGTCCAGCCCTGTGCCAGGAACATCGCCTTGGGATTGGGGTTGCCGTTGACCGTCGCCACCTGGGCGAAGCTCATGGCGATCATCGCGGTGGCGCCAACGATCGAGCCCGAGGACAGGTCGATGCCGCCGCTGATGATGACCTGCGTGACGCCGATGGCGATGATGCCGACGATCGAAACCTGCAGGATGATGATCTGCAGGCGGGCCTCGTTGAAGATGCCCGTGGCGTTCTCGCGGGTGTTGAACAGGAAGCTGTCGCCGAGAAAGACCCGGCCGATCAATTCGAAGATGACGACGAGAATGACCAGCGCCAGGAAAACGTTGAACTCTGCCGGCCATGCACGCTTCTTCGCGTCGTAGGTCAGCCCGCCGACGCCATGAGATGTCTGTGCCATGTCTTTTCCTCCGTCGGCCGCGATCGCCCTCCCGCCCGTTCGGGCGGCTAGGGAATTTGGAGCGGCGCTGTGGTTCTGATCTGATGCGCCGCTCCACTCTTGTTTTGAGCAATTCCGGACGGAAAACCGTTTCACACTTTTCCTGGAATTGCTCTTGAGAAGCGCAGCCTCAGTTCTTCTTCAGGAACTTGTCGATGTTCGCCGGCGTGACGAGCTGGAACGGGATGTAGACCTTGTGCTCCACCTTCTCGCCCTTGGCGAGCTTCAAAGCCGCGTCGAGCGCGCCGGCGCCCTGGCCGGCCGCGTCCTGGAAGACCGATACATCGAGGTCGCCCGCCTGCATCGCGGCCAGCGCGTCCTGAGTGGCGTCGACGCCGCCGACCACGACAGACTTCATATCGATATTGGCGGCCTTCATCGCCTGGATGGCGCCGATGGCGCTTTCGTCGTTGTTGGCGATAACGCCGTCGAACGGCTTGCCAGCCGACAGCCAGTTGGTCATCAGGTTCTGCGCCTCGTCGCGCTTCCAGTTCGAGGTCTGCTTGTCGATGATCTTGATGAAGCTGCAGTCCGGCGTGGCGATCACTTCCTCGATGTCCTTGGTGCGCTGCACCGCGGCCTGGTTGGAAAGTTCGCCCATGATCACATAGACATTGGCTTCCTTCTTGCCGGCTTCCTTGAACAGGCGGCAGGCCTCCTTGGTCTCGAGCGTGCCGGATTCGGCTTCGTTCGAAGCGACGAAGGCCTGGTTGTCGGGCAGCGTGTCGACGTTGACCGGCTCGCGGTTGACATAGACCAGCGGAATCTTGGCCGCGGCGGCCGCGTCCGACATCGCCTGGGTGGCCGAGGTGTCGACCGGGTTGACGATGATGGCGTCGACGCCCGAAGCAGCGAAGTTCTTGATCTGGTCGAGCTGCTTGGCGACGTCGTTCTGCGCGTCCTCGACCTGCAACTGGACGCCGTCCATGCCCTTGGCCTGCGCGACCATGCCGTTGCGCAGCACGGTCAGGAAGTTGTCATCGAAAAGGGCCATCGAGACGCCGATCTTGGCGGCGAAGGCGGACGAACTCATCAGCGCCGAAAGCGCGACGCCCAAAAGCAGTTTCTTCATTTTAGTTTCTCCTCCACTTGGTGTCCGGCTGCACCGATTGAACCGGAATCCCCGATACTTTCCGGGGAATCTCTCCCTGCGCCCGTTCCCGACGGCGTTCTCCTTGCGCAAATGGAACGCTCGGTCCTCCGTTTGAAACAGACGCTCCGGAACGAAAGAACCAAAATGCCTAGTTGGTGAAATATTTATTCCATTTCGCGTGGAGACGTCAAGGGCGATTCGGAATGAAGATGCGGGATTTTCATTCCCGCTCGGTGCCAGGCAGGGGCCTGACCAAGAATTGCGAGGCCGTTGAACGGGGTTTTGCCCTTGTTAGAGCAGTGACGGAATCTTATCAGGCTGATGGATTACATCACCACGCCGGAGCCATTTAGATGTTCTCCGGGACATAGATGTCGAAGGGAAGGAAAGTCTGGCCGGGCGCATTGGCGGCGCCGCTCTCGATGGCATGCGCCATCAGCGCCACAAGCTCGCGGCAAAGGGCGGCGAGCGGCGTCGAGATCACCATGGTGAGGATGTTGTCGGCAAGTGCGGCACGCGACTCGGCGTTGATCTCGTTGCACACGACCGCAGGCATATTCGCCGGCTTCGCCGCTCTCAGCGCCGCGACCGCGCCTTCCATGCCGCCGCCGGCGACATAGCAGCCGGCAAGATCCGGATGCCGCGCCAGAAGGTCGAGCATCGCATCATGCGTCACCTGGTTGGCTTCCAGGTTGACCAGCGTCTCCATCACGGTGAAGTCCGGTGCGTGCTCGCGGAAATAGGAGCGGAAGCCGATCTCGCGCAACTCGTGGCCGTGGAAGCGGTGGCTGCCGACGAACAGCGCGACCTTGCCGGGCTTCTTGGCCGCCTTGGCGATCATCCAGGCCGCCGTGCGCCCGACCTTGCGGTTGTCGAGGCCGACATAGCCCTCACGGATGCCGGCGGCGAAGTCGGACAGCAGCGAAAAGACCGGCTGCCCCCTCGCCTTCAGCGCCTCCACAACCGCCGTCAGCGTCGGGTGGTCCGGACCGACAACGGCGATGGCCCGGGATTTCGCCGCCAGCCTGCGCATCTGGCCGGCGATCTCGTCGGGCGCCAGCGAAGCGGCGAAGTCGATCGTCGCGACACCGCGGAAGCGTTGCGACTGCGAGACCGCCAGCTCAAGCTCCCGCGCGAAATCGCCGTAGAAGACGTCATTGCCGCGCAGAAGCAGGAAGCCGAGGCGGTATTCCGGCAAGTCCTGGCGCATGCGCTGCTTGATCAGCCCGGCGGCGTGGTAGCCGATATCGGTCGCCGCCTCGTAGACCCGGCGCGCCGTTTCCTCGCGCACAGGCAAGCGGTTGTTCAACACCCTGTCGACGGTGGCGACGCTGACGCCGGAAACGCGCGCGAGATCGGTGATTGTCGATCGCTTTGCCATGAATGCTCCGTCGCCTGCCCAACTCAGAATAGCTCGTTCTGATATGAAATGATAGAATCTATCTTTGTGACATTGAGGCTATCATGGCTTGGCGCTATGGTGAAGTCGAAGCCAGCCATGCGCGAGCCCGGCATTGCCGAGAGCCGCTCGCCGGGCGGCGATGGAGGACCCCGCAATGGCGGCAATCACGTCTCCGGCAGCGGCCGGACGCGACTACAGCCTGACCGGACGCGACGCCAAGCTCGCGGTCGAGAACGGGCTGGCGGCGGCCGAGTGGTACCACACCGAGATCCCGCGCAAGCAGATGAAGGAGCTGATGCAGCGCTCCGACCAGCCGGCGATCCGCGACACCATCATCTGGCTCGGCGCGCTGATCCTCAGCGGCGCCGGCGGCGCCTGGTTCTGGGGCACCTGGTGGTGCGTCCCCTTCTTCTTCGTCTATGGCACGCTCTACGGCTCCTCGACCGATTCCCGCTGGCATGAATGCGGCCACGGCACGGCCTTCCGCACTCAGTGGATGAACGACGCGGTCTACCAGATCGCCTGCTTCATGATCATGCGCAATCCGGTGACCTGGCGCTGGAGCCACACGCGCCACCACACCGACACCATCATCGTCGGCCGAGACCCGGAGATCGCCGTTATGCGGCCGCCGGATCTCCTGCGCGTTGTCCTGAATTTCTTCGGCATCCCCGACGTCTGGCACGCAACGACCGACATGGTGCGCAACGCCGCCGGCGTCGTCAGCGCCGCGGAAAAGACCTTCATTCCCGAACAGGAGCAGCCGAAGGCCATCCGCGTCGCCCGCATCTGGCTCGCCATCTACATCGCGACCATGGCGCTGGCGCTCTACATGCATTCGTGGCTGCCGCTGATGCTTGTCGGCCTGCCCCGGCTCTACGGCGCCTGGCATCACGTCATGACCGGGCTGCTGCAGCATGGCGGCCTCGCCGACAACGTCATCGACCATCGCCTGAACAGCCGCACGGTGCTGATGAACCCGGTCAGCCGGTTCATCTACTGGAACATGAACTATCATGTGGAACACCACATGTTCCCTATGGTGCCCTACCACGCGCTGCCGAAGCTGCACGAACTGATCAAGCACGACCTGCCGGCGCCGACGCCGTCGATCCTGGCCGGTTACCGCGAGATGATCCCCGCCTTCCTGCGCCAGTTGCGCAACGAGGATTATTTCCTCAAGCGCGAGCTGCCGCCGACGGCCAAGCCCTATCGGGAAGAGCTGCACAACCACAATCCGATGGCGGCCGCGGCCGAGTGACCGGCCCGACGCAGCCTGCCATCAATTTTCTCGCCGGAGGACGACATGAGCGACTGGGTCGAGGCCTGCGCGGCCGGAGACATCGACGAAGAGGACGTGATGCGCTTCGATCACGGCGGCCGCACCTTCGCCATCTACCGCAGCCCGGACGACGAGTATTTCGCTACCGACGGCCTTTGCTCGCATGAAAAGGTGCATCTGGCCGAGGGGCTGGTGATGGACGACATCATCGAATGCCCGAAGCACAATGGCCGCTTCAACTACAAGACCGGCGATGCGCGCGGCGCGCCGGTCTGCGTCAACCTCAAGACCTATCCGGTCAAGGTCGACGCCGGCAAAGTCCTCATTCAGGTCGGGTGAGAGCCATGCAGGCGGGGATGGTGATCATCGGCGCCGGCGAATGCGGCGGGCGGGCCGCGCTTGCCCTGCGCGATCTCGGCTATGAAGGGCCGGTGACGCTGGTCGGCGACGAGCCGCATCTGCCCTATGAGCGGCCGCCGCTTTCGAAAGAGGCGATGACCAGCGAGGCGCCGGCCATCAAGGCGATCGCCAGCGACGAGCTTTTGGCCGAATGCTCGATCCGTCGCAGCCATTCCGTCCGGGCGGTCGCGATCGACCGCGCCGAACATGTCGTGCGGCTGTCCGACGGATCCTCGCTTGCCTACGACAAGCTGCTGCTCGCGACCGGATCCGTGCCGCGCAAGCTGCCGATGCCGGGCCTTGGGCCGCGCTGCGTCTATCTCAGGACCTTCAACGACGCGCTCGCCATCCGCGCCCATCTCAGTCCCCAAAACCGCGTCGCCGTCATCGGCGGCGGCTTCATCGGCCTGGAACTTGCCGCCGCGGCGCGCAAGCTCGGCGCGACGGTCACGGTCATCGAGGCGCAGCCGCGCATCCTGATGCGCGGCGTGCCGGCCGAGATCGCCGAGATCATCCACAAGGCGCATGAGGCCGAAGGCGTGACGATCCTCACCGGCCGGGGCATCGCGGCGATTGCCGATGACGGCGCAGAGGTTCGCATCGAGCTTGCCGAGGGACAGGGGATCGGCGCCGATCTTGCCGTGATCGGCATCGGCGCCATGCCGGTGACGGCGCTTGCCGCCGAGGCGGGACTTGCGATCGACAACGGCATCGCCGTCGACGGCATGCTGCGCACCGATGACCCGGATATCTTCGCGGCCGGCGACTGCTGCTCGTTCCCGCTCGCCATCTATGGCGGCCGGCGCGTGCGGCTGGAAGCCTGGCGCAACGCACAGGAACAGGGCGCGCTCGCGGCGAAGAACATGCTGGGCGCCAACGAGGCCCATGCCGCCGTGCCGTGGTTCTGGTCGGATCAGTACGGGCTCACGCTGCAGATCGCCGGGCTTTCCGACGAAGGCCGCTCGACCGTGCGGCGCGATCTCGACGACGGCGCCTTCATCCTGTTCCACCTGGCCGAGGACGGAAGGCTGGTCGCGGCCAGCGGCATCGGCCCCGGCAATGCGGTGGCGCGCGATATCCGGCTGGCCGAGATGCTGATTGCGAAACGGGCGACGCCGGCGCCGGAGGCGCTCGGCTCGCAGGCGGTCAAGCTGAAGTCGCTGCTGGCGGCATAACCCAGCGCTTTCATCAGGATTGAGGGGATCAGGGACATGGCACGCAGCAGACCGACCGTCGCCGATTTGCAGTCGCTGAAGGGCAAGCGGCAGCTCTCAAAGCTGCGCGTCTTCTCGCTGGAGGAGGCCGAGGCTGCCGAGCGCGCCGGCATCGAGATCATCTCGGTCCCCTATGATGTGATGTTCGACCCGCGCTTTCGCGACGCCGCGCCCACCTGCTTCGCCATTCCCGGCGACGAACGGCCGAAGATGGGCGCCACCACCGACGAGATCCTGCGCATGGCGGTGCAACTGCGCGCGGCCAGCGCCGACGCCATGTACTGCTCGGCCAGCCTGCAGACGATCCGCCGCCTGCGCGACGAGCACATCCCGGTCTGCGGCCATGTCGGCCTGATCCCGGCGCATGCGACCTGGACGGGCGGCTTCAAGGCGGTCGGCAAGACGGCCGAGAGCGCCGCCTTCGTCTGGAAGCAGGTCAAGGACCTCGAAGCCGCCGGCGCCTTCGCCGCCGAGATCGAAGTTGTTCCGGCGGGCGTCGCGAGCGCGATCTCAAGGCGCACGCCGCTGATCATGATCTCGATGGGCGCCGGCGCCGGCTGCGACGCGCAATATCTGTTCTCGGAAGACGTGCTCGGCGGCAATCGCGGCCGCTATCCGCGCCATGCCAAGCGCTACCGCGACCTCGCGGCCGAGTTCGAACGCATCCAGAACGAGCGCATCGCCGCCTTCCGCGAATATGCCGAAGACATCCGGTCGGGCGCCTATCCGGAACCGCGCCACATCGTCGAGGCAGACCCGGAGGAATTGGCCAAGTTCGAGGCATATCTCGCCTCGGAAAGCTACTGAGCAGCCCGAGCCCAGGGCCGCCTGAACCCCGGGGCCGCCCGAACCCAGGCCGTTAGAAAAGCGCCCTCAGCTCGTCCAGCTTGTCGTTGACCAGCCAGCCGTAATAGTTCTCCTCGGGCAGCTTTTCCGGTTCGCCTGCGGCGCGGCGCTGCTCGTTCTCTTCCTTCAGCGCATAGGCGCGCTGCTCGGGATTGCCGACATTGTAGAGCGTCGCTGTCAGGCCCGGATTGTGCGAGATGTCGAAGCCGGCGATGCTCTTGTAGGCATCGATCGACTTCCTGATCGTCGCGGCGACGTAAGGCAGCGTCAGGTCCGGATCCATGATGGTCTTGTAGACCGCGTTCGGATCGTTGACATCGAGCTCGGGCAGGCCGGAAACCTTGTGCACGAGGTCGCTCATCTGAAGCGCCGTCAGCGGGTTGAGCTGGCCGAGACCGAAGGTCTGGCCGGCATAATAGGGCTGGAAGAAGGTGGCGCCGAAACGGTCGTCGGGGAAGCTCGTCCCGTCGACGGTCTTGCCGCGGAAGGAATGGTTCCACACCTGCTCGCGGCATTCCCAAAGATCGTAGCTGTCGCCCGTGGCGGCGCATTTCCTGAATTCCGGCCGCTGGACGAAATCGCTGACGTCCTCCCCGTCATAGGCAAAAGTGAGCTTGCTCGACAGATAGGACATCGCCTTGACGTAATAGGTCTGCAGCCGGTCGTAGGCATCGACATTGTAGGTGTGCTCGCCGACGATGGCGCCGACGATGTGCATCGGATCGATGCCGTAGGCCGCCGCCGCCTTCCTGATCTTGGCGCGAAGCTCAGCGTCGCTCTGCAGCAGCGCGTAGACCTTGCGATACTTGGCCTGGAAAGTGGTGTTGGTGGCCTGGGTGCGCCGGCTGGAAGCGCCGGGAATATCCGGCTGCACGCTGTAGCGATTGCCCGGCGGCACCATGGTCGCCGCGCCAGCCGTTGCCACCGCTGCGGCCAGTGCCAAGCCAACAAAAAGAAGTATGCGTTTCTTCATCCACCGCCGCCTTCAAGTCGGCGGCAAACTAGGTAAAGCGCGCGGGAGAGTCGAGACAAGCAAGCCCTCGCCCGAAACAAAAGGTGGCCAGATGGTACCATCTGGCCACACATCGCCGGATTGCCGGCATTTGTCGTTAGAGGATGAACCGCGACAGATCGGTATTGCGCGACAAATCGCCGACATGCTTCTGCACGTAATCGGCATCGATGGTGACCGCCGTGCCGTGGCGATCCGGCGCGTCGTAGGAAATCTCGTCCAGAACGCGCTCCATCACCGTCTGCAGGCGTCTAGCGCCGATGTTCTCGACACTGGCATTGAGGTCGACGGCAATGCCGGCGAGCGAATCGATGGCGTTGTCGGTGAAGACGAGATCGACGCCTTCGGTCTTCATCAGCGCGATGTACTGCTTGATGAGGCTGGCCTCGGTCTCGGTGAGGATGCGGACGAAGTCCTGCTTCTCCAGCGCGCGCAGCTCGACACGGATCGGCAAACGGCCCTGCAGCTCCGGCAGCAGGTCCGACGGCTTGGAGACATGGAATGCGCCCGAGGCGATGAACAGGATATGGTCCGTCTTGATCGGTCCGTATTTGGTCGCAACCGTCGTGCCTTCGACCAGCGGCAGCAGGTCGCGCTGCACGCCTTCACGGGAAACACCGGCGCCCATGCCGCCTTCGCGTGATGCGATCTTGTCGATCTCGTCGATGAAGACGATGCCGTCGTTCTCGGCCGATTCCAGCGCCTGGCGAACCACCTCGTCCTGGTCGAGCAGCTTGTCGGACTCGTCGTTGACCAGGAGCGCATAGGAATCGCGCACCGTGGTCTTGCGGGTTTTGGTCCTGCGGCCGCCCATCGCCTTCGACAACATGTCGTTGATGTTGAGCACGCCGATGTTAGCGCCGGGCATGCCCGGGATCTCGAAGCCCGGCATGCCGCCGGTACCGGTGTCCGCCACCTCGATCTCGATCTCCTTGTCGTCGAGCTCGCCGTCGCGCAGCCTCTTGCGGAAAGAGTCGCGGGTGGCCGGGCTCGCCGTCTTGCCTACGAGGGCTTCCAGCACCCGTTCCTCCGCATTGATCTGGGCGCGCGCCTTGACGTCCTCGCGCATCTTCTCGCGCGCCAGGCCGATGGCGACCTCGACAAGGTCGCGCACGATCTGCTCGACGTCGCGGCCGACATAGCCGACCTCGGTGAACTTGGTGGCCTCGACCTTGACGAAGGGCGCGCCGGCCAGCCGCGCCAGGCGGCGAGAGATCTCGGTCTTGCCGACACCGGTCGGGCCGATCATCAAGATGTTCTTGGGCATCACCTCTTCGCGCATCTGGCCTTCCAGCTGCTGGCGGCGCCAGCGGTTGCGCAAGGCAATCGCCACGGCGCGCTTGGCGTCCTTCTGGCCGATGATGAAGCGGTCGAGCTCCGAAACGATTTCGCGGGGGGAGAAGGTGCTCATAGTACTCAAATTCCACTTTGCCACTGCTTGATGGTCTCGAACGGATGCAGCAGCATGATCACGTTGAGCGTCAGATTGTCCCGGATGATGTAGCCCGTGCCGAACTCGAAAATGAGCCCCAGGGCAACAATCATCCATATAGGGAGCTTTCGCGCCATCACAAATCCCAGCCCCATGAACAGCGTGTCGGAGACCGAGTTGATGACGCTGTCGCCATAATAGTTGAGCGAGATGGTGTCGGCGCGGTAGCGGTCGATGATGAAGGGGCTGTTTTCCAGGAGCTCCCAGCCGCCTTCGATGAGGACGGCGAAGGCCAGCCTCAGCCCGACCGGGGAGCGTGGGAACAGAGCCCACGCCAGCGCATAGAACAGGAAGCCGTGGATGATGTGCGAGAAGGTGTACCAGTCGGCGATGTGCTGGGAATTCTCCGAGCTGTTCACCACGCCGTGCCAGAGCTTGACATAGCCGCAGGTGCAGATCGGCGGATGGCCCATGCCGTAGAGGGTCCCGGCCTGGAAAATGACCAAAGCGAGCACCAGCAGGAGCCCCATGCGCCAGCTGTCCTCATAGGCCGAAAGCGTCTTGTCTTCCCCGGATACGGTCATTGCGGTCAGTCCCCCTCGTTCGTGTCGGCTTCGGCCGCGTCGACGGCCATCAGCACGACGTCCCCATATTGCGATTGCCTGCGGCCGATCGGCCTGAAGCCGGCCTTTTCATAGGCGCGGATGGCGCGGCCATTGTCGGGATGCGGATCGATGATGACGCGCGGCGCGCCTTCCTCGAACAGCGCCTCGACGAACTGGCGGACAATGGCCGAGCCGTGGCCGATGCCGACAAGATCGGGCGGGCCGATCGACAGATCGATGCCCAGCGTGCCGAATGGCTGGTCGGCGTAAGGATGGTCGTCCTCAAGATGCGGATCGTAGCTTTGCAGGTAGGCGATCGGCCTGCCGTCGAGCTCGACGATCAGCGGCTCGACCGAAACCGAACCGATATGCCCGCGGATCTCGGCGATTTCCCTTTCCGGATCGTCCCACCATTCGGCGATATGCGGCTCTGCCAGCCAGCGGGCGATCATCGGCAGGTCCCTTTCGGTGACCGGCCGAAAATCGTAGCTATCTTCCTGTTCGACCATGATCTTTTCCGAACCGGAGGTCAGCGAGGCAAAGACCGGTTCCCGCTGATTTGGGACCATGGTCAGGCTTCGCCTCAGGCGGCATCAAGCGTTTCGACGACGAAGCTGCTGTTGGTGTAGACGCAGATCTCGGCCGCGATCTGCATCGCCTTGCGGGCGATCTCCTCGGCATCCTTGTCGGTGTCCATCAGCGCGCGGGCCGCCGCCAGCGCGTAATTGCCGCCGGAGCCGATGGCCATGATGCCATGTTCGGGCTCGAGCACGTCGCCTGTGCCGGTCAGCGCCAGCGAGACCGACTTGTCGGCCACCAGCATCATCGCTTCCAGTCGGCGCAGATAGCGGTCGGTGCGCCAGTCCTTGGCAAGCTCGACGCAGGCGCGCGTCAGCTGATCCGGATATTGTTCGAGCTTGGCTTCGAGCCGTTCGAGCAGGGTGAAGGCATCGGCGGTGGCGCCGGCGAAACCGGCAATGACGCTGCCGCCCTTGCCGATGCGGCGCACCTTGCGGGCGTTGCCCTTCATGATGGTCTGGCCGAGGCTGACCTGGCCGTCGCCAGCGATCACGACCTTATTGCCCTTGCGCACGCTGATGATGGTCGTGGCGTGCATGGTCAGTTCGTTCGACATTTCCAGCTCCGATTCGCGCCATCCCTTGAAAGGCGATTGACGCGGTACGAGTCACCTTGATCGGCCATATGTATGCATAGGGCGTGTGATTGCAAACCGCCGATACCGCCTGGAATGGCAACTGGCAATCGCCGGATCATGCTGATAGAAGGCTCTCGTTTTCAAGCCCGGGCCCCCGGAAAGCCTGCAAGGACCGAGTTATGCCGCCGCGTTCCGCCGAAGTGAGCCGCAAGACCAGGGAAACCGAGATTTCGGTGTCGGTCCATGTCGACGGCAAGGGCAAATCCGACATCGCGACGGGCGTCGGCTTCTTCGACCACATGCTAGACCAGTTGTCGCGCCATTCGCTGATCGACATGACGGTGAAGGCCAAGGGCGATTTGCACATCGACGATCACCACACGGTCGAGGATACCGGCATCGCGATCGGCCAAGCGCTGGCGAAGGCTCTAGGCGAGCGGCGCGGCATCACGCGCTATGCCTCGATCGAGCTTGCCATGGACGAGACGCTGACCCGGGCGGCGATCGATGTTTCCGGCCGGCCGTTCCTGGTCTGGAACGTCGCCTTCTCGTCGCCGAAGATCGGCACCTTCGACACTGAGCTGGTGCGCGAGTTCTTCCAGGCGCTGGCACAGAACGCCGGCATCACGCTGCATGTGACCAACCATTACGGTGCCAACAACCACCATATCGCGGAGACCTGCTTCAAGGCCGTGGCCAGGGCGCTGCGCACGGCGCTGGAACCCGACCCGCGGCAACCCGATGCGGTGCCGTCCACCAAGGGGTCCCTGAAAGGATAGCCCTATGGCCATCTATGTCGTTATGGAGCCGCCGGCGGGCGGCAACAAAGCCGAGGACGCGAGCCTGGTGCGCGACGGCTTCACCTGGCTCGGCTTCCTGTTCTCGCCGCTGTGGCTGGCCTGGCACCGGCTGTGGGTCGAGGCTCTGCTCACCTTCGCCGTCATGGCGATCCTGTCGGTGCTCGGCGAAAAGCTCGGCCTCGAATGGGCTGGTTCAGGCCTGTCGCTTTTGGTGTCGCTCTACATCGGGCTCGAAGGTCAAGGCCTGCGGATATCGGCGCTGCGCCGCCGCGGTTGGCGCGAATGGGGCGTCGTCGAGGCCGGCAGGCTCGATGATGCCGAGGTTCGCCACGCCCTGGAAGCCGGCGAACGCACCGAAGAACAGGCGCCGCTGCCACGCATCGTGCCAGATACCAACCTGGCGCGGCCGGCGCAAACCGGCATGGCGCTGGGCCTGACTCACACGCCGGGAAGGCCCTGAGATGCGGGTTGCGATCATCGACTATGGCTCGGGCAATCTGCGCTCGGCCACCAAGGCCTTCGAGCGCGCCGCGCATGAGGCGGGGATTGCCGCGACCATCGATCTCACCGCCGATGCCGAGCGGGTCCGCACCGCCGACCGCATCGTCCTGCCGGGCGTCGGCGCCTTTGCCGATTGCGCCGCGGGCCTGCATGCCGTTGCCGGCATGTGGGAAGCGATAGAAGAGGCAGCGATCGCCAAAGGGCGGCCGTTCCTCGGCATCTGCGTCGGCATGCAGCTGATGTCGGAACGCGGCCTCGAGAAGACGATCACCAGGGGCTTCGGCTGGATTTCCGGCGACGTCAAGGAAATCACGCCGAGCGATCCGGCGCTGAAGATCCCGCAGATCGGCTGGAACACGATCGAGCTTGCGCGTAAGCATCCGCTGTTTTCGGGCATCGAGACCGGCCCGAAAGGGCTGCATGCGTATTTCGTCCATTCCTACCATGTGGAGGCGAGCAACCCCGACGAGGTGCTAGCGACGGCCGACTATGGCGGCCCGGTGACGGCTGCCGTTGCCCGCGACAACCTCGCCGGCACGCAGTTCCATCCCGAAAAGAGCCAGGCGCTCGGCCTGGCGCTGATCACCAATTTCCTGAACTGGAGGCCCTAGGCATGAGCAAGAAGGGCTATTGGATCGCCATGATCGATGTCCGCGACCCGGGCGCCTACAAGAATTACATCGAAGCCAACGCAAAAGCCTTCGCCAAATATGGCGCCAAGTTTCCGGTCCGGGCAGGACGCTACACAAATCCGGAGGGGCCGACGGGGAACCGCCATGTGGTGGTGGAGTTTTCATCCTACGAAACGGCGCTCGCCTGCTATGAGTCGCCTGAGTACCAGGAAGCCTTGAAATTCCGGCTGGCGGCGTCGACCGGTCATTTCGTTATCGTCGAGGGCGCCTGACCGTGATCCTGTTTCCCGCCATCGACCTCAAGGACGGCAAATGCGTGCGCCTGAAGCACGGCGACATGGCGACCGCTACCATCTACAACGATGATCCCGCAGCCCAGGCGAGAGCCTTCGAGGAGCAAGGCTTCGAATGGCTGCACGTCGTCGACCTCAACGGCGCCTTCAAGGGCCAAAGCGTCAACAGCGCGGCGGTCGGCGCCATCCTCAAGGCTACGAAGAACCCGGTGCAGCTCGGCGGCGGCATCCGCACGCTGGCGCAGATCGAGGACTGGCTGGAACGCGGCCTGGCGCGCGTCATCCTGGGCACGGTGGCGGTGCGCGAGCCCGAGCTGGTGAAGGAGGCCTGCAAGGCCTTTCCCGGCAGGATAGCGGTCGGCATCGACGCCAAGGGCGGCAAGGTCGCGGTCGAGGGCTGGGCCGAAGCCTCGGAACTCGGCGTCATCGAGCTGGCCAAGAAATTCGAGGGGGCGGGCGTGGCCGCCATCATCTACACCGACATCGACCGCGACGGCGTGCTCTCCGGCATCAACTGGGACGCCACCATCGACCTCGCCGAGGCGGTGTCGATTCCGGTGATCGCTTCCGGCGGGCTCGCCTCGATCGCCGATATCGTGCGCATGACCATGCCCGACGCCAAGAGGCTCGAAGGCGCGGTCTCCGGCCGCGCGCTCTATGACGGGCGCATCGATCCGGCGGAAGCACTGGCGATCCTGCGCGGCGAAGGGGCGGAGGCAAGAGCGTGAACATCTCCATCATCCTGGCGGCCTACGACAGCGGCCATTTTCACGGCGGCTGCGGCCAGGGGCCCGACGCGCTAATCTCCGGCGGGCTTGCCGAGGCGCTGAAGCTCGCCGGCCACGATGTCGACGTGCACGACATCGGCAAGGTGGTCGAGGACGAGCAGGAGCGCGAGATCGGCACCGGATTCGCCGTCTGCAACGCCGTTTCGGGCGAGGTCCGCATCGCGCTGGACAATGGACGGTTTCCGATCGTTCTGGCCGGCAACTGCCTGACCAGCGCGGGCGCGGTGGCCGGCGAAGGCGGGGACGCCATCATCTGGGCCGACCAGCACGGCGACCTCAACACGCCCGACACCTCCACCTCCGGCTTCCTCGACGGCATGGCGCTGGCGACCGTGCTTGGCCTGTGCTGGCGGCGGATGGCGGCGCAGGTGCCGGGCTTCAAGGCAATCGATCCGGCCCGTTGCGTGCTGGTCAACGCACGCGACCTCGATCCGGCCGAGAAAGAGCTTTTGGAGAAGCTGCCGATCATCCGCACCGAGTGTCCCGACTGGGCCGGCGCAGCAGCGAAGCTGAAGGCCACGGGCGCCGAGCGCATCCATATGCATGTCGATCTCGACGTGCATGACCCGGAAAAGCTGCAGGCTAATCGTTACACGACGCCCGGCGGCCCGGTGCCGGAGCAGGTTCGCACCGCGATGTGCGGCCTTGCCGGTCCGCTCAGCATCGCGGGTCTCACCATTTCCGCCTACGATCCGGGATTCGACCCCAAGGGCGACGTGCCGCCGCTGGTCGGCGAGTTGGTGGTCGAGCTGCTGTCGACCATGGAGGGGCGCTGATGCTGAAGGCCCGCGTCATCCCCTGCCTCGACGTCAAGAACGGCCGTGTCGTCAAGGGCGTCAATTTTGTCGACCTGGTCGATGCCGGCGATCCGGTCGAGGCCGCCAAGGCCTATGACGCGGCCGGCGCCGACGAGCTCTGCTTTCTCGACATCACCGCATCGTCCGACAACCGCGAGACGATCTTCGACGTCGTCGCCCGTACGGCCGAACAGTGCTTCATGCCGCTCACCGTCGGCGGCGGCGTGCGCCAGGTGGCCGACATCCGAAGGCTGCTTCTGGCCGGCGCCGACAAGGTGTCGATCAACACGGCGGCGGTGAAGAACCCGGATTTCGTCGCTGAGGCCGCCGACAAGTTCGGCAACCAGTGCATTGTCGTGGCGATCGACGCCAAGAAGGTGTCGGCGGCCGGCGAGGCCGACCGCTGGGAGATCTTCACGCATGGCGGGCGCGAGAAGACCGGCATCGACGCGGTCGAATTCGCCAAGGAGATGGTCGACCGCGGCGCCGGCGAGATACTGCTTACCTCGATGGACCGCGACGGCACCAAGGCCGGCTACGACATCGCGCTCACCCGCGCCATCGCTGACGCCGTGCGCGTGCCGGTGATCGCTTCGGGCGGCGTCGGCACGCTTGATCACCTGGTCGAGGGCATCCGCGACGGCCATGCCGGCGCCGTGCTTGCCGCCTCGATCTTCCATTTCGGCACCTACACGATCGCCGAGGCCAAGGCGCATATGGCGGGCGCGGGCCTGCCGATGCGGCTGGACTCGGCTGTCCATCGGACTTAAACCACTGCTATGGCTCAATTTTCGCTCGCCGAGCTGGAAACGATCATCGATCAGCGCGCCCATTCCGGCGACCCGGAGTCATGGACGGCGAAGCTGTTCGCCAAAGGCATGGACAAGGCGGCGCAGAAACTCGGCGAGGAAGCGGTCGAGACCGTGATCGCCGCCATTCGCGGCGACAGGCAGGCCCTCGTTTCGGAAAGCGCCGATCTTCTATATCATTGGCTTGTCGTCCTCGGCATCGCCGGCATTCCCCTGGACGACGTGCTGAAGGAGCTCGAGGGCCGCACCGGCCGCTCGGGCGTCGCCGAAAAGGCGTCCCGGCCCAAGGGCTGACGGCGAGGAGGGCAGGAGACTCGATGGACCAGCTTGCTCCTACCGAGAAATATTCCCCCTACCGCTTCTTCTCGGCCGAGCAATGGTCGCAATTCCGCGCCGACACGCCGCTCACGCTCACCGAGGACGAGATCCACCGGCTGCGCTCGCTCAACGACCCGGTCGACCTCGAAGAGGTCAAGCGGATTTATCTCTCGCTTTCCCGCCTGCTTTCGGCGCATGTCGAGGCGAGCCAGCTGCTGTTCAGGCAACGCCAGGCCTTCTTCAACGCGCAAGACGTGGTCAAGACGCCGTTCATCATCGGCATCGCCGGCTCGGTCGCGGTCGGCAAGTCGACCACGGCCCGGGTGCTCAAGGAATTGCTGGCGCGCTGGCCTTCGAGCCCTAAGGTCGACCTCGTCACCACCGACGGCTTCCTTCTGCCAAACGAGATCTTGCGCCGCGACAATCTGATGGAGCGCAAGGGCTTTCCGGACAGCTACGACGTTGGCGCGCTGCTGCGCTTCCTGTCCGGCATCAAGTCGGCGCAGCGCGATGTCCGCGCGCCAGTCTATTCGCACCTGACCTACGACGTCATTCCCGGCGAGTTCCAGACCATCGACCGGCCGGACATATTGATCTTCGAGGGCATCAACGTGCTGCAGCCGGGCAAGCTGCCGAAGGACGGCAAGATCGTGCCGTTCCTGTCCGACTTCTTCGACTTCGCCATCTATATCGATGCCGACGAGAAGCTGATCCACCAGTGGTACATCCAGCGCTTCATGCGCCTGCGCGAGACCGCCTTCCGCAATCCGGACTCTTTCTTCCACCGCTATTCGCAGCTTTCGGAGGATGCCGCGCGCGCCATCGCCGAGGGCCTGTGGAGCAACATCAACCTGAAGAACCTGCGCGAGAACATCCTGCCGACGAGGGCGCGCGCCGACCTCATCCTGCGCAAGGGCGCCAACCACCTGGTCGAAGAGGTGGCGCTGCGGAAGCTTTGACCGATCCCGCGGAGGCGCGGAATGGGGCGGGCCGGTAGCAATGCAACCGGCTACGCGCCGGAGGGTTTGCACAAGGAGACGGGGCTCAGAAAACCGTAGCGGCCGCAACAGGACGATTGACGGTCGCGCTCGTCATGCTCGGCACCGGCCGACGGTCCGCAGGGATCAGTTTGCGAGCCACGACATAAATCACGAGCACGACGATGGCGGCGACATAGCCGTCTATTGCATAGTGCCACGCCAGATAGACCGAACTCACCGCGACAAAGGCCACGTAGAGCAAAGCGAAGACGCCGAGAAAGCGGCTGTATTCGCGCAAGAACAATGCGTTCAGCATCGCAAGACCGACGTGGACACTGGGAAACGCCGAGATACCTGTAGCAAAACCCGTTTGCTTGGCCTCATACAGCGACCATAGATATTGCTGATAGGCAGCAGCGGAGTTGCTTGACGCAGCCCCGCGGGCCAGGAATGCAAGCTGTTCGCCAAACCGCGCCGTGTCTCCCGTGACCGAACCGTAAAATGCCGGACCTGCCGACAGGAACAGCGCAGCCAGGATGTTCCCGACAAGGATCCAGACTGCCATAAAGCAGGCGAGATAGCGCGTCCGGACCGATGCCACCATGGGCGATGTCGCGACGAAGAACAAGGCGCCGAAGTTCAGTAGAAACCAGAAGACGTTGTAGTTCCACTCTATTATGGCGCGCACCAGATCACTTTCGGCCACGGAGTAGAGCCAGCGCCATGGATCGGTGCCAAAATGGAGGAAAGCGTCGATGTTGGCTTGCACAACATCAAATCGAAAACCGTCCTGCCAGAGCGACATCCCGTTCTTCACAGAAGTGAAGTTGCCTTGAAAGATCATGAGCGCCATGAGAAGGCACAACCCGGATAGCGCGTATGCCCACCGCCCAGTGGAAAACACTCGTTTCACGACAAGAGGTCGCCGGGAATTGAAGCGGTGTAGAATGAGAATTGCGTCGAAAATGATGGCTAGCACAGGCCATATCAGGCAGTTCAGAACGGTCCAGGACTGGAAATATATCGAGAACGCGAGGCGGTCGGCGGCGCCTATCGCGTTCAGAAAGATCAGCCCAGCCAAAACATAGATGACGACGGCCAGATAGAGACCCGAATCCCTTCGAATGAGTTGGGCTGCCTCCCTGGCGATCGCCCACAGGCCGCGGAGGACCGGATAGCTTTCAGTCATTGCCACACCCAAGCCGCAATACCTGACCGTCCTTATGAGAGAAAACTGTAGATTTGGTTAGTTTGCAGGCACCGTCACCCGCCGCAGCGTCAGATTGATGCGGCCGCCATTCTTCAGCAGCGCCGATGTCGCCGGATAGATGCGGTCGACGCCGTGGAAGCAGAGGCGTCCCTCGCCGCCGAGCACGACGACATCGCCGCTCTTCAGCCTGAACGACTTCGTGCCGCCTTCGCGCCTCGTCTGGCCGACGCGGAACAGGCAGTCGTCGCCCAGCGACACCGAAACGACGGGCGCGGCAAACTCCTGCTCGTCGCGGTCCTGGTGCAGGCCCATCTTGGCCTCGCTCGAATAGAAATTGACGAGGCAGGCTTCCGGCGGATGCGGATAGGCCGACACCTCGCGCCACAATTGCAGCAAGGGCTCGGGGATCGGCGGCCACGGCTCGCCTGTCACCGGATGTGTCTGCTGGTAGCGATAGCCGCGCTCGCGGTCGGTCACCCAGCCGAGCGTGCCGCAATTGGTCATGCGCACGCTCATCTCCTTGCCGGTGCGCGGCATGGCCGGCACGTAGAGCGGCGCGGCCTGCACGACACGCCTGATGTCCTCGACGAGCGGTTCCTGCGCCGCGCGCGGCAGATAGCCCGGCATGTGGCGAACGCCCTTGGGCAGAACGAGCATGGGATTCGATCCGATCAATTCGTCCGAGCATGCCACCGACAGGACGGCTCCGCGACCCGAAAGCGGCCGCCGCCCGATGCTTAATCGTTCTCTACCCGGCCGCGCAGCTTCTTCACCGTCGAGCGCCCGGCCTTGGTCTTGAGGCGCCGCTCGACGGCACCCTTCGAGGGCTTCGTCTTCTTGCGCGGCGGCGGCGGCGGCTCAGCCGCCTTGGCGACCAGCGCCGTCAGCCGCGCCCGCGCGTCGGCGCGGTTCTGCTCCTGGGTGCGGAAGCGGCCGGCCTCGATGACGATGACGCCATCCTTGGTGGCGCGCTGGCCGGCAAGCTTGACGACGCGTTCCCGCACGCGATCGGACAGGCCGGACGCGTTTGCGGCGTCGAAGCGCAGCTGCACGGCCGTCGCCACCTTGTTGACGTTCTGGCCGCCCGGCCCGGAGGAGCGGATGAAATCCTCATGCAGGTCATCCGGATGGATGACCGCGTCGTTGGCGATGATGATCCTGTCGTCGGCGCTCATGCGCGCAGTCATGGCGCGGCGGCGGTAAAAAGAAAAGGCCCGCCAGAAGCCGGGCCCTTTAGGAAGAATGCCACAGAGCGACTATTCGGCCGCTTCCTGCAGATGCGGGGCGGCACCAAGCACGGCGGCGTCGACATGCTGCTCGAACTTCTCGAAATTGACGGCGAACATGCTGACCAGCCTCGAAGCCTGCCGGTCGTAGGCGGCCTTGTCCGCCCAGGTCGAGCGTGGATCGAGAATGGCGCCGTCGATGCCCGGAACCGCCACCGGCACCTCGAAGCCGAAATTGGCGTCGGTGCGGAATTCGGCGGCATTGAGCGAGCCGTCGAGCGCCGCGCCGAGCAGGGCGCGCGTCACCTTGATCGGCATGCGGCGGCCGGTGCCGTAGGCGCCCCCGGTCCAGCCGGTGTTGACCAGCCAGCAATCGACGCCGTGGCCGGCGATCAGCTCGCGCAGCAGGTTGCCGTATTCGGAAGGATGGCGCGGCATGAAGGGCGCGCCGAAGCAGGTCGAGAACGTCGCCTCAGGCTCGGTGACGCCCTTTTCCGTGCCGGCAACCTTGGCGGTATACCCCGACAGGAAGTGGTACATGGCCTGCGCCGGCGTCAGCCTGGCGATCGGCGGCATGACGCCGAAGGCATCGGCGGTCAGCATGATGATGTTGTTCGGATGGCCGGCGCGACCGGTCCTTGAGGCATTGGGGATGTAATCCAGCGGATAGGCGCAGCGTGTGTTCTCGGTGAGGCCGCCGTCATCGAAATCCGGCATGCGGCCGGCGTCCAGAACCACATTCTCCAGCACCGTGCCGAAGCGCTGCGTGGTGGCGAATATCTCCGGCTCCGCCTCGGCCGACAGCCTGATGGTCTTGGCGTAGCAGCCGCCTTCGAAGTTGAAGATGCCGCGCGGGCCCCAGCCGTGCTCGTCGTCGCCGATCAGCGTGCGCGACGGATCGGCCGACAGCGTCGTCTTGCCGGTTCCGGACAGGCCGAAGAAGACGGCCGCATCGCCGGCGGGTCCCTCATTGGCCGAGCAATGCATCGGCATTACGCCCTTGTCCGGCAACAGGTAATTCAGCATGGTGAACACCGACTTCTTCATCTCGCCGGCATAGGAGGTGCCGCCGATCAGCACGATCTTGCGGCTCAGATCGACCGCGATCACCGTCTCAGCGCGGGTGCCGTGGCGAACCGGGTCGGCGCGGAACGACGGCAGGTCGATGATCGTCATCTCCGGCACGAAGCGCTCGAGCTCCGAGGCTTGCGGTCGGATCAGAAGATTGCGGATGAACAGCGAATGCCAGGCGAATTCGGTGACGACCCGAACAGGCAACTGGAACTCGGTGTCGGCGCCGCCGACGAGGTCCTGCACATAGAGATCCTTGCCGACCGCGTGGGCGCGGAAATCGGCATGGAGCGCCTCGAACTGCGCCGGCGAGATGGCCTTGTTGTTGTCCCACCAGACATGCGGCCCGGTGTTGTCGTCGCGCACGACGAACTTGTCCTTCGGCGAGCGGCCGGTGTGCTGGCCGGTCTCGGCAACCAGCGCGCCCTGCGCCGTCAATTTCGCTTCGCCGCGGCGGATCGCTTCCTCATAGAGCTCGGCGGCGCCGAAATTGTAACGCACCGTGCCCGTGGTCTTCAGGCCGATCGCGTCAACAGCGCAGTCGGGGTTGCGTTTGCCGGCTTCCGACATCAAATTTCCTCTCTGGATTTGGCCGCATTCGACCGATGGGGTCCGGAGCCCGCAAGCGGGCCGATAAAGTTCAGAACCAGAAAAGCCAAATGATATCAAATCATTAATCGATTTAAAAAATTTGAAAGTTGTTTAAATCGTTTATATGTGCAAAAAGTCATAGAAGTTGCCCAAAGGATTGGCAGGCATTGTTCGTCCAATCCCGTTACGGGTGCGATCGTGTGTAGCGGCAGACCGCCCGTGACTTCGGACAGGGCCCGTGCCACATTTTGTACCCAATTTGTCCTGCAAAAGCCCTTTCTCGACGAAAGAAGGGGACAGCTCATGAGGGAGCCGCTTGAAATGGCAACAATCGCGCTTGTCGACGACGACCGCAATATTTTGACTTCGGTGTCGATCGCGCTCGAATCCGAGGGCTACCGCGTCGAGACCTACACCGATGGCGCGTCGGCGCTGGAAGGCCTGGCGGCGCGGCCGCCGAACCTCGCCATCCTCGACATCAAGATGCCGCGCATGGACGGCATGGAGTTGTTGCGCCGCATGCGGCAGAAATCCGACCTGCCGGTGATCTTCCTGACCTCGAAGGACGATGAGATCGACGAATTGTTCGGCCTCAAGATGGGCGCCGACGACTTCATCCGCAAACCGTTCTCGCAGCGTCTCCTGGTCGAGCGGGTGCGCGCGGTGCTGCGCCGCACCAGCGCCCGCGAGGCGGCCGCCAAAGCGCCCAGCCAGCAGGCACGCTCGCTCGAACGCGGCCAACTGGTGATGGACCAGGAGCGGCACACCTGCACCTGGAAAGGCGAACCGGTGACGCTGACGGTGACGGAGTTCCTGATCCTGCATTCGCTGGCGCAGCGCCCCGGTGTGGTAAAAAGCCGTGATGCGCTGATGGATTCGGCCTATGATGAACAGGTCTATGTCGACGACCGCACCATCGACAGCCACATCAAGCGGCTGCGCAAGAAGTTCAAGGCCGTCGATGACGACTTCGAGATGATCGAAACCCTTTACGGAGTCGGGTACCGGTTCCGCGAAGCATGAGCTGATGGATGTTGCCCAAAGCGTGCAGCGGTTTTAGGCAACGACATGCATAGGAACAGGCCGGGAGCTGCTATTCGATGGCAGTTGAGATAGAGCGAGGCAGGCGGGCGGGCGCGGCGAGGCGCCCATCGCGGATGGTGCCCGCATTCCTGTCGAAGATCACCGTGCCGATGCGCCGGTTTCTCGGCCACCACATTTTCTCCAGCCTGACGCGGCGCATCCTGTTCCTCAACCTGGCCGGCCTTGCCGTGCTGGTCACCGGCATCCTTTACCTCAACACCTTCCGTGACGGGCTGATCGACGCCCGCGTCGAAAGTTTGATGACGCAAGGCGAGATCATCGCCGGCGCCATCGCGGCTTCGGCGACGGTCGAGACCGATTCGATCAGCATCGATCCGGAAAAGCTGCTCGAGCTGCAGGCCGGCGAAAGCCTGGGGCCGGGCTCCGACCAGCTCGACAATCTCGACTTCCCGATCAATCCCGAGCGTGTGGCGCCGGTGCTGAGAAGGCTGATCTCGCCGACCCGCACACGCGCGCGCATCTATGACCGCGACGCGAATCTCCTGCTCGATTCGCGGCATCTCTATTCGCGCGGCCAGATCCTGCGCTACGACCTGCCGCCGGTCGATGACGAGCAGCCGGGCCTCCTGGAGCGCGTCGAGAAATTCGTCTTCGACTTCTTCCGCAACAAGGACCTGCCGGTCTATCACGAGCAGCCCGGCGGCAACGGCGCGGCCTTCCCCGAAGTGGTCAAGGCGCTGACCGGCAGCCCCTCGACCATCGTGCGGGTGAGCGAGCAGGGCGAGCAGATCGTCTCCGTGGCAGTGCCGATCCAGCGCTTCCGCGCCGTGCTCGGGGTGCTGATGCTGTCCACCGAAGGCGGCGACATCGACAAGATCGTCGCTGCGGAGCGCAAGGCGATCCTGCGCGTGTTCGGCATCGCGGCGCTCGTCACGGCCATCCTGTCGCTGCTCTTGGCCTCCACCATCGCCAATCCGCTGCGGCGGCTTTCCGCCGCCGCGGTCCGGGTGCGGCGTGGCGTCAAGAACCGCGAGGAGATCCCGGACTTCTCCGACCGTCAGGACGAGATCGGCAATCTGTCGATCGCGGTGCGCGACATGACCAACGCGCTCTATGCGCGCATCGAGGCGATCGAAAGCTTCGCCGCCGACGTCTCGCATGAGCTCAAGAACCCGCTGACCTCGCTGCGCAGCGCGGTCGAAACGCTGCCGCTGGCCAAGAACGACACCTCGCGCGCGCGGCTGATGGAGATCATCCAGCACGACGTGAAGCGGCTCGACCGGCTGATCACCGACATTTCCGACGCGTCGCGCCTCGACGCCGAATTGGCGCGCGAGGATGCCTCGACGGTCGATCTGAAGAAGTTCATCACCGACCTCATCGCGGTCTCGCGCGAGACCACCCGCAACAAGAAGGCGGTCGAGATCGAGCTCAAGGTCGCCAAGCTGCCGCAAGGCGTCAAAGGCTATGTTGTTGTCGGCCACGACCTCAGGATCGGCCAGGTCATCACCAATCTGATCGAGAACGCCCGCTCCTTCGTTCCCGAGGGGCACGGCCATATCACCATCTCGCTGGCGCACGCCGGAAAGTTCAACATCGTCACCGTCGACGACAACGGTCCGGGCATCAGGGCCGAAAAGATCGACCGCATTTTCGAGCGCTTCTACACCGACCGGCCCGCCGGCGAGGCCTTTGGCCAGAATTCCGGCCTTGGCCTGTCGATCAGCCGCCAAATCGTCGAGGCGCATGGCGGCACGCTGACGGCGGAAAACATCCCCGGCACCAAGCCGGGCGAGATCAAGGGCGCGCGCTTCGTCGTGACGCTGCCGGCAGAAGGCTGATCTCCGGAGCAAGACACGATCATGCCCGACCCCACGTTGAAGCCTGAAAATATCCACGCAACGGCGATCCTCATCGGCGACCGCGGCGTCCTCATCACCGGGCCGTCCGGCGCCGGCAAGACGACGCTGGCGCTGACGCTCATCGACCATTGCCGGATCCGCGGGCTGTTTTCGCGGCTGATCAGCGACGACAGGCTGCTTGCCGCCACGCATCACGGACGACTTGTCTGCCGGGCGCCGGCCACTATCGCCGGTCTCGCCGAAGTGCCGGGCTTCATTCCGCGCCCACTGCCGTTCGAACCGGGCGGGGTGATCGACCTCCATGTGCGGCTGGTGCCGAAGGAGGAGATGGCCCGTTTTCAGGAAGATATCCGCGAGCCGGTCGCGGGCTGTCCCGTGCCGCGCATCGATCTTGCCGAGCGCAATGCCGTCACGGCCTTGCCGGCCGTGATGGCTCGGCTGTCGATCCTGCCTTTTTCATGATCCGGTCCGGATTTTTTGTTGCAATGCGTCAAAATGGCCCAAGCCGTCGCAATTTTGGGCTTGTCAACCGGCCGTGCGTCGACAAGATAGCGCTCCCGCCGCCTGGAATGGCCGGCGAACATAAGATACGCCTGTAAAGCGGCGATGACGGGAGCCACCAAAGAATGATCGGACTCGTGCTCGTGACGCACGGTCAACTCGCCACCGAGTTCCGGCATGCCGTAGAACATGTAGTGGGGCCACAGGACAGTTTCGAAACGGTCGCGATCGGCGCCGACGACGACATGGAGAAGCGCCGGGCCGACATCGTCGACGCGGTGGCGCGCGTCGACACCGGGGCCGGCGTCATCGTGCTCACCGACATGTTCGGCGGCACGCCTTCCAACCTCGCGATCTCTGTCATGGAATCCGGCCGCACCGAGGTGATTGCCGGCATGAACCTGCCGATGCTGATCAAGCTCTCCTCGGTCCGCAAGGGCGACAACATGGCCGCCGCGCTCGACGAGGCGCAGGCAGCAGGGCGCAAATACATCAACGTCGCCAGCCAGCTCCTGAGCAGCAAATGAACGCTCATGCGCCGGAGAGGGACGAGGTGGTGCGGGAGTTCCCGATCGTCAACCAGCGCGGCCTGCATGCCCGCGCCTCGGCCAAGTTCGTCCAGGTCGCCAGCGGCTTCGACGCCACCATCCATGTCGAGAAGGACGGCGTGAAGGTCGGCGGCACGTCGATCATGGGCCTGATGATGCTGGCGGCAAGCCCCGGCTATTCGATCCGCGTCACCGCCACCGGTCCGCAAGCCGCCCCGGCGATGGACGCGCTGGAGCAGCTGGTGGCCTCGCGCTTCGGCGAGGAAATCTGAAGGGCCGCGATCGGGCACGCATATCGTCTCGAAAGACATGCACGAATAAAGATTTCTTTATATCCCATTGTCGTTTGGCGGCCGATCTGCTAGTCAGGCCGGCAATTCGCGCCCTCCATGCGCCGTCCCCGGCGCCGGAGCGCTTTGAGAAGACAATCACACCGGAGCACTGCCATGACGGGTAGCAAGGACTATGTGGTCGCCGACATCTCGCTTGCCGGCTGGGGCCGCAAGGAGATCGAGATCGCCGAAACCGAAATGCCGGGCCTGATGGCCTGCCGCGAGGAGTTCGGCGACAAGAAGCCGCTCAAGGGCGCGCGCATCACCGGCTCGCTGCACATGACGATCCAGACGGCGGTGCTGATCGAGACTCTGAAGGCGCTGGGCGCCGATATCCGCTGGGCCTCCTGCAACATCTTCTCGACCCAGGATCATGCCGCGGCGGCGATCGCCGAGGCGGGCATCCCGGTGTTCGCCATCAAGGGCGAGACGCTGGAGGACTATTGGAACTACACCGACAGGATCTTCCAGTGGGCCGACGGCGGCACCTCCAACATGATCCTCGACGATGGCGGCGACGCCACCATGTACATCCTGCTCGGCGCCCGCGCCGAGGCCGGGGAGGACGTGCTGTCCAATCCCGGCAGCGAGGAAGAAGAGATCCTGTTCGCGCAGATCAAGAAGCGCATGAAGGCTTCGCCCGGCTTCTTCACCAAGCAGAGGGAAGCGATCCGCGGCGTCACCGAGGAAACGACCACCGGTGTCAACCGGCTCTACCAGCTGCAGAAGAAGGGCCTGCTGCCCTTCCCGGCGATCAACGTCAACGACTCCGTCACCAAGTCGAAGTTCGACAACAAATACGGCTGCAAGGAATCGCTGGTCGACGGCATCCGCCGCGGCACCGACACGATGATGGCCGGCAAGGTCGCCGTGGTCTGCGGCTACGGCGATGTCGGCAAGGGCTCGTCGGCCTCGCTGCGCGGCGCCGGCGCCCGCGTCAAGGTGACTGAGGTCGACCCGATCTGCGCGCTGCAGGCGGCGATGGACGGCTACGAGGTGGTCACGCTGGAAGACGCGGCACCGACCGCCGACATCGTCATCACCACCACCGGCAACAAGGACGTCGTGACGCTCGACCATATGCGGGCGATGAAGGACATGGTGATCGTCGGCAACATCGGCCACTTCGACAACGAGATCCAGGTGGCGGCTTTGCGCAACCTGAAATGGACTAACGTCAAGCCGCAGGTGGACCTGATCACCTTCCCGGACGGCAAACGGATGATCCTTCTGTCCGAGGGCCGCCTGCTCAACCTCGGCAACGCCACCGGTCATCCGAGCTTCGTCATGTCGGCCTCGTTCACCAACCAGGTACTGGCGCAGATCGAGCTCTTCACCAAGCACGGCCAGTACCAGAACCAGGTCTATGTGCTGCCCAAGCACCTCGACGAGAAGGTGGCGCGGCTGCATCTCGACAAGCTCGGCGCGCGCCTCACCGAGCTGTCTTCCGAGCAGGCGGCCTATATCGGCGTGACGCCGCAGGGCCCGTTCAAACCGGAACACTACCGCTATTAACCAAAGCGAAAATATCTACAATATATTGAAAGCCGGGCGTTGACTTCCGCCCGGCTTCTTTTTTTGCGCCTATGATTCTTCACGCCGATTCCGGCAGGCGTTATTGTTGTGATTCGCGGTCCGGGAATATAAGGGCCGCGACGCATTCAGGGCGGTCTTGCATTCAAGCGGCGAAAAGGACCAAGACATGCCGGGGGATAACCCGCCACGCGCGGGAAAGGCCGTTTCCGGCGGCCACGAGGATTCGATCACGACCGGCTCCGCCGCCAGGGGCGGCGGTTTCACGTCGCGCGCCGGCGCCCGCCTCGGAACGCTTCTTGCCAGCGCCGCGCTTGCCGGCCCGTTGCTTGACCTTGCGGCGCGTGCCGAAACCGGCATCGCGCAGAAGGCGGCCCCGGCGGTCAACACGGTCGAGGTGATGCAGCTCGCCATGTTCGCCGGCGTCATGGGGGCAGCACTTGTCTCGGCCATCTTCCTGATCCGCGAGCGGGCACGGACGGCGGCGCAAAATGTCCAGCTCAGGGCGCGCATCGCCGACGTGAACGCGGCCCTGCAGCGCTCGGAGGCGCTGCTCAATCTGCGCGACCAGCGTGTCGTGGTGTGGAGTTCCGAGAGCAAGAAGCCGGAGCTGATCGGTAGCCTGCCGCTCGAAAGCGGCGCGCCGGACGAGAGGTCCGCCTTCCTCGCCTTTGGCCGCTGGCTGATGCCGCGTTCCGCCGCGGCGCTCGAGAACGCCATAGCTGCCCTGCGTGACCAGGCGAAGGCGTTCGACCTCGTCATAGAAACCCAGGCGGGCATGCCGCTCGAGGTGCATGGCCGCAAAAGTGCCGCGCATGTGCTGGTCCGCTTCATCTCGCTGTCGGAAACGCTGCGCAGCCAGGCCCGGCTGAAGATCGAGAACCAGCGGCTCAGCGCCGACTACGACACCATGCTCGGCCTGCTCGACGCGCTGAAGATGCCGACATGGCTGCGCGCGGCAGACGGGCGGCTGAAATGGGTCAACCGGGCCTACGCCGAGGCTGTGGAGGCGGAAAGCGCGGAAGCCGCCGTGCGCGAGGCCAAAGAGTTCCTCGGCGGGCAGGCGCGCGAGCAGATCGCCGCGCAGCACAAGTCGCGCCCCGTCTTCGAGCAGACATTGTCGACGGTGATCGAGGGCGATCGCCGGATGTTTTCGGTCACCGACTTCGCCGGCGCCGACAGCTCGGCGGGACTTGCCTGCGACGTCAGCGCCATCGAGACGATCCGCGCCGAGTATGAGCGCACCGTGCGCAGCCATGCCGACACGCTCGACCAGCTCAACACGGCCGTGGCGATCTTCGACACGGACGAAAACCTGCGCTTCTTCAACCAGGCATTCCAGAAGCTGTGGGGCCTGGACAGCAGCTTCCTGCACAGCGCCCCCTCCAATGCGCTGCTGCTCGACCGGCTGCGCAGCGAAGGCAAGATCGCCGAGCAGCCGGAATGGCGGCGCTGGAAGGAGAACCTGCTCGGCGCCTATCGCGCCGTCGAATCGCAGGAGCATTGGTGGCACCTGCCTGACGGCAAGACGATCCGCGTGGTGGCCAACCCGCAGCCCAAAGGCGGTGTCACCTGGGTGTTCGAGAACCTGACCGAGAAGATGGACCTCGAAAGCCGCTACCAGACCGCCGTGCGCGTGCAGGGCGAGACGCTGGACAATCTGGCGGAGGGCGTGGCGGTGTTCGGACCGGACGGACGGCTTCGCCTGTCCAACCCCGCCTTCATCGCGCTGTGGGGGCTGACGCCGGACGCGATCAAGCCGAACGTGCATGTCTCGGCGATCCGCGACCTTTGCAACCGGCGCGCGACCGACAGTCCGTGGAGCGGCTTCGTCGCCGCCATCACCGGCTTCGACGACGAACGCCGCGACCGTCACGGCCAGACCGAGCTCGTCAACGGCACGGTGCTGAGCTATGCCGTCATCCATCTGCCCAACGGGCAAGTGATGATGACCTTCGTCGACGTCACCGACACCGTCAATGTCGAGCGGGCGCTGAAGGACAGGAACGAGGCGCTGGAGAAGTCCGACCAGTTGAAGAACGAGTTCGTGCAGCACGTCTCCTACGAACTGCGCTCGCCGCTGACCAACATCATCGGCTTCACCGAGCTTCTGTCGCTACCGACGACGGGACCGCTGACGCCAAAGCAGCGCGAATATGTCGAGCATGTCGGCTCGTCGTCCTCGGTGCTGCTCACCATCGTCAACGACATACTGGACCTGGCGACGGTCGATGCCGGCATCATGCAGCTCGACATTTCTGAGATGAGCGTCGACAGGACCATCGCCGCGGCCGCCGAGCTGGTCGCCGACCGGCTCGAGGAGCACTCGATCAAGCTCAGAATAGACGCGGCGGCGGCGCCAAAGAGCTTCCACGGCGACGAGATCCGTGTCCGCCAGATCCTCTACAATCTCTTGAGCAATGCCGCGAACTATGCGCCGGAGGCGAGCACGATCACGCTCATTTGCCGTCAGCTCGCGAAAGGGGTTGAATTCTCCGTCCACGACGACGGGCCCGGCATGCCGCCGGACGTTCTGGAATCGGTCTTCCGCCGCTTCGAGCCGCGCGCCAATGGCGGCCGCCGGCGCGGCGCGGGGCTGGGGCTGTCGATCGTCAAGAGCTTCGTCGAGCTGCATGGCGGAACGGTGCGCATCGAGACCGGCACGGATAAGGGCACGACGGTCATCTGCACCTTCCCCGACACGCCCTCCGGCGGCATCCGCGAAGCGGCCGAGTAACGCACTTTGGCAGAGACGGTATTGGAACGTTTTCTCGCCGACGAGGCGGCGACGGCAAGGCTTGGCGAGGACCTTGCCATGGCGCTGCGCGCCGGCGACGCGATCGCGCTGAAGGGTGATCTCGGCGCCGGGAAGTCGACGCTGGCCCGTGCCCTGATCCGGGCGCTCGCCGACGACGCCGGCCTCGAAGTGCCGAGCCCGACCTTCACGCTGGTGCAGAGCTACGAGACGCGGGTGCCAGTGCACCATTTCGACCTCTACCGCCTTTCCTCGCCGGACGAACTCGACGAGCTCGGGCTCGACGATGCGCTGGCGCAGGGTGCCGCGCTCATCGAATGGCCGGAACGGGCCGGGGACCGTCTGCCGGACAATGCGCTCCAGGTCGAGCTTGCCGAGCAGGGCGCGGGCCGGTCGGCAAGGATCTCCGGGCAGGGAGCAACGTTCGAACGGGCGGCGCGATCGCTGGCCATGCGCGATTTCCTGGCCTCTGCCGGATGGGGTGAGGCGGGCCGCCGTCATTTCGTCGGCGATGCTTCCGCGCGCTCCTACGAGATCGTCTCGCTACCCGGCCAGGCGCCGCGGGTGCTGATGAATTCGCCGCGCCTCGTGCTCGGTCCGCCGGTGCGCGACGGCAAGCCCTATGCGGTGATCGCCCACACGGCCCAGTCCGTCACCGCCTTCGTCGCCATCGACCGGGCGCTGCTTGCCGCCGGCGTCAGCGTACCGGCGATCCACGCGCAAGACCTCGACCAGGGCTTCTTGCTGCTCGAGCATCTCGGCTCGGAGGGTTTTCTCGGCAGCGACGGCCAGCCCATCGCCGAACGCTATGAAGCGGCGGCGGAACTGCTCGCCATGATGCACGGCAAGGCGTGGCCCGACCGCATGGAGGCCGCGCCGGGCGTGTTCCACGACGTGCCGCCCTTCGACCGCGACGCCATGCTGATCGAGGCAGACCTTCTGGTCGACTGGTATGTGCCGTGGATTACGGGCAAGCCGGCGAGCGATGCATTGCGAGCCGGCTACCACAAGGAATGGAGTGCCTTGCTCGACCGGCTCGCGGGCAGCGAATACACACTGATGCTGCGCGACTTCCATTCGCCCAACATCATCTGGCGCGCAGATCGATCCGGCCTCGACCGGCTCGGCATCGTCGATGTGCAGGACGCACTGATCGGGCCGGCGGCTTACGATGTCGCCTCGCTGGCCATGGACGCGCGCGTCACCGTCTCGCCCGAGATCGAGCAGCGCACCGTCGCAGCCTACGTCGCGGCCCGCCGCGCTGCCGGCGCCTTCGACGAAGCGGGTTTCGCCGAGGCCTATGCGATCATGGCGGCGCAGCGCAATTCGAAGATCCTCGGCATTTTCGTGCGGCTCGAAAAGCGCGACGGCAAGCCTTACTATCTGAAACACCTGCCGCGCATCCGCGACTATCTGAGAAGAGCGCTGGCGCATCCGGCGCTCTCCGGGTTACACGACTTCTATGTCGCCCATGGCCTGCTGGAGGAATGACCGACTTGAAGGTGAACGATCTGGGCCTAAAGCTAACGGACGAGGCGCTAGTCCCAACGACGGCAATGGTGCTCGCGGCCGGTCTTGGCAAGCGCATGCGGCCGATCACTGACACAATGCCGAAGCCGTTGGTGAAGATCGCCGATAAGACATTGCTGGATTGGGGGCTCGACAGCCTAGCTGCCGTTGGCGTCAAAAGAGCCGTCGTGAATGTTCATTATTTTCCTGAGCAGATCGTAGCCCATGTCAAACAGCGACACGCACCGCGGATCGTCATTTCCGATGAGCGCGATGGATTGCTGGACTCTGCCGGTGGAATCATCAAGGCGCTCCCGGACCTGGGCGTCCGGTTCTACGTGCTCAACGCCGACACATTTTGGATAGAGAGAGAGGTTTCCAACCTCTCGCGACTCGCCCATGCTTGGCGAGGTGCGAAAATGGACATTCTGCTGATGCTCGCGGAACTCCAATCGGCGACCGGACATTGCGGCAGCACGGATTTCCTGATGGCGCCGGACGGTACTTTGCGGCGTTCTAAGGGAGATTCGGCGGGGCTGATCTATGCTGGCGCGGCGATTGTCCATAAGCGCATCTTCAACGACGCGCCCGCGGGCCCGCATTCGCTCAACGCCTATTTCGACAAGGCGATTGCTGCCGGCCGCCTGTTCGGCGTGAAGATGCAAGGCCGCTGGATCACCGTCGGCACGCCCGACGCCATTCCGCTCGCCGAAGCGGCCGTCGCCGGCGCGCTAGCGAAGGCTATATGAGCGGCTCGCGCCGCGTCTTCTCCATCCCGCCCGGAGCGCCGTTCCTGCCGACGCTGGCGGAGGCGTTGCTCGACGGCCGGCTGATCCCAGGCTTCCGCTTCGACGGCGATCCGCTGGCACTGGCCGACGCCACGATCTATGTGCCTACGCGGCGCGCGGCGCGTGCGCTACGCGGCGCCTTTGTCGACATGCTCGGTAAACGCTCGGCTATCCTGCCGACAGTGCGGCCGCTCGGCGAGTTCGACGAGGACGAGGCGGCCTTCAACGCCGAGGCGGCGCCGGCCATCGAACTCGCGCCGCCGATCGCCCCCCAGGAACGGCTCTTGTTGCTTGCACCGCTGGTGCGGGCCTGGAAGGAGAGCCTGCCGGCGCATGTCGCGGCCCGCTTCAACGAGGAATTCGTCGTGCCGACCTCGGCCGCCGACGCCATCTGGCTGGCGCGCGATCTTGCCCGGCTGATGGACGAGATCGAGACCGAGGGCACGGATTGGGCGAAGCTCGCGACGCTTGTCACCGGCAATCTCGCAGGCTGGTGGCAGGTGACGCTCGATTTCCTCGGCATCGTCACCGACAACTGGCCGCAGCTGCTCGCAGAGCGCAACCGTTCCAATCCGGCCGCGCACCGCAGCGCGCTGATCCGGCTGGAAGCGGCGCGGCTGAAGCGCAATCCACCGAGCGGCCCGGTGATCGCCGCCGGTTCGACCGGCTCCATTCCCGCCACCGCCGAACTGCTTGGCGTCATCGCCGGGTTGCCTAACGGGGCCGTGGTGCTGCCGGGGCTCGACGGTGAGCTGGACGACGCGTCCTTCGCGGCGATATCGGCACCCGGCGCGCGACCGGCAACGCTCGGCCACCCGCAATATGGCCTCGCCAAGCTGATCGGCGGCATCGGCATATCGCGCCGCGATGTCGAGGAGATCGGCGCCACGTCGAGGTCGCTCGTGCTGCGTGCGGCCCTTGTCGGCGAGGCGCTGCGACCAGCTGAAACCACCGAGCGCTGGACAGAGACGCGGCCACGCTTCACGGCGACAGACTTCGAGCGGGCGCTGGGCGGCGTGACGCTGGTGGAGGCGGCCAACGAGCGCGACGAAGCGGTGGCGATCGCGATCGCGCTGAAGCGCGCCGTGGAAGCGCCGGGCAAGCGCGCGGCGCTCGTCACCGGCGACCGCGCGCTGGCGCGGCGGGTCTCGGCCGAGCTGCTGCGGTTCGGCGTCGTCGCCGACGATTCCGGCGGCACACCGCTAAGCAACACGCCGGCTGCCAGCCTGCTCAGGCTGGCACTGAATGCTGCGTTCCGGCCCGGCGATCCGGTCGGTCTGCTGTCGCTGCTCAAGCATCCGTTGCTTGGCCTCGGCCTCGAACGCCAGACGGTTCGCAAGGCGGCCGAATTGATCGAGTTGGCGGCGCTACGCGGCGGCACCGGCCGGCCCGACATTGCCTCGCTTGGTGAGCTTTTCGAGGCGCGGCTCTCCGGGCTTGGCGGCGACAGCCGCCGGCCTTTCTGGTTCCCGCACCTCACCGTGCGCGGCATCGAGCAGGCACGGGATGTGCTTGGCCGTCTTGACCGCGCGCTCTCCCCGCTCACGGTGATACGCGGCGAGAAGGACGCCGACATCGCGACGCTGACGCGGGCGAGCGTCGTGGCGCTGGAAGGTCTTGGCCGCGCGGCCGACGGCAGCCTGACCGAACTCTATGCCGGCGACGCCGGCGAGAAGCTCGCCGAGCTGCTGCGCGAGCTGGTCGCCGCATCCTCGCCCTTCACCTTCGCGGCCAGCGAATGGCCCGACGTGATGGAGGCGCTGATCGCGCCGGAAACGGTCAAGCCGGCGCAAGGCACCGACCGCAACATCGCCATATGGGGCGCGCTGGAAGCCCGCCTGCAGAGCGTCGACACCCTCGTCATCGGTGGGCTCAACGAAGGCGTCTGGCCGCGCAAGCCCGAGAGCGATCGCTTCATGTCGCGGCTGATGAAGACCGGCATCGACCTCGAGCCGCCGGAACGCCGCATCGGCCTTGCCGCGCATGATTTCCAGATGGCGATGGGCGCTGAAACGGTGGTGCTGACGCGTTCGGCGCGATCCGGCGACGCGCCGGCGGTGCCGTCGCGCTGGCTGCAGCGCATCCTCACCTTCATCGGCAAGGACCAGGCGATGGCGCTTGGCCGGCGCGGAGATGCGCTGCTTGCCTGGGCGCGCGCGCTGGACTCCGGCGAAAGGAAGGATTTCGCGGCCCGCCCGCAGCCGAAGCCGCCGCTGCACCTGCGGCCGCAGCATTTCTCGGTCACCGAGATCGAGACGCTGCGCCGCGACCCCTATGCGATCTATGCCAGGCGTATCCTCGGCTTGATGCCGCTCGATCCGCTGATCCGCGATCCGGGCGCTGCCGAGCGCGGCACGCTGTTCCACGAAATCCTGCATCTGTTCTCGCGGCGGGTGGAGGATCCAAGGGCGCCGGGCGCGCTGGCAAGCCTGATCGAGGCCGGCCGCATATGTTTTGCCGAAGCAGCGCTCCCGCCCGATATCGAGGCGGTGTGGTGGCCGCGCTTCGAGAAGCTCGCCGCAAATATCATCGAATGGGAGCATACGCGGGCCGACGCCGTCGCCAGGCGCCATGCCGAGGAGCGCGCCGAAAAAACGGTCGTCGGCCGCACCGGCGTCACCCTCTCGGGCTATGCCGATCGCGTCGACCTGCTTGCCGGCGGCATGGCCGATATCCTCGACTACAAGACCGGCTCCTCGCCGTCGAAGGCGCAGGCGCACACGCTCTTGTCGCCGCAGCTGGCGCTCGAAGGCGCGCTGCTCAGGCGCGGCGCCTTCAAGGAACTCGGCATTTGCGAACCCTCGCAGCTCGCCTTCGTGCGGCTGAAGCCGAATGGTGAGGTGTTCGAGGAATCGATCCTCGAATACAACCGCAAGCCGAGGACCGCCAACGAGCTTGCCGAGGAAGCCTGGGCGCGGCTAGAGAGGCTGCTGTTCCACTATGCCGACCCGCAGGCCGGCTATCTGTCGCGCGCGCTGCCGTTCCGCGAAGGCGAAGCTGATGGCGACTACGACCATCTCGCCCGTGTGCTCGAATGGTCGGCCGGCGGCGCCAGCGAGGACGAGGCGGAAGGATGAGATATCCGATCCCCTCCGATACCGCCGCCAGCCAGGCGCGCGCTTCCGACCCGCAATATTCCGCCTGGGTCTCGGCCAATGCCGGTTCGGGCAAGACGCATGTGCTGGCGCAGCGCGTCATCCGGCTTTTGCTCAACGGCACCGATCCGTCGAAGATCCTGTGCCTGACCTATACGCGCGCCGCCGCCGCCAACATGTCGAACCGCGTGTTCTCGACCTTGTCGGAATGGACAGCATTGCCCGATGCCGAACTCGCGGTGAGGATCGCGGCGCTCGATGGGAGAACTGCCGACCGCGACACCATGCGGCGCGCGCGCCGGCTGTTCGCCGAGGCGCTGGAGACGCCGGGCGGCTTGAAAATCCAGACCATCCACGCCTTCTGCGAATCGGTGCTGCACCAGTTCCCGCTCGAAGCCAACATCCCGGCGAATTTCGAGATGCTCGATCCGCAGATGGAGGCCTCGCTGTTCGCGGATGCGCGCCGCGACATGATCTCGGGCGCCGGCGCCGGCGTCGAAGGCCTGGCGGAGGCCTTTGCCATGGTGCTGGAGCGCGGCGGCGAATTCGGGCTCGACGCGCTGCTCTCCGAGATCGTCCGCAAGCGTGACGAATTGCGCGGTTTCATCCAAAAACTCGGCAAGGGCCGGAATTTCCGGCCGCTCTTTGCCGAATTCGGCTTCGGGCCCGGACAGGCGGCCGAGGACATCGCCACGTCCATGTGGCCTCTGCCGGGCTTTGCGGCCAGCCAGTTCGCAGAGTTTGCGCGAGCGGCGGACGCGACCGACGCGCGCACGGTGCTGAACAATGTCTTGCCTTATGCGCGAGCCGCGTTCGCCGAAGCCGAGCCCATCAGGAGACTCCGGCTGCTGGCCAAGGCGTTCCTGCGTTCGGACGGCGATCCCTACGACCCGCCGAAAGTATTCAAGAAGGCGTTGGTCGACCGGCTGCCCGATCTGCCGGAGCGCTATCTGGCGGCTGCCAGGGCGATCCTCGACGTGTCGGACCGGCTGGCGCTGTTCCGCATGCTCGAAGGTACGGCCGCCGCGCTCACCGTCGCCGGCTGGCTGATCGCGCGCTATGAGCAGTTGAAGCGAAGCCGCGGCTTCCTCGACTTCAACGATTTGATCACCCGTACGGTCAGCCTGCTGTCGCGGCCCGACGCCGGCCCATGGGTGCAATTCAAGCTCGACCAGGGCATAGACCACATCCTGCTCGACGAGGCGCAGGACACCAGCCCCGACCAGTGGGAGGTGGTGAAGAAGCTGACGGAAGAATTCTTTGCCGGGCTCGGCCAGCGCGAGGCGGTCAAGCGCACGGTATTCGCCGTCGGCGATGAAAAGCAATCGATCTATTCCTTTCAAGGAGCCGCGCCCGATTCCTTTGCCGAGAGCCGGCTTCTGTTCGCCGGCCGCGTGCGCGACGCCGAAGCCTCATTCGCCGACCTGAAGCTCACCTGGTCGTTCCGCTCGAGCGACGATGTGCTGGCCGCGGTCGACCGCGTCTTCACTGAACCGGGCGTGCGGCGCGGCATCAGCCACGATCCCGATCCGTTGAACCATAAGGCGATCCGCACCGACGCGCCGGGCTATGTCGAGGTATGGCCTTCGATCGGCGCCGAAATGGTCGAGGAGCCCGACGATTGGACCTTGCCGATCAACCATGCCAGCGCGCCGGCGGTGCGCGTGGCCGAGCATGTCGCCACGACGATTCAGAGCTGGCTAAGGAATGGCGAGGTCATCGAGGGCAAGGGCCGTAAGCTGACGGCCGGCGACATCCTTGTACTGGTGCGCAAACGCGACCGCTTCGTGCATGCGCTGTCGCGCAGCCTTAAGAACCGGCAGATTCCGGTCGCCGGCGCCGACAGGCTCAGCCTGCCCGGCCACATCGCCGTGCAGGACCTGATCGCGCTTGGTCATTTTTTGATCCAGCCGGAGGACGACCTGTCGCTCGCCGCCGTGCTGCGCAGCCCGATCTTCGAGGTTTCGGAAGAAACGTTGCTGGCGCTCGCCGGCGAGCGGCCGCCCGGCCAGTCGCTGATCGCTTCGCTGAGACAACATTCGGCCGGGGACGAGGCCCTGGCCGCCGTCGTTAGCCGGCTCGATGCCTGGGCGAACGAAGTCGCCTTCAAGCCGGTGTTCGAGTTCTATGCCGCCGCGCTGGCGCGCGACGGCCTGCGCCGCAAGATGACGGCGCGGCTGGGGCCGGAAGCCGGCGACATCCTCGACGAATTCCTGAGCTTTTGCCTGGCCGAGGAGCGCACCGGCCTGCCGGGGCCGGAATCCTTCCTCTCGACACTTGAGAACAGCGGCCCCGAGATCAAGCGGGAAATGGACCAGACCCGCGACGAGGTGCGCGTCATGACCGTGCACGCCGCGAAAGGCCTGGAGGCGCCGGTCGTTTTCTTGGTCGATGGCGGTTCGGCGCCGTTCAGCGACCAGCACCTACCGCGGTTGATGGCCTTCGAAGGCTCGGGCGCGCAGTGGAGGGGCAAGGGCTATCTCTGGCGCTCGGCCAGCGACGTCGCCAATGGGGTGTCGCGGGCCGCCTCGGCGCGGGCGCGGGAGCTTGCCGACGACGAGTACCGGCGGCTGCTCTATGTCGGCATGACGCGCGCCGAGGACCGGCTGATAGTCTGCGGCTACCACGGCAAGCGGGCGCCGAGCACTGGCACCTGGCATTCAGTCGTCAGCCGGGCGCTGCTAGGAGCTCCGGAAAGCGCCGAGCGGCGGCATCCGGCGACCGCTGATGCGGCGGTGCATCGCTTCCACATGACCAAGCTGCCGCCGGTGGCGCTCACCGGAGCGGATGAGACCGCGTCATTCGAGCATGCTGCGCCTTTGCCGGACGGCCTGTTCCGGCCGCTGCCGCCTTATGAGGAATTGCCGCGGCCGCTTTCGCCCTCCGGCGCATCGGCGCTGATCGACGAAGCGATCGAAGCGCTGCCCGACACGCGCTCGCCGGTGCTCGACGCCGATGCCGAGCAAGGCTTCGCTGTGATGCGCGGACTGGTCCTGCACAAATTGCTGCAGATGCTGCCCGGCATCGCCGAGGGCGACAGGCGAGATGCGGCGGAACGCTATCTGGCGCGCGCCGGCGTCGAATGGCCGGCCGAAGAGCGCGCCAAGGCGCTCGAAGCTGTGATTTCGATCCTGTCGGACAGCCGCTTCGGCGCGCTGTTCTCGCCGTCGTCGAGAGCGGAAGTCGCCGTCATGGGCAGCCTGGAGGTGAAGGGCAGGCCGCGCTCCATCTCCGGCAAGATCGACCGGCTGGCCGTCACCCAGGAAAAGGTCTCGATCGTCGACTACAAGACCAACCGGCTGGCACCCGCAAGCCTGGCCGAAGTGCCGCCGGCCTATGTTCTGCAGCTTGCGCTCTACCGCGCGCTGCTCAAGCCGCTCTATCCGGGCCGCGAGGTGACGGCTGCGCTGCTCTTCACCGAGGCGCCGCGCCTGATCGAGCTGCCGGCCAAGGCTATGGACGATGCCCTTGCCCGACTCACGGGAGCGTGACACAAGAACTGCTTGAACATCGCCGCCACACCCACCACATTTGGTGCCAACCTAAGTTTTCGAAAGGATTTCCGCATGGCCACCGTCAAAGTCGACAAGGGCAATTTCCAGGCCGATGTGCTCAATGCCAAGGAGCCGGTCGTGGTGGATTTCTGGGCCGAGTGGTGCGGTCCCTGCAAGATGATCGCCCCGGCGCTGGAAGACATCGCCAAGGAGCTCGGCTCGAAGATCAAGGTCGCCAAGCTCAACATCGACGAGAATCCCGAGTTGGCCGCGCAGTATGGCGTGCGCTCGATCCCGACGCTGATGATCTTCAAGGGCGGCGAAGTGGCCGACATGAAGGTGGGCGCGGCGCCGAAGACCGCGCTGTCGCACTGGATCAACGGCAGCCTCGCCTGAGCCAATCCAAAGATTTGAAGAAAAAGCCCGGCCATCGCGCCGGGCTTTTTCTTTGGCGCCATCGCTGACGGCGCCCTGGCCCTCGCAGGCAGGCACTTCATGCCCTCTGCTTGGAAAAAAGGAGAGCGCTATGACCGGAACAGCCAAGGCCACCGTCTTTATCGACAATGAGCGGGTGATCGTCACCGAATACCGCTTCGCGCCCGGCGCCAATACCGGCTGGCATCGCCACGGCCACGACTATGTCGTGGTGCCGCTGATGGACGGCAAGCTGAAGCTGGTGACCAAGGACGATCCTTCGCCGAGATGAAGAAGGGCGCGCCCTATTTCCGCAAGGAAGGCGTCGAGCACGACGTCATCAACGCCAATGACGGCGAATACGCCTTCATCGAAATCGAGCTGAAATAGGCGCCATCACCAGTCGGCGACGCGGTCGCCGCCGGTGAATTGCGCGCTCTTGTGCGTGTATTCGAACAGCTCGATCTTCACGCCGTTGGGGTCCTTGATCCAGGCCTGCCAGGTGTCGTCGCAGGCTAGCTTCTTCGGCGTGACTTCTACCCCTTTCGACCGGATATGGGCGATGGCCGCTTCGATGTCTTCCACCTCCAGGCAGAAGTGGTTGATCTGGTTGCGGTCGCTGTAGCTGGCCTCGCTCTTCTCAAAAACCTCGACATGGCTGCGGCCGCCGCATTCAAGGTAGAAGCCGAAAATTCTGCCGTCGCGCAGGAAATTGAACCTTGTGTCCATGCCAAGCACATCGCGGTAGAAGCCGCGCGTCGCCTCCAGGTCATGCGCGAAGATGCAGACATGGGCGAGTTGCTTCACCTTGATCATTGCCCAACTCCTCGGCCCAACTTCTCGCAATTGCCCCGGGGGTGCCTCTATCAGGTCGGCGGCGTGCCGTTCTCGTCCAGCACCGCGCCAGCGAAATAGAGCGAGCCGCCGATGAGAATCCGCGGCGCCGGACCGTCCCAGCCGTCGCGTAACAGCATCAACGCATTGGCGACGGAGCTGACCGGCTCGGCCGACAGGCCGGCCTCGGTGGCGCGCAGCGCCAGCTCGTCGTTCGGTACGCCGGCATCGCTCTTGCTCACCGGCACCGTGTAGACATGCCGGGCAAGCCCCTTGAAGGCGCTGAAATAGCCGCTCTGGTCCTTGGTGTTGATCATGCCGGAGATGAGAATCAGCGGGCGCGGGTTCTTCTCTTCCTGCTCGGCCAGCGCTTCGGCGATGACAACGCCGGCGCCCGGATTGTGGCCGCCGTCGAGCCATATCTCGGCACCCTTGGGCGCCAGGTCCACCAGACGGCCTTGAGACAACTTCTGCATCCGGCCCGGCCAGGCGACATTGGTCATCGCCCGTTCGGCGGCGCGATGGCCGATCTCGAAGCCGGCCGCCTTGACCGCGGCGATTGCCGCGGCGGCATTGGCGAACTGATGACGTCCAGGCAGGCGCGGCAGCGGCAGGTCCATCAGCCCGTCCTCGTCCTGATAGACCATGCGGCCGTTCTCCTCGAAGGCCAGGAAATCCTGACCGTAGACGACGGTCGGGCAATCCAGCCGCTCGGCGGTCTCGATCAGCACCTCGAGCGCCGTCTCGCTTTCCTGCGCGCCGATGACCACCGGGCAGCCGCGCTTCATGATGCCGGCCTTTTCGGCCGCGATCAGCTCGACGCGGTCGCCGAGATAGGCTTCGTGATCCATCGACACCGGCGTGATCACCGTGGCCGCAGGCCGTGCGATGACGTTGGTGGCGTCGAAGCGGCCGCCGAGGCCGACCTCGATCATCGCGGCTTCGGCCGGATGCTCGGAAAACAAGATGAAGGTGACGGCGGTGAGTATCTCGAAGACGGTGATCTTCTCACCCCGATTGGCCTTGGCGACGCGTGCGATCGCTTCGGCAAAAACATGATCGTCGACCAGCCTGCCGCCGCCTTCCGCAGCCAACCGGTAGCGCTCGTGCCAGTTCACCAGATGCGGCGAGGTGTGGACATGGACGAGGTGGCCGGCCGCCTCCAGCAGAGCCCGCGAGAAGGCGGCGCAGGAACCCTTGCCGTTGGTGCCGGCGATATGGATGACCGGGGGCAGCCGGTCCTGGGGATTGCCGAGACGCTCGAGCAGCCGGGTGATGCGGTCCAGCGAAAGGTCGAAGCCTTTCGGATGAAGCGTCATCAGATGTTCGATTTCACGGTCGGCGGCAAGCGTTGTCATGGCGGAATCCTAGAGCGGTTCATCATTTCATGGAAATGCAGAACCGCTCTATCTTTTTGTTTGTCGCAATTCCGCACGGAAAACCGGAATTGCTTTAGCGCCGGACCCGAAACCGGGAATCGATTTCGGAAGGGCCTTGCGTGGATCAGAAGCTACAGCACGCGAGGCACGGCGCAAATCGCGGTTCGCGGCGAACGGTGTCGCGTCAGGCCTGCGGCCGGGATTCGGCGGCGACGACCGCTGGCGGCAGGACCTCGTGTTCCGCCGGCTTCTCGGCGTCCGGGACCTTGAGCAGCATCTTCAACAGCCGCGCGATGGTCGAGCGCATCTCCAGCCGCGAGACCACCATGTCGACCATGCCGTGCTCCATCAGATATTCGGCGCGCTGGAAGCCGTCCGGCAGCTTCTCGCGGATGGTCTGCTCGATGACGCGCGGCCCGGCAAAGCCGATCAGCGCGCCGGGCTCGGCCATGTGGACGTCGCCCAGCATGGCATAGGAAGCGGTGACGCCGCCGGTGGTCGGGTTGGTGAGCACGACGATGTAGGGCAGACCGGCTTCCTTCAGCCGGTCGACACCGATCGTGGTGCGCGGCAGCTGCATCAGGGACAGAATGCCTTCCTGCATGCGGGCGCCGCCGGAGGCGGCGAACAGGATCAGCGGCCGCCTGCGCTGTAGGGCAACCTCGAAAGCGTGCACGATGGCATCGCCCGCCGCCATGCCGAGCGAACCGCCCATGAAGGCGAAATCCTGCACGGTGACGATGACCGGCAGGCCTTCGACGGTGCCGGCGGCGTTGAGGATCGCGTCCTCCATCCCGGTCTTGGCCTTCGCCTCTTTCAGGCGATCGGTGTAGCGCTTCTCGTCGCGGAACTTCAGCGGGTCCTGGACGACCTTGGGGTTTTCCAGCGTCTCGTATTTGCCGTCGTCCAAAAAGTATTTCAGCCGCTCCCTGGCCGAGATCTTCATGTGATGACCGGAGGACGGGATGACGAACTGGTTCTGTTCCAGATCCTTGTGGAACACCATCTCGCCGGTCTCGGGATCCTTGATCCAGAGGTTTTCCGGCATGTCGGTGCGCCGGCCGAGCATCGAATTGATCTTCGGACGAACGTAGTTGGTGATCCAGTTCATGGCTTCGGCTCCTGTCCTGACGAAGAGGTAGGAAAGCTATTCGGCAGCAGCAAGGCGGGCCGAACGGACGCCCTGGGCAAGGCCGCTGACCAAAGTGGCGACGGCCTCGGCCGGGTCGGCGGTCTTCTCGCCCTTGGGTCCGAGCACATTGGCGACCGCGTTGACGATCGCGGTGCCGACGACAACACCGTCGGCGGAGGCGCCGATGGTGCGCGCCTGCTCGGCAGTCTTGACGCCGAAGCCGACGCAGACCGGCAGCGCGGTGTGACCCTTGATGCGCTTGACCGCCGCCGCAACCTTGGCCGTGTCGGCAAGAGCGGAGCCGGTGATGCCGGTCATCGACACGTAATAGACGAAGCCGGAGGTGTTCTGCAGCACCTTGGGCAGGCGCCTGTCGTCGGTGGTCGGCGTGGCGAGGCGGATGAAGTTGATGCCAGCCTTCAGCGCTGGGATGCAGAGCTCCTCATCCATTTCCGGCGGCAGGTCGACGACGATCAGCCCGTCGATGCCGCTAGCCTTGGCGTCGGTGAGGAAGCGCTCGACACCGTAGATGTAGATCGGGTTGTAATAACCCATCAGCACGATCGGCGTGTCTTGGTCGCCGGCGCGGAATTCGGCCGCCATCTTCAGCGTCTTGACCAGCGTCTGGCCACCCTTCAGCGCCCGCAGCCCTGCCGCCTGGATGGCCGGGCCGTCGGCCATCGGATCGGAGAACGGCATGCCGAGCTCGATGACGTCGGCGCCGGCGCCGGGCAGCGCCTTCATGATCGAAAGCGAGGTATCGTAGTCCGGGTCGCCGCCCATGAAATACGTGACCAAAGCCGGGCGGCCCTCGGACTTCAACTTCGCCATGCGGCGGTCGATGCGGGTCGTCATTGTCAGATCTCCATGCCCAGCATCGAGGCTACCGTATGCACGTCCTTGTCGCCGCGGCCGGACAGGTTGACGATGACGATCTGGTCCTTGTCCATGGACGGCACGATCTTCATCGCGTGCGCGATGGCATGCGCGGATTCCAGCGCCGGGATTATGCCTTCGACACGGGTCGTGAGCTGGAAGGCTTCCAAAGCCTCATCGTCGAGGATCGGCACATACTCGACGCGACCGCTGTCGCGCAGCCAGGAATGCTCGGGCCCGACGCCCGGATAGTCGAGGCCGGCCGAGATCGAATGGCCGTCGAGTATCTGGCCGTCGGCGTTCTGCAAGAGATAGGTGCGGTTGCCGTGCAGCACGCCCGGCGCGCCGGCATTCATCGAGGCGCAGTGCTCGACGCCGTCGAGGCCGCGGCCGCCGGCCTCGACACCGATGATGCGGACATCCTTGTCGTCGAGGAACGGATGGAACAGGCCGATGGCGTTGGAGCCGCCGCCGACGGCAGCGATGATCGTATCAGGCAGCCGGCCCTCCTGCTCCAGCACCTGGGCGCGGGCTTCGGAACCGATCACCGACTGGAAGTCGCGCACCAGCTCCGGATAAGGGTGCGGGCCGGCGGCGGTGCCGATCAGGTAATAGGTGTCCTCGACATTGGTCACCCAATCACGAAGGGCTTCGTTCATGGCGTCCTTCAGCGTGCCGTGGCCGGCGGTGACCGGCCGAACCTCGGCGCCGAGCAGTTTCATGCGGAAAACGTTAGGGCTCTGCCGGGCAACATCGGTGGCGCCCATGTAGACGACACAAGGATAGCCAAAGCGCGCCGCAACGGTTGCCGAAGCGACGCCGTGCTGGCCGGCGCCGGTCTCGGCGATGATGCGCTTCTTGCCCATGCGCTTGGCGAGCAGGATCTGGCCGAGGCAGTTGTTGATCTTGTGCGAGCCGGTGTGGTTGAGGTCCTCGCGCTTGAAATAGACCTTGGCGCCGCCGAGATGTTTCGTGAGGCCTTCGGCGAAATAGAGTTTTGACGGCCGCCCGGCATAATGGGTGGAGAGGTTCTGCAGCTCGGCCTTGAACTCCGGGTCGTCCTTGACCTCGTTCCAGTGCCGTTCCAGGTCGAGGATCAGCGGCATCAGCGTCTCGGCGACGAAGCGGCCGCCAAAGATGCCGAACATGCCTTGCTCGTCGGGTCCGGTGCGGAAGGAATTGGGTATCACCGGCTTGTTCATCGCCGATCTCCTCGGTCTTGACTGGTGAGCATGTCCCTGTCGCGAAAACGGTTCCCACTTTTCCGGGACATGCTTATTTCGTTCTTGAGCATGTCCTTATCGGAAAACCGGATTCCACTTTTCCGGGACATGCTCTGGGTTTGAGCCCCTCAGGCGGCGCGGTCGTCGCGCGCGGCCCTGACGGCCCGGAAAAACTGTTCGATCAGCGCCGGATCCTTGACGCCCGGAGCGCTTTCCACGCCGGACGAGATGTCTAGTCCGGGCGGATTGGCCAGTCTCAGGGCATCGCCGACATTGGCGGCGTTGAGCCCTCCGGAAAGCATGTAATCGAGGCCGGCGTCAAGGCCGGCGAGGACGCGCCAATCGAACGCGACACCGTTGCCGCCCGGCAATTCCGACCCTTTAGGCGGCTTGGCATCGAACATGAAGCGATCGGCAATGCCGGCATAGGGTTTTATCCGTTCGAGATCCGCCGCTTCGCTGACCGACACCGCCTTCATCACCGGCAGGCCATAGCGGGCCTTGAGCTCCGCCACCCGCGCCGGTGTTTCGGAGCCGTGAAGCTGCAGCATGTCGGGATGCATTTTCGCCACGATCTCGTCCAGGAACGCATCGGTTGCATCGACAGTCACGGCAACGGCCTTGGCCTTGCCGGCGGCCGCCTGACGCAACCGGCCAGCCTCGGCCGGCTCGACATAGCGTGGGCTTTTGGCGAAGAAGATGAAGCCGACATGGCTGGCACCGCCGGTCAGCGCCGCGGCCATCGCGGCGTCGGTCTTCAATCCGCAGATCTTGATGTCGAGCGTCATGGCGCGGGATTGGCACGAAACGGCCGAAGAGTCGAGAAAAAGCATGCTGTTTGCCGCTCGCGCGGAACGCGCTATTTTCTCTTGGAGGCAATAGGGCGGGAGCAGGAACCATGGCAGACGAAACCGTCGCCCAACTCAGGCAGAAGATCGCGCAGGCGCGCGAGGTGATCGCGCACCTGATGGACAAGGCCGCCTTCAACGGCGCCGAGGCGCACCGGGCGCTGGAGTATTTCAGCAGCGATGCGTTTGATCGGGATTTTTTGCCCTGGCCGCACCAGGGCGAGGAAGGGCTGAGGCCGGAGGAGCTCAACGCGGCGAATGATGATTGAGGGGTTTTCTTAGGGCGCTAACCGCTCTCGTTCGTCATCCTAGGGCGGAGCGACGCGTAGCGGCGCGCAGACCCGAGGATCCTGTGTGACATCAGCCGAAGAATGCCACGACGGAGAGTAGTCACGTCTGGGACGTCTCACCCGAAAATCATCGCAACTCCTGAACTGTTGCGACGCTCGCCCGTCACGGCATGGATCCTAGGGTCTGCGCCGCGTCGCTTCGCTCCTTGCTCCGCCCTAGGATGACGACACCTGAGACGGCTTCGCCAATCTCCCACGTTTCACCAAGGCAGACGAGTCTTCACACCGCCGTCGCCGTCCCTAATCAAACACGATCGCCTGCAACGCGCCGCCGTTGCGCTTCAGCCAGTCCTTGCAGCGGTCGGTGTCGGGACAGAGCTTCTCGCACAGCTTCCAGAATTTCGGGCCGTGGTTCATCTCCTTCAGATGCGCCACTTCATGCGCCACCAGGTAATTGATGACCGGCGGCGGCGCCATCATGATGCGCCACGAGAAGGAGAGATTGCCCTCCGAGGTGCATGACCCCCAGCGGCTGGAGGTATCCTTATACCGGATCGCCCTGGCGCGCTTGCCGATCGCTTCGGCATGCTTGACGACCAGCTTCTCGATCTCGCGCTTGGCCTCGCGCTTCAGATAGTCGGCGATGCGGCGCGGCAGATGGATACGCTCACCATGGACGACGAGCAGCGGTCCGCGCTCGTCGCGCAAGACGGTGACGGTGCCGCGTTTTGCCGGCTCATGGACGATGCGGTGCGGCACGCCGCGGATCGGGATCCTGATGCCGGGCCGTACCTGCGGGCGCGTCGGCACCTTGGCCAGGCGCTGCTCCAACCAGTCCTGGTGGCGGTCGAGGAACTTCTCGACCTCGCCGCGGCGCAGGCCGGGCGGCACGGTGATGCGCAGCCCCTGGCCGCCGGAATCGATGCGCAGCGTCAGCCGCCGGGCCCTGGCGCTCTCGACGATCTTGAGCGGCAGCGTGCGGCCGGCAACACAATGCTCGCGCTCCACGACGGGCGCGGGCTTGGGCTTGGTCAGGTTGCGAAAGAAGCCGAGGGACATGGCTGGACGATACGCGATTCGAGGAAAACGGCCAGAGCAGGGAAGCTACATGGAGAACAAAAAAGAAACGGCGCCGCTCGCGCGACGCCGCATATCGTACCGGGGCCTGTCGCCTGGCCTCAGTCGTCAGTCGTCGAGCAGGTTCGTGCCCTTGCCGCGCTTCGGGGCGGTCTTTCCGGTCGTGTCGCTTGCCTTGGTCGGGGCGGTCGACTTGTTGCGGTTCGCCATGAAGCGGTCGAACTCTTCCTGGTCCTTGGCGCGGCGCAACTCTCGGGCATACTCGTCGAACTCAGTCAGCATCTCGTCGAGCTTGCGGCGCTCCTCGGCAAGGCGCTCGAGCTCCTTCTCGCGCCAGTCGTCGAAGGCGACGTTGCCGGTGCGGGATGAGCCGTGGCCCCAGCGGGCGGCCTTGTCGGAGCTGCGGCGGCAGCCGGCGAAGATGCCGTCGGTGGCGCGGTTGACGTCGCGCTTGAAGCCATCGAGCCGGTCGCCCCAGATGATGTAGGCGAGCATGGCGAGACCGAGCGGCCAGAACACCATGAAGCCGATCACCATCAGCGCGATGGTCGCCGGCGTCCAGGCCGGACGGATCAATGCGGTTGTGTTCATTTTCTCCCAATCCTTCCGTTGGAGACAGCCAAACCGGCTGCGTGGAATCGAAATGGGAAGGCGAAATCGGCGATTCAAGACAAGTTCGGCCAAAACCGGCGAAGGGCCTGAAATGATTATCGCTTTTTGATTTTCTCGAGGAAAAGCACTGCCATTCCGGCGACCAGTCCCCAAAACGCCGCGCCGACGCCGAACAAAGTGAGCCCCGAGGCGGTGACCGCGAAGGTGACCGTGGCCGGCATGCGCTCGCCCGCGTCATGAAGCGCGATCGACAGCGCGTTGGCTAAAGGCGCCGTCAGCGCCAGGCCGGCGACCAGCACGATCAGGCTTTGCGGCAGGACGGCGAAAATCGCCACCAGCGAGGCGCCGAAGATGGCGAAGACCAGATAGGCAAGCGCATAGAACGGCCCCGTCTTCCAGCGCTCGGCGGGATCCGGATGGACGTCCGGCCCGGTGCAGATCGCCGCCGAGATCGCCGCCAGATTGGTGGTCGAGGCGCCGAACGGTGCCGAAAGCAGCGAAAACAGGCCGGTGACGCCGATCAGCGGGCCAGGCTCCGGATGGTAGCCGGCGGCTTTCAGCACGGCGAGGCCGGACAGGTTCTGCGAGGCCATGGTCACGAGGTAGAGCGGCAAGGCCAGGCCGACGATCGCCGAGATGGTGAACTGCGGCGCGATCACCGTCAGCGTCGACAGCTCCGGCGCCGGCAGGCCGCCGACACGGCCGGTGAGGAAGGCGGCAAGCCCGCCGCCGATCAGCACCACCAGCACCGAAACCGCCGGGTTGAACAGCCGGATGACGAAGAAGGCGGCGATCAGCGGCAGGATCAGCCAGGGATCGGCGGGAATGGCCTTCACCGCATTGATGGCGAAGCCGACCAGGATGCCGGCCAGCATGCCGGAAGCGACCGAGGCCGGAATCATCGCGATCAGCCGGGTCAGCGGCTTGAACAGGCCGGTAGCGATCAAGAGGATGCCGGTGACGATAAAGGCGCCGACCGCTTCTGGCATGGTGAAGCCGCTGGAGGCCGCGATCAGCGCGAGGCCCGGGGTCGACCAGGCGGTGATGACCGGCATCTTCGTGCGCCAGGACAGCCACAGGCATTCGATGGCCATGGCCAGGCAGATCGCCGTCACCCCGCTCGCGGTCTCGATCTGGGTGGCGCCGATCGCCTTGGCGGCGGCGATGACGATGGCCAGCGTGCCGCCAAAGCCGACGATCGCCGCGACGAAGGCCGATATCGGGATGGAGATGCGCATCGTCAGGCGACCCGCCGGACCATGTCGGCGACGGCGCGCTTGAGCATGTCGAGATCCTCGGGGCGGGACAGGCGATGGTCGCCGTCGGGGATCAGCGACAGCGTGACGTCGTCGGACGGCAGAAGCGCGGCGAGCTTCAGCACATGGCCTGACGGCACGTCGGGATCGGCCAGGCCCTGCAGGATATGCACCGGGCAGTGGGTGTCGATCGGTCCGGTCATCACCCGGTTCGCCCGGCCGTCCTCGATCAGCGCGCGCGTATAGATATAAGGCTCGGCGGAATAATCCGACGGTTCCTCGAAAAATCCCTTTTTCGAAAGGTCGCGCTTCTGTGCCTTGGTCAGCACCGGCTCGATCAGCTCGACCGTGAAGTCCGGCGCCGGCGCAAGCAGCACCAGGCCGGCGACGCCGGTGTCGCCGGCCTTGCGCAGTTCCTGCACCATGCGCAGCGCGATCCACGCCCCCATCGAGGAGCCGACCAGGATCTGCTTGCCCTTGCTGAAACGCCGGAAGACGGCGAGGCTTTCGGCCAGCCATTTCGAGATCGTGCCGTCGGCAAAGTCGCCGCCCGACTCGCCGTGCCCGGAATAGTCGTGGCGCAGATAGGCGTGGCCTTCGCCGGCCGTCCAAGCCGACAGCGCCTCGGCCTTGGTGCCCAGCATGTCGGACTTGTAGCCGCCCAGCCAGACGATGCCTGGTGCTGAGCCCGACGCCTGCCTGACGGCGATGCTTGCCCCGTTCACGTCGATGACAACTGGCACGCTGGTGTTCATGACCTTGTCCTTTCCGGCCGGTCTTTTGGCACAACCGGTGGTTCGCAGGAAAGGGTGCGCGCCGTTTCTTCGCTTGGTGCAGACGATGGCAAGCTTCCTGGCAAGCTTTGAGGTGATTTCCTGGCGAGGCTGTGCTATTGACTCCGGCCGCGCGCTCACCACATAGGCGCGTCCACCGATTTGAATCCAACCCCTGAACGAAACGGCCAAGGAGACCACGACCATTCGCAGACCTTTCAAAGCAGCGGCACCCACCAAGGACGGGCCGCGCTCCAACCGAGACATCCGGGTGCCCCGGGTACAGCTCATCGACGCCGAAGGCCAGAACCGTGGCGACGTTTCCATCAACGACGCATTGCTGCTCGCCGAAGAGGCAGGGCTCGATCTCGTCGAGATATCGCCCAACGCGCAGCCGCCGGTCGTCAAGATCCTCGATCTCGGCAAGCTGAAATACGCCAACCAGAAGAAGGCGGCCGAGGCGCGCAAGAACCAGAAGGTCATCGAGATCAAGGAGATCAAGATGCGCCCGAACATCGACAGCCATGACTACGAGACCAAGATGAAGGCCGTGCGGCGCTTCTTCGAGGAAGGCGACAAGGTCAAGCTGACGCTGCGCTTCCGCGGCCGCGAGATGGCGCATATGGAGCTCGGCATGCAGCTTCTGAACAAGGTGCGCGAGGAAGTGGCGCCGATCGCCAAGGTCGAGGCGGAGCCGAGGCTCGAAGGCCGCCAGATGATGATGGTGCTGGCGCCCCGTTGACAGGGCGCCTTCCCTTCGCTCCAGGAGCCATTCCGGCGCGACGGCAGCTGTCGCGCCGATCACGTTTCGAGAAAGTGACCGGCCGGCACTGCTTCGTGCTTTCTAGCGGTCCTTCGTTCCACGGAAACGCAGGACCGCTCTATCTCTTTTGTCTTGACGCAATTCCGGACGGAAGACCGTTTCAGACTTTTCCTGGAATTGCTCCAAAATCCGCCCGAATTGCCAGGCACGGCGACCCGATGATCGGCGGGGCGCCTGTTTTCTATCCGATCGCCGGCAAAGAACACGACGATCGGATTGGCCATGGTCGATGAAACAAAGGTTCCGGCCGACAACCAGATAGAGGGGTTGGGCGGCTACCAATATATGCGTCGCGTCGTGCTGACGGTGCTGATCGTGGTGCTGTTCGCGGCACTCTTGTTCGGCCAGTCGACCTTTCGGCCGGATACGCCGGTGCACGAGTCGATCGAGATGTTCGGCGTGCTGCTGATCTTCCTCGGCATCGCCGGGCGGCTGTGGGCGACGCTCTATATCGGCGGACGCAAATCCTCCGAAGTGGTCACCGGCGGGCCCTATTCGATCACCCGCAACCCGCTCTACGTGTTCTCGACGGTGGCCGCCGCCGGCGTCGGCGCGCAGATCGGCTCGTTCTCGGGGATCATCCTCTTCGCGCTGCTTTGCGCGGGCGCGTTCCACATCGTCATCCTGCGCGAGGAGAAATTCCTCAAGCAGGCGCTCGGCGCCCCTTACGAAGCCTATCTGGCGCGCGTTCCGCGCTTCCTTCCGAAACTCTCGCTCTACCAGGAAGGCGACACCGGCAGCTTCAAGCCGCGCCTGCTGTTGAACACGCTGCTCGATGGGCTGGTATTCCTCGTGGCGCTGCCGGCCTTCGAGCTGATCGACGGCGCGCAGCAGTCGGGGGTTCTGCCTGTCCTGTTCCGGATGCCATAGCGGCGGCGGACAAGGCGTCGCACTCCGGCAGGTGTTGCACTC
>NZ_RQXT01000047.1 GCF_003863365.1 Mesorhizobium tamadayense | reverse complement strand
GATCTTTCCGGCGGCGACGCCGAACTCCAGGCACTCGCCGCCGGCGGGTCGCTCGATGTGGCATTCGAGATTTCAGGCACCGCGGCCGGCCTTGCCGCGGCGATCGCCAGCGTCCGGCGCGGCGGTACTGTGGTGCAGGTGGGTAATCTTCCCGGCGGCCAGATGCCGGTGCCAGCCAATGCGGTGATGGCCAAGGAGCTCGACCTCAAAGGCACCTTCCGGTTTGGCACGGAGTTCGGCCGCGCCGTCGATCTCATCGTTGCGGGGGAGGTGGACGTACTGAAGCTGGTAACCGCGGAGCGCGCGCTCTCTGCCGCCCCCGATGCCTTCCGCCTTGCCGCCGACCGTTCGCAGAGTGTCAAAGTCGTACTGACAACAGGATAGCTATCAGGCGGCGAGAATGCGCGGCTGAGGGAACCTCGGGTCTCGTTGCAGATAGACAATCTGCTCCACAGCATGGGGCGAAAGCAGAATTCTTATGCTCGTTCTGCGGTGTGCGCTCTTTGACCCATAACGCCAGACGCGCCAGGTGCATCAAACCTGGTCGGGCTGACAGAACGCATTGCCATCCTGCGCAAGATGGAGATTGATCCGAAATTGCAGATGCGCATATCCTCCGGACGGTGGGATCAGATGATCCGTGAGGGCAACACCACACCGGCATGGCTGGCCAACGGACTTCAATGCCAGCCGTCGACACGCCCTGATCGTGGCGCAGATTATCAAGCTCGGCCAGAAGCTCACGGACGATGCAGTGTCGATGTTCATCAAGCTGATAGGTCAATAACCGCAAGAAGCAGCGGCACATGGACTGCAGGCCGGATACCGCCAAGGCGCTGCGCATGTTCCTCCAAACCATCACTGCTCTGCAATCCGCGAACGACCATGGCCGGAACGCATTGGAGGTTCTCGATCAGGAAGTCGGGTGGCACCGGCTGCTCCGGATCAAGCCTGAGCTCGAATCGATGGTCGAGGACAACGAGGCGTCGCCCTTGGCCTTGGCCGCCGAGCAATATGCGACCGTCAGCAAGTATGCAGGGTCGTTGCTGCGGCGTTCACGTTCCAATCGGCGCGGCGACACGATCCGCTTCTTGCGGCAATTTCGCTGCTGAAACGCCTGTATGCTGAGAGCCGTCGGGCACTCCCCGATCGCGTCCCGGTCACCCAAGTCAGCCAAGCTAATCGTTGGCTCATCTTCGAACAGGGAAAGCCTGATCGCCGTCTCTACGAGATTGCGACGCTCGCAGCTTTGCGGGACCGGCTTAGATCTGCCGACATTTGGGTCGACGGCAGCCGATCCTTCCGGCCGATCGACGAGCATCTGATGCCGCGGTCGACATTCACCACAATGAAAGAGGAGGATCGCCTTGGACTGGGCGTCCAAGGTGACGGCGCCCAGTGGCTTGCCCAAGCTCGTCAGATGATCGACTTCAACCTGAAGCGGCTGGCGCACAGAGCACGGTGCGGAAGCTCGAAGGTGTTTGTCTTGAGGCCGGGACGTTGATCGTCACACCAACCGCGGGCGAAGTCCCTGTGGCCGCCGAGGAACTGAATGCCGAGATTAGCGACATGTATCCGCGGCGCGGCCGAGATTGGCGTAGAGCTTGCGCGGCCCGAACTCGAGAGCTGCGATCGACAGGCTCACATAATCCTTGCCGGAAGCCTCGCCGGTCCGGACCCAGCCGGCGCCCACTTCGACCCCTTGAGTCAGCACCCGGAAGTCGGGATGGTTGTCGGCGCTCTTGCCCTGGTTCGGCACGATGGCGATGTCGGCGCGGACGCTGAGCGTCTTGAGCTGGCCCTTGTAGCCGCCGTTCTCCTGCTTGGTGACGTATCCGATCGCGGTCATTTGAAAGTCTCCTTTTGCTTTCGCCGGGGACCCTTCCCCTGCGATGGCGGACCTTGATGGGCGCGTCCGGCCCGCCCGAACCCGATAGGGCCGAAGCGGCAGCGGAGGACCCGAGCGGGTAGCTTTTTTGAAGCGAAGCGGCGCGAGGAAGCAGCCGCAGGCGGCGGGGAAAAAAGCTGGCGGCGAGGGTTTCGGGCGGGCGGGATCCGCCCATAGGTCGATAAGCCAGCCGCAGGGGAATGATACCAGGCGAGAGCCTGGAGACGGGGCCGGAGTCGCGGGTTGCCGCTGCACCAAGACGGTCAAGCCGACCATGAGAACTGCTGACGCACTTGTGCCGTGTCGGGTGCCATCGTGCCGTTGCAGCCACGCGCAAAAATCCGGCCTCCTGGCGTGTTTGCACGCAAGCAGCCGCGAAGGATTGGCGCCAATTTTACACGCAAGTTCAAATATATAAAGCAAAATTTGCCTGAATAACGAATAAGCTAGATATACCAAGTACCACTATCAATTCTTACAAATAATTATAAAATACTATCATTTATTGTTATATTGTGTTATAGTTACATTTAGGTTTCTACAAGCAGGCCAGCATTTACCAAGCACTAAGTTCGGAGTACTACTTGGAAATAATCAAATATATCTCCACGTGCGGCGATATAATTGGTGAATATCCGGCTATATTTCACGATAGAGTCTCGAGTATCGGAAAATAACTTGGCGAACTAGGGAAGAGATGTTCTATGACCGACAATTCGACTACACCTCGGCAGGCTCAAAAAATCGCAGTCGCGAACAACGCCGCTTTGATGTTGGCGTTCACAGTCCACTTCAAGGACTCTGACGTGAAGGACGGCTTTTCGCCCAAACCGATCATTTTGCCTTTGCGCAGTCCGCCACTGTCGACATGACCGTCTCTCGGGCGTCGCGCCTGGAGTGAAGATGAGACCGCGGATCGCCCCGGTCGCCAGCAAAGAGAAGGACGGACCAGAGGTCGAGTTCGCGAAAAACGGGCTCACCGCCACCTATACCGTCACAGGAAATGCCTTCGACTACAAGATCGAGCTCCTTTAGCCGCAACCTCCGCGCCAGGGCGGAAAAGTGCCCCGAGACGCTCAGTTCAGACCGTTAGTTTTCAACAATGAGGAGTCTTCAATGCCTACTGAGGATAGGGCCAAACTGCCGCGTGCGCAGCGCATCGCGGTGATCTGCCATGGAGCCTACGTGCTGCACGCACAGGCTCGTTGGAAGGACGACAAAGACGTCGAGCATGAGTCGGCCTGGTCAGGCGATGTGCCGGTCGGCCAATCGTGGGTGGTCGACATGTCCCAGCAAAAGGGCATCACAACGGGCAGAAAGATGTGGCTGAACGTGCAAATCGTTGCAGGCAAAGGCATGTCGGGGGAAATCATCGAATACGCGCCGAACGGGCAGACGGTTACCTTCGAGGCGAAGGGAACAACGCTGATCGGCAACCGGCTCGACAGAATTTGACCCTAAGGCGCCGCTCGCCGTCCAACGAATAGCCGCGAGCGGCGCGGCAGCCGCCACACCTGCCACTTCCGGGCGCTGCGAGACGCGGCCTCCGGCACAGTCTCTACACAACTGGGAGGACAATCTTGGCCCAAATTACTGGCGAACACGTCGACTGGCTCCACGCGCACGGGGATTTGTACGTCGCAGTGGAGTTGAACAACACGGATCCCGACGCAATTGCCGCCAATTCCGGGAAGGCGCCGCCGCGGCTCTATCGAAACATCACCGGTCAGAGTTTTCGGAACGCGGTAGTTGTCGATAACGGTTCTGTCGTGCAATTCAAGGTTCGCTCCCGGGGGCCGCACGGTTTCGGTTATCGTGTGTATGCCGGGCTCAAGAACATTAGAGGCCGCACGCGGGACCTGATCGCGGACCGCCTCTATTGTCTCAGCGCAACAGAGCAGAGCCAGAATACGGACGTCGATCGGGCATATCAGGACGCGGACGCGACCCCACAGCCGCTGATCCAAATTAAGAATTTCCCAAGCATTGATGCCATAGCTCCCACCGACCGAGATCTCCAGCTTGGAATGATTTCCTGCACGGTGGTTAGTTGGGGTGTCTACGGCTACATCGACGAAAACGACGAGGATTTCGGCATCCCGCTGAACATCGGCGAGGCCCCCTATACCAATCTGCCGGGATCGCCGCCGCCGAACAAGTGGAATCAGCCGGTGAATGTGACGGCAAGCCCTCAAGTCACTGCCTTCGGCGGCGGGCCCACACGCTTCCGGCCCAGCAAGGGGAAAGCGAGCCAGGAATTCTCGTCGGCCAGACTGATCCGTGAGGATAATCCGAGGTTTGCTCCCAACTATGTCGGCTTCACGTTTCTCGTAGCAGATCGAGGGGGCTGAACATGGCCAACCTCGCCACTCTCGTGTTGGGCGCACTCCCTTGCGAGCCAAAGGCTTCACTGGAGGCTGTCCGGCAAACGTTGGAGAAAGCTGGGGTCATGGCCCCTGGCGACGTTTTCCTAGCCAAGGATCTTGCTAAGGAGATCGCGGCTGATCTGGAGAGCAAAGAGACCCTGGACACCGCTTGCAAGGAAGCAGCCGGCCTGAGGATCCTGACCGTCCGCCGCGGGCCGAAGCAGATCCCAGTGAAGGTGGTCAAAGGGGGGGACAGTTGGGGTATTAAGCCAGACATTACGCGGACTCTGGCTTCTTTCCGCAGTGATCTTGAGGGCAGAACCCTGATGAAGCCTGATGATCAGTTCTGGTCGAATGAGGCGCCAATTCTGGACGAAGACGACTTCTCCATTGAGGAGGCGCTGGATCAAAGCAAGGTCCTCGTCATCCGCGCACCGGCAAGCCTCCAAACGCTGGTGATCGGCAAGGGCGTCAAGCCGGAGAACGTCAAATTCCTCGAGGTCGATGTCGGTCAGAAACTCGCGCAATTGCGCGCGAAACTGGAAGCCGACAAGGACAAGGTCATGACCCCGGCGGACACATTCACAGGCAGCGACGGCGCCGCCATCTCCCGAAACCAGGAGTCGGATCGCCTGATCAAGGACGCGGCCGGCACCAACAACTTCATCACGATAACCTCAGGGTGGATGTGACATGGCTCTTATCGACGTAAGACGGGACGGCCAGCCCATTGCAGCAGAAGCAGTCGACAATCCCGACAACATGACCTTGTCGGCTTTTCGAGAACAGCTTGGGGCCAGGATGAGCCTAAGCGATGAGTTCCTATCCAAGGGGGACAGTCCAATTGATCGAGTCTTACAAGAGGACGAAGTCAAAGTTGGCGCAATCGCCCAGGACGATATTGTAAAAGTGCGAGCGAGGCCCCAACCTGCTGGACCCGTGCAGATACGGGTGGCAAAAGGTGGAAGTTCGACTCCCGTACAGATCGACATCGAAAAGTGCCTCTCCGATTTTCGTAAGCAACTTGGATCGCAATCACCGCCGCTCATTACAGACAACGAGCGGTTTCAGGAGAAGGACGTAGCAGGCTCCGCCTTTACCCTCGTCAGTGAGCAAGCGTTCAAAGTCAAAGACGCGACCGGCAAAGACCAGAAAATACTTGTTGTGCCGGCCAGCCCCAAACGCGACATCACGCTTCAGAAAGGCAAGAGCAGCCAGAAATTTCCGGAGATCGAAGAGTCGCAGAGCCTGCTTCAATTCAAGCAGTATGTTGTCGCCAATGGCGCGATGGCCCCGTCGGACATCTTTGTCGTGGGTGGCGCAGATGTGAAGGACGAACAGGCAGGTACGATCACTGTCGGCAAAGCTGCCGACGGCGACAACAAAATTGTGGTCAAGGCGGGGGAAGCTATCCTGGGACCGGGGACGGTAACGGTCAACCCTTCCTCCCCTGGGAAAGATCTACTACGCGACTGGGGTCAAAACATCAGCTACGGCAGCCCGGAGTATCCCATTCCGGCCAAATTTAGCGGTAAAGCACCGGCCAAAGAAGACCCTGAAGACAAATGGAGCGCGCTCAAGGATAACGAGAAGCAGTACGTCTTTGCTGTGCGGCAATTGGGTCGGGCGATCGTATTTCCCAAGGCTGTACGAGACGCCGGCACGTCGGGCGCGGAGCTCAAGAAGGCCGACTCCAAGGCGGTTATGATCCAGGTCGCTGAGCCCGGCGCTAAGGAACAGGACCTAACCGCTCAGTCGTCCTTCCAGATGACATACTCCCAGACGGTCCACGACCTACGCAAGCGCGCCGCAACCAACGTGTCGACCAGCGTGGGCGCGAAGGGCATCGCGGTGAAGGGCGGATTCACGACATCCAACATGGAGATCAATCAGTCGGACCGCACCAATGTTTACATGTCACAATTGATCTACAAGCCTGCTGTCGAACTCTACTTCGACGAAGACAAAGACGTCAGGGCTACCGACGCCTTCACGAATGCGATCAAGGCGGCGGTGGATCAAAGCGCGGCTGGCGATCCATATCCCAGTAGAACACGCTATTACGCAATCCTTAGCGCACTCGACAAGTATGGCCACTTCGTTCCGACGCGTTTCATGCTGGGCGGAGCCTTCATCATCGAGGAAGTCAAGGCGATCGACAAAACCGGTAAGATCGACGAGCAATCGACCTCCTTCTCCGCTGGGATCGCAGCAGAAATCCAAGGTGTGACGGCGGCGGTCGAAGCCGGCAACACTCAAGAGGTCAAGAACTTGACCAGCACCTTGGCGACCAGGCAGTCGATTAAAATCTCGGCCATTGGCGGAGACACGGGGGCGTTTTCGAGCAACGACCCCGGGCCGTGGCTGCAAAGCATCAGGTACAGCCGCTACTGGGCAGTTGTCACCTATTCGGACTTGGTGCCGACTATCCGGTATCTGCCGCCTGACTTACTGAGGCAATGCCTCGGCCTCATCGGGTCCCACTGGGCCGACCCGCAGACCGAGGAGAGGACGACGCTGAACATGCTGGAATACGCGACGATCGCGGAGTCCAAGTTGCTGGCGTCCGAGAAACAAAGCGGTGCGCGTGAGATATACGGGGGAAAAGCCCTCTGAGTAGCAGCGATCTTGGGCCGCAAACAGGCCCGGCCTGCCTAGGCCACCGAGGCTGGGCGGCAACGCAAACTAACAATTGTCGCGTCAGGTAGCCCTTGTGGATCTCACTCCAGCAACGGCGCCGCAGCGGCCATTCGCCTTCAAACGAGGAGAGAGCAATGAGCGCAGAACTTGTATTTGCAACCAGCAATAATTTTGCCCAAGGCAGACGGCAGGGAATCTGTACTGCGGCCGCAATGAACTGGGCTAAAAGGGTCCTCGAAAAAGGTCCGGTCGACACCTTCGACCGGATCGGGCTCGATGAGCACATACTCAACATGCAGATGGCAACGTTGAGGACACTCGACAACCAGCCCGCCGAACAATGCGACCGGGTTGGTCTACGGATGGTGGGCGGCCAAGATCGGAATGTTGGAAGCGTTGGGGATGTGGTCCGGCTTGGCGATGATAATCCCGCCGACGCGATAATATTTTGGACCAACGAACATACGATGGCGTATCGCCACAATGAATTCTTCGACATTGAGGTTGGATTATACCGCGCGAAAACGACGGCCGACATCGAAAAGAAGATGAAGGAAATCACGGGAGCTTATGGGGGTCTAGTTGGGGCGCGCGTAGTGGCGCTGAAGTAGTACGGCTTAAGCTTTTTTGCCGCGGATTTTCCGGCGAAGATCTTACATTCGAGTTCCATCCGGAGGACTTCCCATGAAACTTGTTTCGCTTGCTTGCGCCATCGGCTTGTTGGCGGCGTTCAGCCACGTCGACCTTGCGGTCGCGCAGGGAACCTGCAAGTCGAGTGCGAAGTCGGACTACATGTCCGGCTCTCCGCCGAAAACGAGAAGTCCGATCGCTATTCAGACTGACCCCACGGACAGCCAATTCTGCAATCCGCCCACCAACAATTGCGTCGCTCCAGCCAATCCCACGGTGACCGAAAGCGCACCCTCATGCACTTGCGAGTGCCGATGACTGGAACACGACGCGCGCCCGACATTAACAAGCTGACATTGAGGAGGCTCAAGTGAAATCTCGCAAGTTCGTACTATGGACCGCCCCCATCGCGACCGCGATTGCCCTTGCGCCCGCGGGAGCACTTGGTGGAGGTAACACCCCTATCACCGCCGGTACTACGATTGTCATGCGTGCGGTGAATTTCGATCCCAATGGGCTTCCGCCGCCAAGCCCTGCGAAACGCATTGGCGACGGCAACAACCCAAAGGTTGACCCTTCAGAGGACGTCGACAACCTCAGCGTCAATTGCAGTGATGACAAAACCGTCACAGAATCTGTGTTGCGCTCGTCCTTGCCGGCAGGCACACACATCTATTCGGGAACGCTAGAGACATTGCGTAATAGCCGCAAAGGCGTGACTTTGGTACGCGATCCTGTACCCGGCAACGACTACCACTGCCTGTTGAGCAATGTCACGCCAAAGCAGTTCATTAGCGGCACCTCCTGGAAACAATGATGCCACCGGACCGATGAGGCGCATCATCAAAAGGCAGGCGACTCGCGTCGGCTGCCTTTTGGCGACGGAGCCCACTTTTAGTCATGGTCCGTCGCGCGGCAACGAGCCCGAGGCGTGCCAGCTGCGGCGGCAGCTGGATGAAGTCGCTGGCCGGCATGTAGAAGGCGCGATCGTCGCCGATGCGGATAACGCAGCACAACGTCAGCATGTCAGATTAGAGCCATCGCTCCATCTGGTGTCGCACCTGAACTTTCGCGCCGATATCTGAGGGCGGGAAAGTTTTGATCTTACGAGAGACCGGTAACGGCCAACAACAAAAACAAGCACTTACCGTTAAAGGCGCGTTAAGCTGCCATCCAGTTCGACCCGGACCGGTCTACTATCTCGACCTCACGCCGGCCGATTGAGCCTTCAAGACGATGGCAACCGCGTGCCCGCGTGTCTTCGGACGCGCGGGCTTTTTTTGCTGTGGCCGCCATCGGCACGCGTGGCGGGCCGCAACGATGTGCAGCACGCCGTGGAGCGTGGGGTGGAAGGGTGTGAAAGTGAGCGCCAGTGCCTTCGAAGCCCACCGGACGAACCGGCAGATCCGGATCGACGGCGAGGCGCTCATGCCGAGAACTTAGTTGGGAACGATCAGCGGCGACGACACATCGTCGTCGCTGGTGTCGTCGCCGGTATCGCTGGTATCAGTGGCGTCGTCGCCCTGATCGTCCTCGCCCTGGTCGTTGTCGCCTTGGTCGTCGTCGCCCTGATGATCGCTGTCGCCGCTGTCGTGATCGCCACCATCGCTGTCACCACCGTCGTGGTCGCCGCCGTCGCTGTCACCGCCATCGTGGTCGCCGCCATCGCCGCCGTCGCCACCATCGCCGCCGCCACCGCCGTCATGGCCGCCCTCGCCGCCGTCGCCTTCGGCATGGGCCACGGCCGGAACGATCTTGGCACCGCCATTCAGCGTGGCGTGGTACGGCGCGATGGTCAGCACCAGCGCCGTCGAGGCACGCAACGCGAGCCAGCAGAGTCTGTTCAGGGGAAGTTTGCGCATCTTGTCCTCCTCGTTGAGGTTTCGCCTCGGTCTGCCCGAGCCAGGCCAGTGTAGACGGGAGAGAAGTTCATGCATCGGCATGCTTTTGGAAGTGGCCCACGACCCTTGTCCCGCCGTTTCGGACTATATTGTCGGCGACATCAGACCTACGGCATCAAGCGACGGTGAACAGCCAGTTACTATCTGCAGCAGGAGGCTTGGGCTTGCGCCCCGGCATCGACATCTCGGCGCCGGCCCCAACCTCCGGAAACATATTTGCGCAAAGCGCCATCCTGGATCCGAACCTGTTCGGTAGATTTAGGTCTTGCACGGCTCGCCATGTAGGATGGGCACTTGCGCAGCCAAGGCGCCAACGGCGGCCACAGTCACGAACACTGTGAGCAATGTGCGCCAAGTGCGCTTTCACCGGGGCTGAATAGCCCGGCCTGCTTTGGCGGATAAGATCGGCACATAGCAGCAAGCCGGGCTGTGCGCCGGCGTTGGTCTGGGGGGCGGGGTAGCCGGCGCAGGGGGAAGGTGTTCGTCTGCCGGCGATTCGGCAATTGCAACAGAGGTCTGATTGTCTACGCAATGGTCTTAGTGCGGGGCGGACGAATATCTTGATTATCGCAGTCGACCGTACCGTGCATTCACCGCTTCCGCCGCGCATCCAACGGGAACTCAACCACTTCTCCCTAAGGACGTGCATATTCCTTAGTAGCAACTGCTTCGATCAGTTGGTCTAGAGCCATCCGAGCTTGCATACAGGCATGTCGTATGACTGCCCCGGCACGCGATCCCAGACGTGACGTAATTGAAAGGCGAGCGCTAAGTGGCCAAAAATCGAAGCGATTGAGAATCAAATGCTTAGCGATCCCGCAATCCGGGCTGGTTTCGCGGACGCAAGAATATCAGGCCGTGGCGGCAGTCGGCTCGGCCAGGCTACTGGCGCGTTTTGAACCTTGTCGGAGCGCGATCGGCGTGAGGATCCGACCGCGCTTCTTGCCAGATTTCATCCGGCAGGCATGTCGGCAATGGACTACTCGATCGCTTCACGAACCGACAGCGCCGCTCTCGATGACTGCATCACCTCGCCGACATGGCAGTAGCAGACAATCTCGTGCAGCTCATGGTCGGTCAGATCGAAGAAACGCTTTGCTTCGCCGTAACTGTCGTCTTTCAGACCTTCATCGTGCAAGACCGGGTCCGCCAGGGCGACCGATATAGGTGAGCCGTCGCCGCGCATAATGTCGCGTTCCGCTGGGGCATGGTATTCAGTACCTGTAAGCGCGGTCAGGAGCCGGCTTGGCTCGCGTTCGAGAAGTTCAGCCCAACGGGCGAGACGCTGGGTTCGGCTCATGACAGGCTTGGTGGTTTTGACCTCGGCTACCGCGTGCAGCTGGTCAAGCGTTTGGTGCCTCATGGCAACCTCCTAGTGCTAGGTTGGTTGGCCCAAACTCCCTGTGCGGACATGATACTGCCTAACGGCCCGGACGTCACGCTTCTTGCCGTCCCTCTCCCGCAAGATTGATGGGAGCTGTCCGCGACTTCACCATCCCTCCCAGGCCGTCCCGCAGAATGCAGTCGCGAAATCAGATGCTTATGTTGAAGGTCAAGGAACGCTGCACTCAGGCTCCGCTGCCCTTCGACCGACGATCGATGACAGGCCATAGAAAGCAAGCGTCTGTTCCTGACAGGTGACCGCGACGATGCTGTTCGACCTGTCGATGTCGAGGCCCTTCGGCCCGCCTTCCTCGACATTGGCCCTGCCACGCAGGAAAGTCTCCTCGTCCAGCACGGCGACCGAACGAAAGGGCGCGCGGCGTCCCCTCCAGTCGCCGTTGCTGGCATAGACGTGAACCATCGGGCTGCCCGCGTCGGCGACAAGGATGTGGCCGCCGTCTTGCGTGAAGCGCAGGCCATGCGGGTAGTTGGCATTTTCCAGGGCACCGGCGGATTGGGTCCCGCGGCCGAGCGGCGCCGACATGTCGTAGATCTTGACGTCGTTGGTGCCGTGGCTGCTGACGGCGACCCACCGCCCGTCATGGCTGAGCGCGATGCCGTCCGGGATATTGAGGCCCTGCTCCAGCATGACCTGGTTCCACAGGGCGCGGTACCGCAATCGCCGATGGACCACATGGCGGGTGACCCGATGCTTGTAGTTGTTGCAGACCAGCAGGCTGAAACGACCATGTGGCTCCCGCTTGACGGCGACCGAGCCGGGCGATCTCAGCTTGCAGAACCGGCTGCCTTTGATCAGACGAAGCGGGGCGATCTCGCGGCATTGTCCAGCCGGTTCGCCTTGCGGCAGGGCGAAGACCGCAATTAGTCCATCGCGATTGGCAACCACAAAAGTCCGGTTGTCGATGAAATCGAGGCCATGCACCTCGCCCATGCTTTCCGATTTCAGCTCCATGAAACCGCTGATCGCAATCCTGGGCACGCCCGGCTCGATGTCCAGCTTCAGGATCAGGCAGCGCCTGTGCGAATATCCGGCTACGGCAAGCAGCCGGTTGTCGGGCGAAAAGCGCAGATCCTCCGTGCGCCCGATCGCGCCGAGCGCTTCGCTCACGGCACCGGTAGCCTCGAAATCAATCCGGGGTATCATTTGCCTGACCTGAGACGAGATATCGACACGATGCGCCGCCGCCCCCCAGCGGATGGAATCGAACGCAAGAAGCCTGTTCGGAATAGGTCGGTCAAGCCGCGCGATGCCGGCGCAGCGCCTTTCAATTCTGCTGGATCGAAATGCCCTTGTCGTCGATCTTGAGCTCCACGCCTTTCGGTCTCGTCTGTTCGCGATAGATGTAGACGCCGAGCGCGATGACCACGACGACCAGCGCGCCGATGATGAGATAGAGCATGTTCTGTCTCATCGCGCCCCTTTCCGGATCGTGCCTCACGCTCGTTTCAAGACCTTGACGATAAGCAAAAGGATGATGGCGCCGATCGTGGCATTGATGATCGACGCCAGTATGCCGCCGCCGATGGCGAAGCCCAATCTCGGGAAGAGCCAGCCGGCGATGAAGGCGCCGATGATGCCGACGACGATGTTGCCGATCAGGCCGAAGCCGAAGCCCGACACGATCAGGCCGGCAAGCCACCCGGCGATGGCGCCGATGATGATGAAGACGACAAGACTTTCGATACCCATGCAGGTTTCCTCCGGGCAAGCGACGAAAGCGAAGGCTCCGAATCGCCTTCGGGATCAACGGCTTCAAGCTATGCGAAAGTGATTGTCCGCGCCAGCGAGGTCACTGCTGCTCGTCGTCGTCGCCCGAAGCCGGCCGCCAGCTCGTCGGATCGACCTTCTTTTGCGTGTTGCTGTCGGTGTAGACCCACCAGCCGCCGTCGCGATATTGGCCGACGGATTCGTTGACCACGCCGTCGCCGTCCGTCCACATGATGGTGACCTTGGAGCCGTCCTTCGGCGCGCTCGCTATCGGTTTGCGCTCTGCCATTTCATTCCCTCCCCATCTCACTCCGACAATGGACCGGTAGGAACGTCGCTCGACGCGCCGGGTTCCGTCAGCTGTGCGCGAAGATATCCTCTTCCGCCCAGCCCATCAGGTCGAGCTTGGCCCTCGTCGGCAGGAAACGGAAGCAGGCTTCGGCCTCCTTGGTGCGATCCTCGCGCGCCAGCCGCGCTGCCAGAACCTCGCGCAGCCGGTGCAGGTAGAGCACGTCGGAGGCGGCATATTCGAGCTGCTCGGGCGACAGCGTTTCCGCCGCCCAGTCCGACGATTGCTGCGCCTTGGAGAGGCCGATGCCGAGCAGTTCGTTGCAGAGATCCTTCAGCCCGTGGCGGTCGGTGTAGGTGCGGGTCAGCCGCGAGGCGATCTTGGTGCAGAAAACCGGCTCGGCCATGACGCCGAAAGCGTGATAAAGGACAGCAATGTCGAAACGGCCGTAGTGAAACAACTTCATCACGGCGTCGTTCCTGAGAAGGCTGACGAGGTTGGGCGCCTCCTTCTGGCCCGGCGCGATCTGGATGACGTCGGCGCTGCCGTCGCCGGGCGAGATCTGCACCACGCAGAGCCGGTCGCGATGCGGGTTCAGACCCAACGTTTCCGTGTCGATGGCCACCGCCCCGACATTGTAGTGGGACAGGTCCGGCAGATCGTTCTTGTGGAAACGGATGTCGGTCATTCTCTTCTCCGGATCGCGGCCTGCAGCGCCGTGTATCCTTTGGGACACGCAAAGGATGCTGCACATTGCGTTAGAAAACCCGTCCTTGCCGCGATCCGGAAAAAAATCAACAGAAAGTTGATCTTCACGCCTTCCGCGCGTTCGCCTCAGCGCGTCAGCGCATCGAGAATACGCGCCCAGGAACGCTGCCCCTTATGAAAGGAGGTCAGCTCGTACTTCTCGTTTGGCGAATGGATGCGGTCGTCGTCGAGGCCGAAGCCGACCAGCAGCGATTCCATGCCGAGATAGGTCTGGAAATCGCCGACGACAGGAATAGAGCCGCCGCCGCCGGTGGTGATGGCCTGCTTCTCCCATTCGTCGGAGAGCGCATCCTTGGCCTTGGCCAGGAATGGCGAGTCGTAGGAAAGCTGTATCGCCGGCGAGCCGCCATGCGGATGGAACTCGACCAAGCAGTCGGCCGGAATGCGGTCGCGCACGAAAGCCTGGAAGGCGGCGCGGATCTTCTTCGGATCCTGCTTGTGGACGAGCCGGAACGACACTTTCGCCGAGGCTTCCGCCGCGATCACCGTCTTGAACCCCTTGCCGGTGTAGCCGCCGATGATGCCGTTGAATTCGGCCGTCGGCCGCGCCCAGGTGAGCTCGAGCACCGAGCGGCCCTTTTCGCCGGCGGGAATGGAAAGCCCGACCGGTCCAAGGAAAGTCTCGGCGGTCTCGCCAAGACCCTCCCAGGATTTCAGCACCTGCGAAGGCGTCTCCTCGACACCGTCATAGAAGCCCGGGATGGTGACGCGGCCGTCCTTGTCATGGACGTCGGCGAGGATCCTGGCCAGGATCCGGATCGGATTGGCGGCCGGGCCGCCATAGAGGCCTGAATGCAGATCGCGACTGGCGGCCCTGACGGTGATCTCCTCGCCGACCATGCCGCGCAGCGACACGCAGATCGACGGCGTCTCGCGGTTCCACATGCTGGTGTCGCAGACCAGCGCGAAATCCGCCTTCAGCTCGGCGGCGTTCGCCTCGAGGAACGGCTTCAGCGATGGCGAGCCGGACTCCTCCTCGCCCTCGAACAGGATGGTGACGTGGCACGGCAGATTGCCATGCACCTGCTTCCAGGCGCGGCAGGCCTCGACGAAGGTCATCAGCTGACCCTTGTCGTCGGCCGAGCCGCGCCCCGTGATCACCTTGCGGCCGGGCTCGATCTCCTTGACCGACGGCGCGAACGGATCGGTTTCCCAAAGCTCAATCGGATCGACCGGCTGCACGTCGTAGTGGCCATAGAACAGCACATGCGGCGCGCCGGCCGGCCCTTCGTGATGCGCCACCACCATCGGATGTCCAGGCGTGTCGCGCACGCTGGCGTCGAAGCCGATCAGCTTAAGCTCGGCCGCCAGCCATTCGGCGCCCTTGCGGCAATCGGCGGCAAAGGCCGGGTCGGTGGATATCGACTTGATGCCGAGCAGGCCGAAAAGCCGCTCCAGGCTCTGGTCGAGATTCTGGTCGAGACGGTCGAGGACGGGGGAGATTCTGGACATTTTTCAGCCTTTCGATTCTGGCCCGACCCTAAAGGGGCGAGCAGAAAACGCAAAGCCGTGATCGTTGGACCACGAGCTCGGGCTGTCGGTAACACGCAGGCTGCAGGGCAAAAAAAGAACCGCCGTGGTGGAGGGGGAACCACGGCGGTCTTTACTCGAAACGTTGCGGCAGCCCGGAGAGGGGGGATAGGCTGCCGCAGCTGCCCGGGATAGGCGGGGGACGGGCCTTACTCCGGACGTCGGCGGAAAATTGCCGATGCTCGGTATTTGGGTCTGTGAACGTGGCGATTCAAGGGCACGAAGATTACACTTTTGTAACATGCCCGTGAGCGGCGCGATTTGCCCGAGACAGTGTCTGTCAGGGGTGTTGCCGGAACCGGTGGTTTGCGCAGCCTTTGGCATGGACCGCGAAGCTTGGCCGCGCTATCCCTGCCGGCATGAAAAAAGGCGATCACCTCTTCCTCGTCGACGGCTCCGGCTACATTTTCCGCGCCTACCACGCGCTGCCGCCGCTCAGCCGCAAGTCCGATGGCCTGCCGACCAGCGCCGTGCTCGGCTTCTGCAACATGGTGTGGAAGCTGATGCAGGATGCCCGCCACACCGATGTCGGCATCGCGCCGACGCATTTCGCCGTCATCTTCGACTATTCCTCGAAAACCTTCCGCAACGAGCTCTATCCCGAATACAAGGCCAACCGCTCGGCGCCGCCGGAAGACCTCATCCCGCAATTCGGCCTGATCCGCCAGGCGACTGCGGCCTTCAATGTTCCCTGCATCGAGATGGAGGGCTTCGAGGCCGACGACATCATCGCCACCTATTGCCGATTGGCTTGCGAAGCCGGCGGCGACACCACCATCGTCTCTTCCGACAAGGACCTGATGCAGCTGGTCGGCGCCATGGTCAGCATGTACGACCCGATGAAGGATCGCCACATCGGCGTTCCCCAGGTGGTCGAGAAATGGGGCGTGCCGCCGCAAAAGATGATCGATCTGCAGGCGCTGACCGGCGACTCGGTCGACAACGTGCCCGGCGTGCCGGGTATCGGACCGAAGACCGCGGCTCAGCTTCTGGAGCAGTTCGGCAACTTGGACGGGCTGCTCGCGCGCGCCGGCGAGATCAAGCAGGACAAACGGCGCGAATCGATCATCGCCAATGCCGATAAGGCACGCATCTCGCGCGAGTTGGTGATGCTGAAAAACGACGTGCCGCTGAAAGAGGGGCTGGACGACCTTGTGCTGCATGCTCCGGACGGGCCGAAGCTGATCGGCTTCCTCAAGACGATGGAATTCACCACGCTGACCCGCCGCGTCGCGGAGGCGACCGGGACCGAGATCGCCGACGTCCAGGCCACGCCGGTGACCATCGAGCGCGCCGATGCCGCGCACGGGCCCGATGTCGGCGCCGGCGCGCCAACGATCGCGGCTACGCCGAACGGCGCCGAGAAGCCGGCCGCAAGGCCCGAGGACGCGCCGCCGCAGGGCGACACGCCGTCCCTGCTCTCAGCCCTTCGCCTCGAGCAGGCGACAGCGCGCAAGATCGATCCCTCGGCCTATGTCGCCATTCGCGATACGGCGGCTCTGAAGGATTGGATCGCCGAGGCGACGGAGGCCGGCATCCTCGCCTTCGACACCGAGACCACCTCGTCCGACCCGATGCGGGCCGACTTGATCGGCCTGTCCATGGCAATCGCGCCGGGCCGGGCCGCCTACGTGCCCCTCGCCCACACGAGCGGCAACGGCGACCTGCTTGGCGGCGGCCTGCTGTCGGACCAGATCCCGGTTCGCGAAGCGCTGGCGCTGCTCAAGCCGCTGCTCGAGGACAAGTCGGTTCTCAAGATCGTGCAGGACCTGAAATACGATCTCATTGTGATGAGCCGGCACGGCATCGAGATCGGACCATTCGACGACACGATGCTGATCTCCTATGTGCTCGATGCCGGCACGTCGGGCGGTCACGACCTGATCGGGCTTTCGGAGAAATGGCTGGGCCATGCTCCAGCCTCGAAGAAGGAGCTTGCCGGATCGGGAAGGAACGCCGTCGGCTTCGAACAGGTCGATATAGGGAGGGCGACGGCCTACGCCGCCGAACAGGCCGATATCGCGCTGAGGCTCTGGCAGTTGCTGAAGCCCCGGCTCGCCGCCAAGGGCCTCGTTTCCGTCTATGAGCGGCTGGAACGGCCGCTGGTCCCGGTGCTCGCCCGCATGGAACAGCGCGGCATTTCGGTCGACCGCCAGATCCTGTCCAGGCTGTCGGGCGAGCTGGCGCAGGGTGCTGCCCGTGTCGAGGAGGAGATCTACGGGATCGTCGGCGAGCGCATCAACATCGGCTCGCCGAAGCAGCTCGGCGACATCCTTTTCGGCAGGATGGGCCTGCCGGGCGGCTCTAAGACCAAGACCGGCCAGTGGTCGACCACAGCACAACTGCTGGAAGACCTTGCCGCCGAAGGCCACGAGCTGCCGCGCAAGATCGTCGACTGGCGCCAGCTCACCAAGCTGAAATCGACCTACACCGACGCCTTGCCCGGCTTCATCAATCCCGGCACCAACCGCGTCCACACCTCATACGCGCTGGCCGCGACGACGACCGGACGCCTGTCGTCTTCCGACCCCAACCTGCAGAACATCCCGGTGCGCACCGCCGAGGGCCGCAAGATCAGGACCGCCTTCATCGCCGAAAAAGGCCACAAGCTGGTCTCGGCCGATTACAGCCAGATCGAATTGCGCGTACTGGCCCATGTCGCCGAGATCCCGCAGCTCAAGCAGGCCTTCGCCGACGGCGCCGACATCCACGCCATCACCGCGTCGGAAATGTTCAACGTGCCGGTCGAAGGCATGCCTTCGGAAGTGCGCCGGCGCGCCAAGGCGATCAATTTCGGCATCATCTACGGCATCTCGGCCTTCGGCCTCGCCAACCAGCTGTCGATCCCGCGCGAGGAAGCGAGCGCCTATATCAAGCGCTACTTCGAGCGCTTCCCGGGTATCCGCGACTATATCGAGGAAACCAAGGCCTATGCGCGCGAATACGGTTTCGTCGAGACCATCTTCGGCCGCCGCATCCACTATCCGGAGATAAGGTCGTCCAACCCCTCGATCCGAGCCTTCAACGAGCGCGCCTCGATCAACGCCAGGCTGCAGGGTACCGCAGCCGACATCATCCGCCGCGCCATGGTGCATATGGAAGAGGCGTTGGAGAAGGCGAAGCTCTCGGCCCGCATGCTCTTGCAGGTGCATGACGAGCTGATCTTCGAGACGGTGGAAGCGGAGGTCGAGGCGACGATCCTTGTCGTGCGCCGCGTGATGGAGAACGCGCCGATGCCGGCCGTCTCGATGTCGGTGCCGCTGCACGTCGACGCCCGCGCCGCAAACAACTGGGACGAGGCGCACTAGGCTCGCGCTCTCCAGGTGCGTCGAGATTCAGGTCAGGCAGAGACGAAAATGGTGACTTCCGAGAACCGGAGCGGAGCGTACTTAAGTACGTGAGCACCGGAAGCGCAGGAAGGCGCCATTTGCAGGCCGGCCTCACCTGAATATCGGCGTACCTAAGCCGCGTCGGCCCGACACTTCGCGCACACCCCCCGAAACTCGATCACCGCCTTCTTGGCGGCGAAGCCGGTCGAGCGCACCCACTCGTCCAGCCGATGGTCCACATCGTGGTCGGACATCTCGATCACCTGGCCGCAGCTGTCGCAGATGGCAAAGGCGGTCATGGAGTGGCTGTGGTCGTGCGGCTCGGCGCAGGCGACGAAGGAGTTGAGGCTTTCGAGCCGGTGCACGAAGCCCGACTTCACCAGCGTGTCGAGCGCGCGGTAGACCTGCAGCGGCGCCCGGAAGCCGCGCTCGCGCAGCTGGTCGAGCAGCATATAGGCGCTGAGCGGCCCGCTGGCGGCCTCGAGCTTCTCGAGCACGCACAGCTGGTTCTTGGTCAGCGCATCCCTTGCCGTCATCTATCCCGTTCCGCTCGTCGCGTCGTTTCGCGTGCCGATTGTGCACGCAAACGGTCTCTGGTTCATGAGATAGCGACGAACGCGCACTTTTGCCACTGTTTCCGCAGTGGCCGCCCGTCGCGGCCACTACTTGCGCGGCGGTCCCTTGCGCTCGGCGGAAGCCGCCCAAAGGTTTATGTCGGCCTCGCGTGCGTAGGTGTCGATCTCGACGAGCTCGGCATCGCCGAAGTCGAGCGCCTTGAGCGCGCCGACACAGTCCTCGACCTGTTCCGGCCGGCTGGCGCCGATCAGCGCCGTGGTCACGCGTCCCTTGCGCAGCACCCAGGCTAGTGCCATCTGCGCTAGCGTCTGTCCACGGCGGCCGGCGATGGCATTCAGCGCCTGGATGTTGGCTATCGACTTGTCGTTGATGAAGGCCGGACGCAGCGACTTGCCTTGGGATGCGCGGCTGCCTTCGGGGATGCCGCCGAGATATTTGTCGGTCAGCATTCCCTGCGCCAGCGGCGAGAACACGATCGAGCCGATGCCCAACCCCTCCAGCGCGTCGAGCAACCCATCCTCCTCGACCCAGCGGTTGAGCATCGAATAGCTTGGCTGATGGATGATGCAAGGCGTGCCCAGCCGCTTCAGGATGTCGGCCGCCTCGCGCGTGCGCTGGGAATTGTAGGAGGAGATGCCAGCATAGAGCGCCTTGCCGGAACGGACCGCATGGTCGAGCGCGCCCATTGTCTCTTCCAGCGGCGTCTCTGGATCGAAACGGTGGGAGTAGAAGATGTCGACATAGTCGAGCGCCATCCGCTTGAGGCTCTGGTCGAGGCTTGCCAGCATGTATTTGCGGCTGCCCCATTCGCCATAGGGGCCGGCCCACATCTCGTAGCCGGCCTTGGTCGAGATGATCATTTCGTCGCGATAGCCGGCGAAATCGGCGCGTAGTATCTCGCCGAAGGCGGTCTCGGCCGAGCCGGGCGGCGGGCCGTAATTGTTGGCGAGGTCGAAATGAGTAATGCCGAGGTCGAACGCCATGCGCACGATCGCCTGCTTGGTCCTGTGCGGCGTGTCGTTGCCGAAATTGTGCCACAGCCCGAGCGAGATCGCCGGCAGCTTCAGGCCGGATCGCCCGCAGCGGTTGTAGATCATCTTCTCGTAGCGGTTCTCGGCGGCGACATAGGGCATGGGGATCCTCGGAATCGGAACGGCGCGGCGGACGGCCGCCGCGAACACGGTTTGAATCGATGCTTGCCCTTCACCCTTACCCTCTCCCCGTCGAAACAGGGAGACGGGGTTACCACCTACTTTTTCTTCGCCAGCAGCGCCTTGGCCTCCTTGATGCCGAGCGCTGCCGGCCGCTCGCAGGTCGTCTGCATGGCAACGAACTTGCCGCTTTCGCCAGAGCGCAGGATGCCGGTCATGACGTCGACGGCATGCAGCGCCAGCTCCATCGAGCAGCGGTGCGGCCGTCCTTCGGCGATCGCGATAGCCATGTCGGCAAGGCCAGCGGTGCGATAGTTGGCCATCATGCCTTGCGAATGCATCTCGTTGGGCACGCCGAAGGGATGGCTCCATTTCGGCAGCTTCTTCACCGGCTTTGTGGCGTCGGTGAAGCGCACCTCGCCGCCAAAGAAGTTCGGGTCCGGCACGAAGACGGTACCCGCCTCGCCATAGAGTTCCATCGGCGCATGGCCGTGGCTCCAGACGTCCCAGCTGGTGTTGAGCGTCACCACCGCGCCGTTCTCGAATTCGAGCAGCGCATGGATGGTGGTCGGCGTGTTGACCGGGATCTTTTCGCCCGCGCGCGGCTTGGAGCTGATGGTGCGCTCCTTGGCCGGCGTCGCGGCGAAAGCCGCCACCTGCTTCACCGGCCCGATCAACTGGATCAGGTTGGTGACATAGTAAGGGCCGATGTCGAGCACCGGTCCGGCGCCTGGTTGGAAGAAGAAGTCGGGATTGGGGTGCCAATGTTCCATGCCGTGGCCCATCACATGACAGGTCCCGCTGGTGATCCGGCCGAGCTTGCCGGTGTCGATCAGCTCGCGCACCAGCTGGTGCGCCCCGCCGAAGAAGGTGTCGGGCGCCGAGCCGATGCGCAGGCCTTTCTTCTCGGCTCGGCTCTTGAGATCGAGCCCTTCCTTGATCGACAGCACGAAGGGCTTTTCCGAATAGACGTGCTTGCCGGCATCGAGCACCTGCTTCGACACTTCGTAATGCACCGCCGGAATGGTCAAATTGACGATAATATCGATCTCGTCGTCCTTGAGCAGCTCGTCTACCGTCTCGGCGCGGAGCTTGAATTCCTTCGCGCGCGCCTTTGCGACGTCCATGTTGATGTCCGCGCAGGCCCGCATCTTGATGCCGCGGAACAGCGGTGCCAGCGAGAAATACGCCTTCGAGATGTTGCCGCAGCCGATGACGCCGATGCCAAGTTTTGTTGCCATGGTGATATTTCCTAGTAGGTCTTGACGGATTCGATCGAGCGACGGGCAAAGCGCTCGATGTCGTTGGGGTTGTCCTGCTCCATGACGAAATACTGCGTCGCGCTCTTGGCGCGCAACGCCTTGATCAGGCCGGGCCAGTCGATGGTGCCGTGGCCGACATCCGACCAGCCGTCCTCGTCGAGCCCCTCGCCCGGTTTCGCCATGTCCTTGACGTGGACCGCATTGATGCGCTTGCCGTGCTTCTCGATCCAGGGCAGCGGATCGGCGCCGCCGCGCACCACCCAGGCGACGTCCATCTCCCAGCCGATATCGGGCGCGGCCGACAGGATATGATCCTGCGGCAGCGAGCCGTCGGCGAGCGCCTTGAACTCGAAATCATGGTTGTGCCAGGCAAAGCCGTAGCCCGCCTTCTTCGCAGCCTCGCCGACCTTGGCGAGACGCTCGCCGAAGCCGCGCCAGCCGGCGGCATCGCCCGGCCGCGCATCGGGCATCAGGTAGGGACAGATCAAAAGCGTTATTCCGAGCGCATCGGCGATTTTTCGCACCCCGTCGAAATCCTTCTCCAGCGCCTCGATCGAGAAATGTCCGGTCGGCATGGCAAGCCCGTTCTTGTCGAGCTCGGCGCGGAACGCCTTGGGATCGTCATAGACGCCGCCAAAGCCTTCCACCTGGCTGTAGCCGAGCTCGCCGAGCATTTTCAGCACGCCGCCCCATGGCTGGAAGTTGCGGGCACTATAAAGTTGGAATGACCAGTTCATCTGTCTGTCCGTTCTGCTTGGGTTATTTGGGAGGTTAGAGCCGGCTGTCGGTCTCGGCGTCGAACAGCGAAGCGCGCGCCGGATCGAAGCCGATGCGGATTGCATCGCCGTTGCGCAGCGTCTTGTCGGCTTCGACGCGGAAGGAGAGGATCTGGCCGCCGAGCTTCGTCCACACCAGCGTGTCGGAGCCCATCGGATCGACGATCTCGACCGTCGACTCGGCGGTGAACGGCATCGCCTTGGCTGCTTCGCCGAACGCGATGTGCTCCGGCCTGATGCCGAACACGCAAGGCTTGGCGGCGCGGCCGCCTTCGCCGTCGAATTGGTAGCGGCCGAGCGGCACCGAAACACCGTCGGCTTTGAACACCGGCGGGTCGCCCGCCTCCAGCTGCCCTTTGATAAAATTCATCGCCGGCGAGCCGAGGAAGCCGGCGACGAAGCGGTTGACCGGTCTGTTGTAGATCGTCTGCGGCGCATCGAGCTGCTGGATGACGCCGCCCCTCATCACCGCGATGCGGTCGGCCAGCGTCATCGCCTCGATCTGGTCGTGGGTGACGTAGATCATGGTGTTCTCGAGCTTGCGGTGCAGTAGCTTGATCTCGACGCGCAGTTCCGAGCGCAGCTTGGCGTCGAGATTGGACAGCGGCTCGTCGAACAGGAAGACATCGACGTCGCGCACCAGCGCCCGGCCGATCGCCACGCGCTGGCGCTGACCGCCGGAAAGCGCCGATGGCTTGCGCTGCAAAAGCGGCCCGATCTGCAGGATTTCCGCCGCGCGCGCGATGCGCTTGGCGATCTCGTCCTTCGGCACGCCGGCCACGCGCAAGCCGAAGGAGAGGTTCTTCTCCACCGTCATCTGCGGGTAGAGCGCATAGGACTGGAACACCATGCCTATGCCGCGGTCCTTCGGCTCCTCCCAGGTGACGTTCTTGCCCTTGATGAAGATACGGCCTTCCGAGATGTCGAGCAGGCCGGCAATGCAGTTGAGCAAGGTCGACTTGCCGCAGCCGGACGGCCCGAGCAGCACGACGAACTCGCCCTCGGCGACGTCGAGATTGAGCGTCTGCAAAACCGAGACCGCTCCGAAATTGAGCGACAGGTCCTGGATTGAAACGCTGGGGCTGGCGATTGCTGCTGCCATCATTATCCTTTCACCGCGCCGGCGGCGATGCCGCGCACGAAGAGCTTGCCGGAAACGAAGTAGACGATGAGCGGCACGAGGCCGGTCAGGATGGTGGCGGCCATGTTGACGTTGTATTCCTTCACGCCCTGCACCGAATTGACGATGTTGTTGAGCTGCACCGTCATCGGATAGGTGTCGGGGCGGGTGTAGACGACGCCGAACAGGAAGTCGTTCCAGATACCGGTCACCTGCAGGATGATGGCGACGACGAAGATCGGCAGCGACATCGGCAGCATGATGCGCAGATAGATGCCCCAGAAGCCGGCGCCGTCGACGCGCGCGGCGCGGAACAATTCCTCCGGCATCGACGAGAAATAGTTGCGGAACAGAAGCGTCAGGATCGGCATGCCGAAGATCGAATGCACGATCACCAGGCCGGTGAGCGTGCCGTAGATGCCGATCTCGCGCAGGATGATGACGATCGGATAGATCATCACCTGGTAGGGGATGAAAGCGCCGACGATCAGGATGACGAAGAAGGTGTCGGCGCCCTTGAAGCGCCAGTTGGCTAAAGCATAGCCGTTCACCGAGGCGATGGCGATCGACAAGAGCACCGACGGCACGGTGATGCGCACCGAATTCCAGAAGCCGCGCGAGAGGCCGTCGCAATTGAGGCCGGTGCAGGCCTGCGACCAGGCCTTCACCCAGGGCTCGAAAGTGATCTCGACCGGCGGCGAGAAGATGTTGCCGAGCCGGATTTCCGGCATGCCTTTCAGCGAGGTGACGATCATCACATAGAGCGGCAACAGGTAGTAGAGCGCCACGACGATGAGCGTGCCGTAGAGAAAGATGTTGCGGCGCGAGAGCACGTGCCGGGGCCGCGGCCCGCTCGGTCCCGACGCTGCGGATCTGACGGCAGCCGCTTCGGCGGCGAGGGAAACGTCAGCCACGCTTCTTGCCTCCGAATTCGAGATAGGCCCATGGCACGATGACGATCACCACCGATAGCAGCATCATGGTCGAGGCGGCAAAGCCCTGGCCGAGATTTTGGGCGAAGAACATGTAGTCATAGACGTATTTTGCCGGCACTTCGGAGGCGATGCCCGGACCGCCGCTGGTCTGCGCCACCACAAGGTCGTAGACCTTGACGATGCCGGCGGCGATGATGACCAGCGTGGTGATGAAGACCGGCCGCATCATCGGGATGACGATGAACAAATAGGTCTTCCACATCGGGATCCCGTCGACCCGCGCCGCCTTCCAGATATCCTCATCGATGCCGCGCAGGCCCGCGAGCATCAGGCACATGATCAGCCCCGTGCCTTGCCAGAGCGCCGCGATCGATATGCCGTAGATGACGATGCTGGAATTATAGAGCGGGTCGAAGCTGAAGCTCGTCCAGCCGAGGTCGCGCACGACGCGCTGGATGCCGAAATCCGGATTGAGCAGCCACTGCCAGACAAGGCCCGTGACGATGAAGGACAGCGCGAACGGATAAAGGAAGATGGTGCGGAACGTGTCCTCGAAGCGGATCTTCTGATCGAGCAGCGCCGCGAGGATGAAGCCGACCACCAGCGAGAACACCAGCGAGATCACGCCGTAGATCAGGAGGTTTTCGATCGAGACCAGCCAGCGCGGCGTCGCCCACAGCCGGTAATACTGGTCGATGCCGACGAAATTCAGCCTCGGCAAAAGCTTCGAGTTGGTGAAAGAATAGAGCACCGTCCAGGCCGTGCCGCCGACGAAGACCACCAGCGCGGTCAGTATCATCGGGATCGATGCGACCTTGGCGTTGAGGTTGCGGAAAAGCTGGTTGGGACGTTCGCTCTTGCTCATCTCGACAGCCGGACTGGGGACAAGGAGGGCATCACGCTCCCGACCCCGGATAGGCGGGGGTCGGGAGCTGGCGGGGCGCCGGCTGTCAGTCGGCCGAAGCGATGATGTCGGCGAAGCGCTTCTGCGCCTCTTCGAGCGTCATGTCGGACTTGGCGAAGAATTCGGAGAACAGGTCCTCCTTCTGCTTCTGGCTGTCCTGCGAGAGCAGCTGGTCCGTCCACGGGATGACCGCGCCCTTGGCAAGGATCGCGAGACCCTTCTTCATGCAGTCGTTCGCCGCGTTGAGGTCGACATCGCCGCGCACCGGCAGCGAGCCCTTCTTGAGGTTGAAGGCGACCTGCGTCTTCGGATCGAGCAGCGTCTCGGCCAGGACTTCCTGCGCCTTGGACTTGTCGGCATCCTTCAGCAGCGGGAAGTAGAAGGCGTCGCCGCCGGTGGCGATGACCTCGTTCAGGCCGAGGCCGGGCAGGCAGGTATAGTCCTTGCCGGCGGTCTTGCCGGCGACCTGGAACTCGCCCTGCGCCCAGTCGCCCATGATCTGGCCACCGGCCTTGCCGGTGATGACCAGATTGGTCGCCTGGTTCCAGTCCTGCACATTGGTGTTCTTGGCCATCTTGCGGGCGTCGTCGGCGGCCTTGAACACCTTGGCGATCTCGGGGCCACCCGCGAATTTGGCATCCTTTTCCTTGTAGACCTTGAGGAACGCGTCCGAGCCGCCGACCGCGGCGAGCAGCACGTCGAAGGCGCCGGACGCCTGCCAAGGCTGCCCGCCGACAGCGAGCGGGATGATGCCGGCCTTCTCCAATGCCGGAGCGGCGGCCACAAACTCATCCCAGTTCTTCGGCACCGGCACGCCTGCCTTCTGGAAGGCCTCGTTCGACAGCCACAGCCATTGCCAGGAATGGATATTGACCGGCACGCAATAGATCTTGCCGTCGATGGTGCAGCTATCGAGCAGGCTCTTCGGCCGCACGACCTCCGTCCATTTGCCCTTGGTGGCGATGTCGGTGAGGTCGCGCATCAGGCCGGCCTGGACCAACTCCTCCGCCTGGCGGCCATGGTTGAACTGGGTGGCGCCCATCGGATCGCCGCCGGTGATGCGGCTGATCATGATAGGCCGCGCCGTGCCGCCGGAACCGGCGATGGCGCCGTCGACCCAGTGATTGCCGGTCGCGTCGAATGCCTTGGCGAACTCCGCCACCGCCGCCGCCTCGCCGCCTGAAGTCCACCAATGGGTGACTTCCAGGTCCGTCGCGGCAGCCGGTCCGGCGAAGTTCAGCGCAACCGTCGCGGCGAACGCGGCGGTCAGGAATTTATATCGCATTTCGGTTCCTCCCAGAATCTGAAACGTTACAGATTTTCGATACGGCAAATGACTGGCGGAGGCAACCCCTCGAATGGAAACGGCAAGAAATTTTTTCGAAGCGCGAACAAAATCCTTCGCCGAGCGTGGTCTTGTGGCGCCAGGCTCGCTGATTGATGCCAAAAGTCGCGAGAAATTGAGATTTCTTTGTGATTCCAGTGGCTTTCAACCTGCTCTTTCGGCGCTGACCACGACGATCGCGATCTGCCCCTCAGCCACAGGCGTTGGCAATCTGTAACGTTTCAGTATATTGAACCGTGTCACGAGCTGAAAGCCGCGCAAATGTCGATGCGCACAATTGCCGGTCGGCCTCGCGGCTGATATGCGCCTGATGGGCGGGACGAATGGACAGACGAAGCGCGGAGAAGGACGACGAGGCGTCGGCCAAGGAACGGCCGACGCTGAAGACGCTTGCCTTCATGACCGGGCTTGGCGTCACGACGGTGTCGCGCGCACTGAAGGATGCGCCGGAGATCGGCGCCGAGACAAGGCGCCGCGTCCAGCTGGTCGCCAAGCAGATCGGCTATCGCCCGAACCGCGCCGGCGTGAGGCTGAGAACTGGCAAGACCAACGTCATCAGCCTCGTGCTAAACACCGAGCGCGAAATCATGAGTTTCGTCTCTGACATCATCTATGGCGTCTCGGAGGTCATAGCCGACACACCCTATCACCTGATCGTCACGCCCTACTCACGTTCTCAGGATCCGCTGGATCCGATACGCTACCTCGTGGAGACCGGTTCCGCCGACGGGGTCATCATTTCGCGCACGCAGCCCAATGATCCGAGGGCCCGCTACATGCTTGAGCGCGGCATTCCCTTCGCCACTCACGGCCGCACCGACATGGGGCTGGTGCATCCCTATCATGACTTCGACAACTACGCCTTCGCGAGCGAAGCGGTACGGCATCTCGCTGGCTTGGGCCGGCGCAGGCTCGCCTTGGTGACGCCGCCGGTCGGCCTCACCTATTACGACCATACGGTGAACGGCTTCGCCGATGCGCTGAGCGAAGTCGGTGCCAGCGAGGTGCCGTTCAATACCGTCTCCATCGACCACACGATCGAGCAGATCAGGACGCGGACCGCGCAATTGATGCGGCGCGACAACCGTCCGGACGGCATCGTCAGCTGCGCCGCCGCCGCGACGCTCGCCGTCGTCGCCGGCATCGAGGACGCAGGGCTGAAACTCGGCCGCGACGTCGACGTCGTGTCGAAACAGTCGTCGGAGCTGCTGCATCTGTTCCGGCGGGAATTGCTGGTCGTCAACGAGAATTTCCGGCTCGCCGGCTCCGAGCTTGCCCGCGCGGTGCTCGGCTGGATCGGCGGCAAGGAACCCGGCTCGCTGCAGTCGCTTAGCACGCCGGGCGAGGTCCTGCCCTATCGGGGTTGATTAGCGCGACTTATGAGTCAGGTCAGGCCGAGTCGGAGTCGAAGACGGGCGCGAAGCGAGCAAACTGAGCGGATTCCGAGAACCGGAGCTGAGCCTACTTAAAGTACGTGAGCACCGGCCTACGCCGGCCGTAGCCTTAATTTAACTGCCACGCCACTCACGAGTGCTTCGGCCGGCGAAGGCCGGAAGCGCAGGAAGCCGCCATTTGCAGGCCGGCCTCACCTGACTCTAGCCGGCAGCGCCGCTGCCCCACGGTCCATGGAAAGCACCCTGCTCGCCGATGCGCTCGAAGCCATGCGCGCCGAAGAAATCGCGCTGCGCCTGGATGAGGTTCGAGGTGCCGCGGCCCTGGCGATAGCTGTCGAAATAGGCGAGCGCCGACGACAGCGCCGGCACCGGCGAGCCGGCCTCGGAGGCCTTGGCCACGATGCGCCTGAGCGACGGATGCGCTTCCTTCATCATGGCGATGAAGGCCGGCGCCATAAGGAGGTTGGTCGAGGCGCCGCCCGAGCCGAAGGCCTCAGCCATCATGTCCAGCATCTGCGAGCGGATGATGCAGCCGGCGCGCCATATCTTGGCGATGACCGGCATCGGCAGGTTCCAGTTGAATTCCTTCGAGGCGCCGCGCATCACCGCAAAACCTTGCGCGTAAGCCGCGATCTTGCCGGCAAACAGCGCCAACTCGAGATCCTTCAACAGCGCTGCCTTGTCGCCGGAAATCTTGGCGACGCCGATATTGCCATAGGCGTTTTCCGCCGCCTGCCGCTCGTCCTTGATCGAGGATAGCACGCGCGCCGCGACCGCGGCCTCGATGGCTGTCGCCGGAATGCCGAGCTGCTGCGCCTCGATGACCGACCATTTGCCGGTGCCCTTCTGGCCGGCGCGGTCGAGGATGATGTCGACCACCGGCTTGCCGGTCTTCGGATCGTCGGCGGCGAGCACCTTGGCGGTGATCTCGATCAGGTAGGAGTTCAGCCGGCCCTTGTTCCAATCGGCGAAGACGGCGCCGATCTCCTTCGGCCCCATGCCGAGACCGTCGCGCAGGATGCCGTAGATCTCGGCGATCATCTGCATGTCGGCATATTCGATGCCGTTGTGGATGGTCTTGACGAAATGGCCGGCGCCGTCGGTGCCGAGCCAGGCGGCGCAGGGCTCGTCCTTGAACTTGGCGGAGATAGCCGTCAGCACTTTTTCGACGCGCTTCCAGGACTCTTCCGTGCCGCCGACCATGATCGAGGGCCCATGGCGCGCGCCCTCCTCGCCGCCGGACACGCCCATGCCGATGAAGGTCAGGCCCGAGCCCGACAGTTCGGAGAAGCGCCGCATCGTATCGCGGAAATTGGCGTTGCCGGCGTCGATGACGATGTCGTCGGCCGACAGCACACCTCGCAGCGCCGCGATCTGCTCGTCGACCGGCTTGCCGGCCAGCACCATGATGATGATCGGCCGCGGCGGCCGGATCGCCGCGGCAAGCTCCTCCAGGCTGTAGCAGGGCACGACCATGTCCCTCAGCGGACCGGCGCTCTCGACGAAGGCGTCGGTGCGCGATCGCGTGCGGTTGAAGACGGCGATGCGGTGCCCATGCTCGGCGATGTTGAGCGCCAGGTTGGAGCCCATCGTGCCAAGGCCGATCAGGCCGATTTCGGCTTTTTCCATCGTTTCTTCCCTGCTTTCGGATCTTTTGTTGGAGGCCGCGTTTTGCTGGGATGCCCCATTTCTTCCCAAGATGTCATTTCTTCCCAAGATGAATGACGGGCCTTCGCGGCGGCGTCAACCGCCTCGCCGAATTGTGTCACTGAGAGAAAGGCCGACTAAGGCCTGTCGAGATTCATCGGGAGCTTATGACGGCTGCTGCGAGATGGATGATGGCGTTGAAGTTCTGGTCGGTTTTGTCGGCGCGCATGGCGATGCGCTTAAACTTCTTGAGAAGAGTCGGCAGGGTTGAACTGCAGGGCGCCTATTTTTGCGCCTTACGGCTTGCGGCCGATCACGGTGCCGTTCGCGGCGGGTGCGTCGAACCAGACCGTCTCGATGTTCCCGAATCCGGCTTCCTCGAGCCACGCCGAATATTCGGCCGGCGTGTAGTTTCGTCCTTCCGTCTCGATCAGCATGTTGAGGCTCATCAGCGCGGCCGGCGCTGGTCCGGTCTTTTCGTCATTGACGAGAAGCTCGCTGATGACGACTGCGCCGCCGCTCGGCAAAGCCTCGAAGGAGCGGCGCAGTAGGGCGCGGTTCTTCGCCTCGTCCCAATCGTGCAGGATCATCGACAGGAGATGCACGTCGTGATCCTTCGGAAGCTGCTCGAAAAAGCTGCCGCCTGCGGTCGCGATGCGGTCGGTCAAGCCGGCCTCGGCAATCTTTCCCACCGCGATCGCGGCCACATGCGGCAAGTCAAACACGGTCGCGCGCAGCGCCCCATACTGTTTGCAAAGCTCGATGTCGTACGCGCCCGATCCGCCGCCGATGTCCAGGAGGCGGCGGAAATGACTGAGATCCACGGCTTCGCCGAGCTTGCGCGCGGTCATCGTGGAGAGCGAATGCATCGCCTCCCAGAAGAGTGCCGGCATCGTCGGATCCCCCACGTGGTTGGCCGGTTCATGCGCAGCGCGTCCGTAAGCCTTCCTCAGCCCGCATAGAGCCGCTTGTCGGTATCTGTACGAAGCCGCCGAAGTAATACGGTTTCCCGCGCACGAGATAGGTTTCGCTTAACGGCGTATTGCGATAACGGCCGTCCGATTTTTCCAGAAGCCCGAGGGCAGCGCAGCCGGTCAACAGCATCTCGGCCGGGCGTTGATGCAGGCCTAGCGCTTCCGCCAGCCCGGCAACCGTGATGCCGGCGCCGCCCGCGAGCCGGCTGAAGAGATCCAACTCGTGCGCAGCGGCCAGAGTCTTGAAGGCCCAGAAACCGGTCGAAAGCGCCATCAGCGGGACGGCGGAAGGAAGTTCCGACGTGGCGGCAATCGGCCGCACATTTGCATGCTTGGCCGGAGGCGCTGTCCGCGAAAGCTGATTAGCCATGGTCACCTCTCTTTCACAGCAAGTCACAACCGCAACTGGCTGGCTTGTCGCCATCCATTGGTGAGCTGTGGCTACCGTCTGCTGAAGTGCGAATCTGGCGGTGCGGGGTTACGCTACGATTTCAGAAGGAGAAAATTCGGTTACACTTGAAACTTACATTATTTGGCCGGTCCGGACTACTCGGACCGAATTTCGATCGGCGCTTCGATCTTCACCATCTCGAAATCCGAAACCAGGATGTCGAGCCGGGCGTTCCAGCGGCCGGGAATCGGGATGACGAGATCGTCGACGCGCCAGGTACCGTCGCCGGGCTTGGTCGCCGGCCGTTTGATCGGCTCGATGCCGGAATCCGGCTTCGACAAAACCAGCGTCACCTGCTTGGCCTCGAGCGGACCGAAATCGCCGGTCATGATGACCATCGAAGCGGCGACCTGCCCGGCATGGCCGGGTGAGATGCTGAGATCGGCCATCGCCTTCAGCGTGTGGATATGGATCGACGCAGGCTGCGCGGCGGCGATTGCCAGCGCGCGCGGTGGCGGCGTGAAGCGCCAGCCTGCGGCGACGCCGAAGATGGCGAGCGCGATTAGCGTCTCGATGCCGATCGAGCGCACCAGCCGCCGCTGCACTTCCGTGTCGCCCGCTTCGGCCGGCGCGGTCAGCGTCCAGCGGTTCACCGAGGCGAGCGTGAACAGGAAGAGCAGCAAAGCCAGTTTCAACAGCAGCAGGCGGCCATAGGCAGTGTTGATCAGCGCGGCCGGCTCCCGCACCTGGATGATCGCCAGCACGATGCCGCTTATGGCGAGCACGGCAACCACGGGCAGGATCGCGCGCGAGAACCGGCGCAGGAAAACCTTCGCCTCCGCCGGCTGGTGCCGCAACGCAAGGCCGAGGGGCGCCAGCGCACCGGTCCAGAAAGCGATGGCCGTGCCGTGCAGGAACACCAAGGGCCGTGTCAGCCATTGCGGCTCGGCGGCACTTGCATGACCGCTGGCGGCAAGCGCCGCGCCCACGCCGACGAGCCCCGCCAGGGCAAGCGGCTTGCGGGAGACCGACGACCCGGCGAGGGACAGCAATGCAAGCCCAAGCGCGATCAGGGCGACAAGCACCGTCCAGCCGAAGCTCGTTTCCAATGCGGTCTTCCAGATCAACGGCTGTGCGAATCGGGCGAGCGGCGCGCCAAGCGCATCCAATCCCTGCAAGCCGAGCGAAAACGGGGCGGCGGCCAGTCCGCAGAGCAGAGCGCCGATGACGAAGCGCCGGCCGCACCGGCGATGTTCGGCCAGCCAGGCGAGCGAGAAGGCACCGCCGACGCCGAGAAAGAGGCCGGCATAGAGAAGGAGCTTGCCGATCCAGATCGCTTCGCGCAGCGACCGATCGGCGGTTTCACCGGCAACAGGCGCGGCGCTCGGCGCGCCGATCGAAAACAGCGCCGAGCCGCGGACCGGATGGCCGTCCTGCGAAATCACCCGCCAGCTCAGCACATGCGTGCCGGATTTGAGCGTCTCGGGATTGTCGATCGCGAGGGTCTGGCCGTCGAGGCGAAAGTATGTCAGCGCAAGTTGCGTGCCGTTCGGACGCACCAGGGTAAGCACCAGCGGCGAGACCGGCTCGCTGAAGGTCAGCGAGAACCGGGCGGGGCTCTGCGTCAGCACCGCGCCGTCGGCCGGATCGGTCGCCATCAGCGCCGCATGCGCAAGTGCGCGGCCTGGCAGGAGCACCAACAGCACAAGCACGAAAGCCGCGACTAGGCCGCCGGTGACTGGCCTGATGCGGATGCCGCTCAGGCGGGCTGGGAAAGTTGCTGCGTTCATGCGGTCTTTCGAGAAGCGACGGCGCGCCCGAACGGGGCGCGCCATCAAGAGATCATTTCTTCGGCAGCAATTTGATGCCGGGAGCCGGATTTTCCAGCGCATCCTCATCCTGGCCTGCCGCCGGAATCTCGATCCAGCGGTCAGCGGCGTCGCCGCATTCCTGAACCACCGGGAAATAGAGCATCTGGCCCGCGGGTAGATCGGCTGCCAGCGAAGCGCGGAAGACGAACTCGTCATAGAATTCGTCGGGCAGGTTGCCGCCGCTCCAGTCGACTTCCTTGACGCCGGTGGTCAGCGTCTCGCCATAGAGCTGGTAGGACTTCTCGTATCTGCCCTGCTTGGTCTGCACCGTCCAGCCGGGCTTCGGCATCGGCTTCACCGAAATGATGCCTTCCGGGATCTGCACGCGAACTGAGGTCGTCGCCTTGCCTTCGCAGCCGTGCGGCACGCGCAAGACAGCCTTGTAGGTCGAGCCGGCAGCCGCTTCCTGCCTTTCAAGCGTGACGTGCGCGAGCGCGGCGTTTGTCCCGAGCGCGAGAACCGCGCCCATCGCCAAAAGATATTTCTTCATGAAGTCCCTCTGAATTCGAATTATGCGGAGACGGATCACTCGGCGTGATCGTCCATGCCGCCCGTCTCGCCCATGCCTTCGACGGCGAACTCGACGGTGACGCCGCCGGCCTTCTCGAAGGTCAGCGTCGCCGGGAATTTCTCGCCCTGCTTGGGCTGTCGCTTGAGGCCGACGAACATCAGGTGATAGCCGCCGGGCTTCAGCTCGACCTTGCCGCCGGCTGGGATCTCGAGCCCGCCGCTCACCGGCCGCATGGTCATGACGCCGTCCTTGACGCCCATCTCATGCAGTTCGGCTTTGTCGGAGATTTCGGAGGAAATCGACAGCAGCCGGTCCGGCGAGCTGCCCTTGTTGGTGACGCTGAAATAGCCGCCGGCCACCTTCGCGCCGGGCGGGGTGGCGCGCGACCACGGGTGCCCGATTTCCAGGTCGCCGGCCTTGAATTCATGCGCGAAAGTGCCGGGAACACAGGCAAGCAGGAAAAGGAGGGCGAGCACGGCAAGGCCGAGCTGTTCGAAACCGCGCGGATGAGCGTGCGCACGCGCTGCAGGAAGAAGATTGGACATGGTTGCTCCATGGCTACGAGATCGCGCCGTCATCCGGTCGCGAGCAGTCTGATCTTGGATGAATGCACCCGTGAAAGGTTTCGCGGGTCTTTCGTCAGACCGTGGCCGGTGGCGCTCGCGGATTGGCCGGAGAGCGGTCGCGGGCAAAATCGAGATGGCGGAAAGCCGGTGGCGGGAAAGCGGCCGCTTCGAACACCGACACCCTGGCTAGCGCGCCGGTATCCGGCGGCATATGCGCAGGCGAAACCATGCTGCAGCCAAGCGAGCAGCAGGCCGGCATATGCCGCTGATGCGGATCGCCGCCCGGAACCTTGGTCGCCCCGTCATGCGTGCAGATGACGTTGCCAAACGCGTCGAGCTGTGAAGGCTCGCCAAAGGCGAAGGCGCCAAGCGCCGACTGGAGCAACAGCAGCAGCGCCGCGACGAACGCGGCCGGCATGCTCCATCGTCTCAGCCGGATATTCAAAAGACTGCCTCTTTCCAGCAACTCGACTGACCCTAGCATGGGGTCGGCGGCCAGAAAATCGGCAAAACCATGCTGCGGCAACGCGGCGCGATGCGTCTCGTCAGGCGGGCTGTGCCTGCCGGCCTTCCGGAATGGAGCTCAGCAGCGTCTGGCGTGCCGACTTCAGATGCCTGCGGCAGGCGGCGTCGACCTTGCCCGGATCGCGCGACTTCAGTGCCGCGATGTAGGCCAGATGCTCCTGGACCGCGACCTCGTTGCGCTCACGCTCCTGCGCCTTGTTCCACTGGTAGTGATAGTGGAAGATCATGGCGATCACATCGTAGAAATCGACGATGAAGCGGTTGTGCGAGGCACGGTGGATCAGCCGGTGGAAGCGCTCGTCGAGTTCGGAGAATTCGTTGAAGCGGGTGGCGATCTCGCTGGCGAGCTGGCGGTGCTCCTCCTCCAGTCTTTCGAGATCGGCCCAGACCGCGCTCTCCCGCGGCAGCGCGGCGAAGGCGGCGGCCGAGCGCAGCTCGAACATCTCGCGGATCTCGGTCAGCTCCAGCGCGAATGCACGGGTGAAGCCTTTCAGCACCCAATGGCTGTTGCGCCGCTTCTCGATTAGGCCGAAGCGCGAGAAGCGGATCAGGAATTCGCGCACGCTGGTGGTGCCGACGCCGATCTCGCGCGCCAGCTCCAGCTCGTTGATCTGCATGCCGGCCTCGGCGCCCTCGGTGAGCAGTCGGCGCATGAAGGAGCGCTCGATGATCTCGGCGAGCGAATCGGTCTCTTCCTCGGGGAAGAAATCCTCGGGCTCAGGCGCCCGCAGCACTGTCTTGTTGCGCTTGTTCCAGGCGATCAGTCCGGTTTCTTCCATGCGCGAAAGGATGCTGCGCACCGTGGTGCGGCTGACGCCGAGCAGCGTGCCGAGCTCGGGCTCGGACGGCAGGCTCTTGGTTTCGTCGAGCAGCCGCAGGCAGCGGTTGAAAGCGTCCTTGTAGACGTTGTTGCTCTTCGACATGCCCCGTATCCCCCAACGCTTGCGGCCGCCGGCCGGAAGCGCGATATGATCGGTGTTCCTAGCGCAAGCCTCCGAAATGCGGAACGAATTTCGAAGCTTGCCAAAACAGCAACCGTGCACCCAAAGGGCGCGCGGCCCGCGCGATGAAAAAACAATTGACGCAAAAATGTTTTTTCACGATAAAAGACATTATCCTCAAGCGGGCGTATGTCAATCCGCCCACACTCCCAGGTTTACCCAGGACAGCCGCCCGTGACCGCCGCAAACACCATTCTTCTTTCCCCCACCGACAATGTCGCGGTCGCCAATGGCCGCATCGAGATCGGCACGGCATTGCCCGGCGGCGCGCTGGCGGCGGCGGTGATCGAGCCTGGCCACAAGGTGGCGATCAAGCCGATCGCGGCTGGGGAGGCGGTGGTGAAATACGCGCAGGCGATCGGCCGCGCCACGCAGGACATCGCGCCCGGCGAGCACGTCCATTCGCACAATCTGGTGTTCGAGAGCGGGCGCCTGCCGGTGGTGCCGCCGAGCGAAGCCGAGCATGCCACGGAGGCTGACCGCAAGCGCACCTTCATGGGTTATCGCCGCGCCGACGGCCGCGCCGGAACGCGCAACTTCATCGGTATCATCGCCAGCGTCAATTGCTCGTCCACCGTCTGCCACGCGATCGCCGACGAGGCCAACCGCACGCTTTTGCCGAAATATCCCGGCATCGACGGCTTCGTGCCGATCGTGCACGGCCAGGGCTGCGGCATGAGCGCCACCGGCGACGGTATGATGGTCCTGCACCGCACGCTTGCCGGCTACGCGCGCCATCCGAATTTCGGCGGCGTGCTGATGGTGGGGCTCGGCTGCGAGGTCAACCAGCTCACCCTCTACGGCCAGAAAGGCGTCGCCGCTGGCAAACGCCACTTCAATATCCAGGAGGCCGGCGGCTCGCGCAAATCCGTCGAGCGGGCGATGGGCGTGCTGGCCGAGATCGCCGAGGAAGTCGGCCAACTGAAGCGCGAGCCGATCCCGGTCAGCGAGATCGTCGTCGGCCTGCAATGCGGCGGCTCGGACGGCATGTCCGGCATCACCGCCAATCCGGCGCTGGGCGCGGCCGTCGATATCCTCGCCGGCTGCGGCGGCATCGGCATCCTGTCGGAGACCACCGAGATCTACGGCGCCGAGCACCTGCTTGCCTATCGCGCCGCCTCGCCCGAGATCGCCGCCAAGCTCGACAGCTATGTGAAGTGGTGGGAGGACCATGTCGCCAAGCACGGCGCCTCGATCGACAACAACCCCTCGCCCGGCAACAAGCGCGGCGGCCTGACCACCATCCTGGAGAAATCGCTGGGTGCGGTGGCCAAGGGCGGCCAGACGCCGCTCAACGGCGTCTTCGGCTATGCCGAGAAGGTCAGCGGCAACGGCCTGGTATTCATGGACACGCCCGGCTATGACCCGGTCTCGGCCACCGGCCAGGTCGCCGGCGGCGCCAACGTCATCGTCTTCACCACCGGCCGCGGCTCCTGCTTCGGCTGCCGGCCGACGCCGTCAATCAAGGTCGCCACCAACTCGACCATGTACCACCAGATGGAAGAGGACATGGACGTCAATTGCGGCGTCATCGCCTCGGGCGAGAAGACCATCGCCGGCATGGGCCGCGAGCTCTTCGAGCTGATCATCGAGACGGCGTCGGGCCGCAAGACCAAGAGCGAGGCGTTCGGCTACGGCGACAACGAGTTCGTGCCCTGGCATCTCGGCGCGACGCTCTAATCACCAAAATAGCGGCCCGTTGAAAACACGGCCGGCAAGGGGGAGGCTTTGCATGATCAGACGCCGCATCGGCACGACCGCGCTCGAAGTCACCGAGATCAGCTTCGGCGGCGCGGCGATCGGCGGCCTCTATCGCGCCTGTCCGCGCGAGCCCGCGATGGAAACGCTGCAGACCGCATGGGACGGCGGGCTGCGCTATTTCGACACCGCGCCCTTCTACGGCTTCGGCCTGTCGGAGCGCCGCACAGGCGACTTCCTGCGTGAGAAGCCGCGCTCGTCCTATGTGCTCTCAACCAAGGTCGGGCGCCTGTTCCGGCCGGTGCCGGAGGACCAGGTTCCCGACCACTCTTATGTCGATCCGCTGCCCTTCGCGCTCGACTACGACTATTCCTATGACGGCATCATGCGCTCGGTCGATTTTTCCTATGCGCGGCTCGGTCTCAACAAGATCGATATCCTGTACGTCCACGATATCGGCACCTACACGCATGGCGTCGAGGCGACGAAAATCCATTTCCCCCAGCTCATGGATGGCGGGCTGAAGGCGCTGGAAGAGCTGAAGTCGTCCGGCACGATCTCCGCCTACGGCCTCGGCGTCAACGAAGTCCAGATCTGCCTCGACGTGCTCCGCCGCGCGCCGCTCGACTGCATCCTGCTTGCAAGCCGTTATTCGCTGCTCGACCGCAGCGCCGAGGCCGAATTGCTGCCGCTCTGCCGCGAGAGGCAGACATCGCTGATTATCGGCGGTGTCTTCAACTCGGGCATATTGGCTACGGGCCCGGTGCATGGCGCGCATTTCGATTATCTGCCGGCGAGCAAGGATATTCTCGACCGGGTCGGCGCGATGGAAAAGATCGCGGCAGAAGGAGGTTACCCGCTGGCCGCCGCCGCGTTCCAGTTTCCGCTGCATGAGCCGGTCGTTGCCTCGGTGCTGACCGGCACGGCCAAGCCCGCAAATCTGACACGCAATCTCGAACTGCTCGACATCGAGGTCCCGCCGGCGGAGTTTGCCAAGTACGATCCTTATACAATCGTGCAGCAGCTCGGCTGACATGCCGACGGCCGCGCTTGCCAACCACATGTCCGGGCCTTGCTTCACGATTGGGCGAAGGAATGAATATTCCATATTGACAGAATGATGGAATTAACATTCCATATTGCAAAGGAGGACCGGAAGCATCTGGGTGCCGCCAAGGGGGAGCCGGCAGTGGATCGCGCCCCGCCAGCATCACGAAAACGGCACCAAACACCGCTTGCATCGGCCAGACTGATGCACTATCAAAAAGCGGCAAATGTTTTTTATTGATAAAGTTCCGTTTGGGCCGCGCCTATCCAGATGGAGCTTCCGCAACCTTCACCAGGCGACTTAGGGAGGATCCTAATGAAATTCGTGACCAGCCTTCTCAACCGCCGCGCCTTTGTGGCACTCGCCGCCGCCACGATGCTCGCCGGCGCGCTGCATTCGGCACCCGCCTCGGCGGCCGATGCGACCATTCCGATCATCGTCAAGGACACCACCTCCTTCTACTGGCAGATCGTTCTGGCCGGCGCCCGCAAGGCCGGCAAGGATCTCGGCGTCAGCGTGCCGGAGCTCGGCGCCCAGGCGGAAACCGACGTCAACGGCCAGATCTCGATCCTCGAGAACGCCGTCGCCGGCAATCCCGCCGCCGTCGTCATCGCGCCGACCGAGGCCAAGGCGCTCGGCAAGCCGATCGATGAGGCAGCCTCCAAGGTCAAGGTCATCGGCATCGACTCCAGCGCCGAATCCAAGGCCTTCACCTCGTTCCTGACCACCGACAACGTTCAGGGCGGCCGCGTCGCGGCTGACGGTCTGGCGGCGGCGATCGGCGCGGCCAATGGCGGCAAGGTCGAGGGCAAGGTTGCGCTGATCACGGCGCTTCCCGGCGCCGGCTCGCTCGAACAGCGCGCGCAAGGCTTCAAGGAACAGCTCAAGGCGAAATATCCCGGCCTCGAGCTCGTCGCCGACAAATACGCCGACGGTCAGGCCACGACCGGCCTCAACATCGCGACCGACCTGATCACCGCCAATCCGGACCTCAAGGGCATCTTCGCCTCGAACCTGATCATGGCGCAGGGCGTCGGCCAGGCGATCGCCGAGAACAGCCTTGCCGGCAAGGTGGCGCTGATCGGCTTCGACAGCGACGAGAAGCTGATCAAGTTCCTCAACGACGGCGTGATCTCCGGCCTCGTCGTCCAGGATCCGTACCGAATGGGTTACGATGGCATCAAGACCGCGCTCGCCGCCTCCAAGGGCGAGAAGGTCGAAGCCAATGTCGACACCGGCGCCAACCTGGTCACCAAGGACAACATGAAGGATCCGAAGATCGACGCGCTGCTCAACCCGAAGCTCAACTGAGCGGCATCGCTACAATGGTTTCCGGGGCCTAGCCGCCCCGGAAACATCGCCGCGGACAGTTTGGAAATCCGCCGGCTTGCTTTAGGCTTCGTCTCCAAGGTGCGCGCCAGACGCATCGCTGCGTATCCAACGGTTGAGGCCAATCTGGGAGGATTGTCATGACGTCGACGGCGCAGGAACTGCATCCGCCCCCCATGCTGGAACCGGGCAGGACGATCCTCGAACTCAACGGGCTGGAAAAGCGCTATCCCGGCACGCATGCGCTGAAGCCGGTGAACCTCGCGTTCAAGGCGGGCGAGATCCACGCCATCGTCGGCGAGAACGGCGCCGGCAAATCGACGCTGATCAAGTTGCTCACCGGCGTCATGCCGCGCACTTCCGGCGAGGTCATCTGGGAGGGCAAGCCGGAGGCGCTCGCCACGCCGCATGAAGCGATGGCGCTCGGCATCAACGCCGTCCACCAGGAGGTCGTGCTTTGCCGCCACCTCACCGTCGCCGGCAACATGTTCCTCGGCGAGGAGAATTCCCGCTTCGGCCTGCTGCAGCAGCGCGCCATGGTCAAGGAAGCGCAGAAGATCATCGACGGCCTCGGCTTCGACCTGCCCGCGCATGTCATGCTTGGCGACCTCACCATCGGCCAGCAGCAGCTGATCGCCGCCGCCCGCGCCACCGTGCGCGGCACCAAGTTCCTGATCTTCGACGAGCCGACCGCCTACCTCACGCGCAAGGAGGCCGACCAGCTGTTCAAGCTGATCCGCCGGCTAAAGGGCGAAGGCGTCACCATCATCTACATCAGCCACCGGATGGAGGAGGTGTTCGAGCTCGCCGACCGCGTTTCGGTGCTGCGCGACGGGACACTTGTCGGCACCAGGAATATCGGCGAGACCAACGACGCCGAACTGGTCAAGATGATGATCAACCGCTCGATCGAGCAGATCTACCACAAGGAGCATTTCACGCCGGGCGCGACCATCGTTGAGACCCGGAGCCTCTCCGGCAAGGGTTTCGAGAATGTTTCGATCACTGTCCGCGCCGGCGAGATCGTCGGCCTTTACGGCCTGATTGGCGCCGGCCGCAGCGAGTTTGTCACCACGCTCTACGGCCGCCACAGGAAATCGGCCGGCCAGATCATGTGGCAGGGCAAGGAGGTGCAGGTCAATTCCGAGCACGACGCGATCCGGCTCGGCATGGCGCTGGCGCCGGAAAGCCGGCGCGACCAGGGCCTTTGTCTGAACCTGCCAGTGGCCATGAACCTCAACCTGCCGATCTATAAGCGCATTTCCAAGAATCTGCTGATCTCCGGCTCGCAGGAGAAAGCCGAGGCCGATCGACAGATCGCCGACCTGAGGATCAAGACACCGACGCGCGGCGCGCTCGCCTCCAGCCTGTCGGGCGGCAACCAGCAGAAGATCGTCATAGGCAAATGGCTGGCGCACGGCGCCAAGCTTTTCATCTTCGACGAGCCGACGGTGGGCGTCGATGTCGGCACCAAGGCTGAGATCTACCGCCTGTTCTCGACGCTTCTGTCCAAGGGCGCCGGCATCATCCTGATCTCGTCCTATCTGCCGGAAGTCTACGAGCTAGCCGACACGCTGCATGTGTTCCGGCGCGGCAAGCTGGTCGCCACGCATGGTTTCCGCACCGCAAGCCACGAGGACATTTTGGGACAGGCGCTGGCCGAGAAACAAGAAAAGTCGGGAGGACAAAAATGAGCACCGAGGCGATCCCCGCCGAAAAGTCCAAGCGCAATTTCAATGCCCTGTTCGGGCTGACGCTGCTTGGCCTCTTGCTGTTGATGTGGGTCGTGCTGGCGGTTGCCACGCCTTCCTTCGCCACGACGCTCAACATCACCAACCTTTTGCGCCAGGGCTCGCTGATCGCCATCCTCGCCGTCGGCCAGACCTTCGTCATCATCACCGGCGGCATCGACCTTTCGGTCGGCGCCATCGTCGGCTTCGCCACCGTCATCGTCGCGCTGCTGATCAATGCCGGCTGGCCGGTCTGGGTCGCCGTTTTGGTCACGCTGCTCGTCGGCGTTGCCATCGGCCTCTTCCATGGCTTCGGCATCGTTAAGATGGGCCTGCCCCCCTTCATCATCACGCTGGCGACCATGACGTCGCTGCGCGGCATCGGCCTGCTGATGACCAACGGCAACTCGATATCGATCAACAGCGATGCGTTTCAGGCTTTCTCGCGCGGCCTGCTGCTCGGCATTCCGTACCTGTTCTGGATGGTCATCCTTGTGGCCGTTCCGGCCTACGTTTTCCTGCACCATACGCGATGGGGGCGATACCTGTTCTCGGTCGGCTCCAATGCGGAAGCCGCGCGCCTGTCGGGCGTCAACGTGCCGCGCACCATCTTCATGGCCTATATCCTATCCGGCCTGCTGGCCGCCTTCGTCGGCGTGCTCCTGGCCTCGCGCATCGGCATCGGCAACCCGACCCAGGGCGACACCTATGAGCTGCAGGCCATCGCCTCGTCGGTGATCGGCGGCACCTCGCTGTTCGGCGCCATCGGCTCCGTGCACGGACCGCTGATCGGCTCCTTCATCCTTTCGACCATCAACAACGGCGCCAATCTGCTCAACGTCAACACTTTCTGGCAGCGCGTCATCACCGGCCTGCTGATCATCGTCATCGTCTATTTCGACGGCCTGCGCCGTCGCGGCAAATGAACCCTCCCTGACCTGATGCGCCGGCCCCGCTCGACCGAGGCCGGCGCATCTTTTTGAACACTGGATTTGCGCATGAAAGCCGTCGTCTGCCGCTCGCCCGGCGATCTTGTCCTCGAAGACCGCGCCGCACCCGGCGCGCCGCCGCCCGGCTGGGCGCGGGTCGCGGTCAGCCATGTCGGCATCTGCGGCACCGACTACCATATCTTCGAAGGCAAGCACCCCTTCCTCGCCTATCCGCGCATCATGGGCCACGAGGTCTCGGGCACGGTTGTCGAAAGGGGCGAAGGCGTCATCCTGTCGGTCGGCGAAGCGGTGATCGTCAATCCCTATCTTGCCTGCGGCAAATGCGTCGCCTGCCGGCACGGCAAGCCAAACTGCTGTGTCAGGATCGAGGTACTGGGCGTGCATCGCGACGGCGCCATGTGCGAAGAGATCCTGGTGCCGGCGCAAAACCTTTATCCGGCAAACGGCTTGTCGCTGGCCGATGCAGCAGCGGTCGAATTCCTGGCGATCGGCGCCCATGCCGTGCGACGTTCGCTTGCCTCGCCCGGCCAGCGCACGCTGGTCATCGGCGCCGGCCCGATCGGCCTCGGCACGGCGCTCTTTGCCCGTATCGCTGGCCTCGACGTCAGCCTGCTCGACATGAGCACCGAGCGGCTCGGCTTCGCCGAGAGCGAGCTGGGCTTTAAATCGCTCGATGCTTCGAAAGCTCAGGCCGCCGAGCTGGTGCGACAGGCGACCGACGGCGAAGGTTTCGACCTGGTGTTCGACGCCACCGGCAACACCCAGTCGGTGCGGTCGGCGTTCGCCCATGTCGCGCATGGCGGCACGCTGGTCCTGGTCAGTGTCGTCAAGGACGACATCACCTTTTCCGACCCCGAGTTCCACAAGCGCGAGATGACGCTGGTCGGCAGCCGCAACGCGCTCGGCGCCGACTTCGACCATGTCGCCGCCTCGATCCGCAACGGCGCCGTGCCGCTCGCCAAGCTCGTCACGCATCGCACGACGCTTGCCGAGACGCCGCGCGATCTCGCGCGATGGGCGCATGAGAAATCCGGCCTTATCAAGGCGGTTATTGAGGTCGGGTAAGGCGGTTCGCGGGTCGGCTTACGCTGGCGTTAGGGGCGATGGCCAGGAACTACTCGCTCGCCAAAAGCCTGAGCTCCACCCGCTCCGCCGAAAACCGCGACTCCGCGAACTGGATCGGCTGACCGTCGAGCGTAACGTTGACGGCGACCGTCACCAGCACGATGGCGCCTGGCTGCAGGCCGAGATCGGCAAGGTCGTCGGCGTCGGCGTGGCGCGCCGAGAGCACCGTCGATTGCCTCAGATAATCGTTGATGCCGAAGCGCCTGAGCGAGGCGGTGACCGATCCTGTCTCAACCATGGCGGCCTCGATGCCGGCGAAGCGCTTGGCATCGAACCAGGTCGTGGCGCGCGACACCGGATGCCCGTCGGCTTCGCCGCGCGTTTCCAGGCGGATGACGGTCGATCCCTTGGCGATGCCCAACGCCTCGGCGATGCGCCGGTTGGCCGGCTCGGTCGATGACGAAAGCAGCGCGATGTGCCGTTCGGTCGTCTGGCCTTGCAGCCCGGTTGAGAAGCGCGTGCGCGCGCCGATCGGATAGGATAGCCGCCTGCGCGATAGCACGAAGGTGCCGCGCCCCTGCTCGGCCCTCAGCACGCCTTCCTGCACCAGGGCGGCAATGGCACTGCGCACAGTGTGGCGGTTGACGCCGTAGCGCTCGGCCAGCAGGACCTCAGACGGAAGTGCTGCATTCTCGGCGAAATCGCCACTCGCGATCCCCTGCAGGATCCTGTCGGCGATCTGCCGCCACAGCGACACGCCGTTGCGCCTTTCGATGCTGCCCGCCAATCCGCTCATGTCTCGCCCCGAAATTTTCCCCTTCTGTCATCCACCCGTCATGGACTCCCGCTAGGTGATGAGTATAATTTGTATAATTGTCTATATCAATAGACAAATTATCCCTGTGCGAGGAGTGAAGCGATGCGAGGACAGGAAGCGCGGGAGCAGGCCGAGCGGAAGGCCATAATGGCGACGCTGGCGCACGCGGCGGCCGATGAGATCGCGCGTCTGTGGGGCGGCTCCGGCCTGCCCTCCGAGGCCGAACTGCTGCGCGGCCCCGAAACCGGATTGGTGACGGTGCGCGGGCGGATCGGCGGCGGTGGCGCGCCGTTCAACGTCGGCGAGGCGACAGTCACCCGCGCCACGGTGCGGCTGTCCTCCGGACAGGTCGGCCATTCCTACGCGCTCGGCCGCGACAAGAGGAAGGCTAAGCTGGCAGCCATCGCCGACGCACTCTGGCAGGACCCGGCCCAGCGCGAGGCGGTCGAGACGAAACTTGTCGTGCCCTTGCGCGCGGCGCTCGATGCGACGCGCGAGAAGCGGCGCGTCGAGACGGCGGCCACGAAAGTGGATTTCTTCACCATGGTGCGCGGAGAGGACTGATGGATATCGCCACGCGATCGATCGAGGGCGGCTTCGCCGAACCCGTCTTCAACGCCCAGACCGTGTTCCGCGCCACCATGGACGCCATGGCTCGCCCCGGCAGCATCCAGGCCCTGCCGCCGCTCGCCCATCCGCCGGCGCCGCTGTCGGCGACCGCCGGTGCCATGGCGTTGGCGCTCTGCGACAACGACACGCCGGTCTGGCTCGACCCGCGGCTGCAGGCCGAAGCTTCCGTCAAGGCCTGGCTCAGCTTTCACACCGGCGCGCCTTCGGCCAACACGCCGGCCGACGCGCATTTCGCGATTGTAGCCAATCCGGCGGAGATGGCGGCGCTCGACGGCTTCTCGCAAGGCACGCAGGAATATCCCGACCGCTCGACGACGCTGATCCTTTTGATCGACGATCTCGCCTCCGGTCCGTCGCTGCAGCTCGAAGGACCCGGCATCGAGAAGACGGCGATGATCGCGCCGGTCGGCATGCCGCGTCATTTCGTCGAGCAGTGGAAGCAGAACAACCAGCGTTTCCCGCGCGGCGTCGACATCATCCTGGCGGCGCCCGGCAGCCTCGCCTGCCTGCCGCGCACCACCCGCATCAAGACGATGGAGGCATGACTTGTATGTCGCGGTGAAAGGCGGCGAAGCCGCGATTGCCAACGCCCATCGCCTGCTTGCCGATCGCCGGCGCGGCGACCGCTCAGTGCCGGCGTTGCGCCTCGACCAGATCGTCGAGCAGCTGGCGCTCGGCGTCGACCGGGTGATGAGCGAAGGTTCGCTCTACGATCGCGAGCTGGCGGCGCGCGGCGTCGCCCAGGCGCGCGGCGACATGATCGAGGCGATCTTCCTGGTGCGCGCCTACCGCACCACGCTGCCGCGCTTCGGCTACACCTCACCCGTCGACACCGGCGCAATGCAGGTCGAGCGTCGCGTGTCGGCCACCTACAAGGATCTGCCCGGCGGCCAGGTGCTCGGCCCGACCTTCGACTACACCCATCGGCTGCTCGATCCGGAGCTGGCCGCCGGCGCCGATGTCGACGCGCCCGCGCAGCGTCCGATTGAGGCCGAGGCGATGCCGCGCGTCTCCTCGATCCTCGCCCATGAAGGGCTGATCGAAGCCGATGGCGACATGCCGCTCGACCATATCCCCGGCGATATCACGCGCGAGCCGCTCGAATTCCCGATGGCGCGCGACATCCGGCTGCAGGCGCTGTCTCGCGGCGACGAGGGGTTTCTGCTCGCGCTCGGCTATTCGACGCAGCGCGGCTATGCGCGCAATCATCCCTTCGTCAGCGAGATCCGCATCGGCGAGGTCGAGCTGGAGCTCGACGTGCCGGAACTGCCTTTCGCCGTGCCGCTCGGTTCCATCCGCGTCACCGAATGCCAGATGGTCAATCAGTTCAAGGGCTCGGCCAAGGCGCCGCCGCAATTCACCCGCGGCTACGGCCTGGTCTTCGGCCAGAGCGAGCGCAAGGCGATGGCGATGGCGCTGTGCGACCGGGCGCTGCGCGCGACCGAGCTTGGCGAGGATGTGATTGCTGCCGCGCAAGATGAAGAGTTCGTCATCTCGCACTCCGACAATGTCCAGGCGACCGGCTTCGTCGAGCATCTGAAGCTGCCGCATTATGTCGACTTCCAGGCCGAACTCGACCTGGTGCGCCGTATGCGTGCCGAATACGAGGCGCGGGAAATTGAGGACAAGGCCGAAGATAAGAGGGAGGCCGCGGAATGACCGCTCGAGAGACAGAGATCGCCACCTACAACTTCGCCTATCTGGACGAGCAGACCAAGCGGATGATCCGCCGCGCCATCCTGAAGGGCATCGCCATTCCCGGCTATCAGGTGCCCTTCGCCTCGCGCGAGATGCCGATGCCTTATGGCTGGGGCACCGGCGGCGTGCAGGTCACCGCCTCGATCATCGGTCCGGATGATGTTCTCAAGGTCATCGACCAGGGCGCCGACGACACCACCAATGCCGTCTCGATCCGCGCTTTCTTCAAGAAGGTCGCCAATGTCGCCGTCACCACGGAGACGGCGAAAGCGACGATCATCCAGACCCGCCACCGCATCCCGGAACATCCGCTCAACACGGGCCAGGTGCTGGTCTTCCAGGTGCCGATCCCCGAGCCGCTGCGCTTCCTCGAGCCGCGCGAGACCGAAACGCGAAAAATGCATGCGCTGGAGGAATACGGCCTCATGCATGTAAAGCTCTATGAGGACATCGCCAGGCACGGCCGCATCGCCACCACCTACGCCTATCCGGTCAAAATCGAGGGTCGCTATGTGATGGACCCCTCGCCGACGCCGAAATTCGACAATCCGAAGATGCATCGTTCGCCGGCTTTGCAGCTGTTTGGCGCCGGCCGCGAGAAGCGCATCTATGCCGTGCCGCCCTTCACCGAGGTGGTCAGCCTCGACTTCGAGGACCATCCCTTCGAGGTGCAGACCTTCGACCAGCCCTGCGCGCTCTGCGCCGCCGAGAATGTCCATCTCGACGAGGTCATCCTCGACGACCATGGCGGGCACATGTTCGTCTGCTCGGATACCGACCACTGCGAGAAGCGGCGCGCCGATGGCCATCGCGGCTCTCTCGCCCCTGAAACCCATCTTGCCCTGGAAAAGACGGAGCCGGCGCAATGACCGACGAACCGCTGCTGCGCGTCGCAGCACTCTCCAAATTCTACGGCTCGCGCGTCGGCTGCGAGAACATCTCCTTCGACCTATGGCCGGGCGAAGTTCTGGCGGTGGTCGGCGAGTCCGGATCCGGCAAGACGACCCTGCTTAACTGCCTGTCGACCCGGCTGCTGCCGTCCTCCGGCACCGCCAGCTACCGCATGCGCGATGGCCAGTGGCGCGAGCTTTACCGCATGAGCGAGGCCGAGCGCCGCTTCCTGATGCGCACCGACTGGGGCTTTGTCCACCAGAACCCGGCGGACGGCCTGCGCATGACCGTGTCGGCCGGCGCCAATGTCGGCGAAAGGCTGATGGCGGTCGGTGATCGCCAGTACGGCAAGATCCGTGCCACCGCGGTCGACTGGCTGTCGCGTGTCGAGATCGACGAGGACCGCATCGACGACGCGCCGCGCGCCTTTTCCGGCGGCATGCGCCAGCGCCTGCAGATCGCCCGCAACCTGGTGACCGGGCCGCGGCTGGTGTTCATGGACGAGCCGACCGGCGGCCTCGACGTCTCGGTGCAGGCGCGCCTGCTCGACCTGTTGCGCGGCCTGGTCACCGACCTCGGCCTCGCCGCCATCGTCGTCACCCACGACCTCGCCGTGGCGCGGCTTTTGTCGCAGCGCATGATGGTGATGAAGGACGGCCGCGTCGTGGAAAGCGGCCTCACCGACCGCGTGCTCGACGACCCGCGCGCGCCTTACACGCAATTGCTCGTCTCTTCGATCTTGCAGGTGTGACCATGGAAGACGTTTGCCTGGCACCTACCCCCGCCCGGCTGCTTCGCAGCGACCCTCCCCACAAGGCGGAGGGTGAAGCGCCGGCGCCCTACCTCCCCCTTGTGGGGAGGTCGGACCGAAGGTCCGGGTGGGGGTACTTCGCCTGCCACACGAACAACGACGGGAGAACTTTCTAATGCCAACACCTCTCGTCGTCTCCGACGTCGCGAAAAGCTTCACCATGCATCTGCGCGACGGCATCCGGCTGCCGGTGGTGGCGGGTGTCTCCTTCTCGATCCGCACCGGCGAATGCGCCGTGCTCGGCGGCCCGTCAGGCGCGGGAAAAAGCTCGATCCTGAAGATGCTCTACGGCAACTACGCCGTCGACGAAGGCCAGATCATCGTCCAGCACGATAGCGGCCTGATCGACCTTACCTCCGCCAGTCCGCGCACCGTGCTTGCCGTGCGCCGCCGCACCATCGGCTATGTCAGCCAGTTCCTGCGCACCGTGCCGCGCGTCTCGGCGCTCGACGTCGTCGCCGAGCCGCTGGTCGAGCGCGGCGAGGATAGGGAAGGCGCGCGCGAAAAGGCGCGCGCGCTTCTCGCACAGCTCAATCTGCCGGAAAAACTCTGGGCGCTGCCGCCGGCGACCTTCTCCGGCGGCGAGCAGCAGCGAGTCAACATCGCGCGCGGCTTCATCACCGAGCATCCGATCCTGCTGCTCGATGAGCCGACCGCTTCGCTCGACGCCAGGAACCGTGACGTCGTGGTCGACCTCATCGCCGCCAAGAAAGCGGCGGGCGTCGCCCTGCTCGGCATCTTCCACGACCAGGATGTGCGTGACGCGGTTGCCGACCGCGTCATCGACGTCACCGCTTTCGCCGCCCGAAAGATCGCCGCATGACGAAGAAATTGTCCGAGACGCCGCTGATTCATTCGACTGCCCAGGTCGAAAATTCGACCCTCGGCCGCTGGACCGAGATCGCCGATCGCAGCCGCGTCTCGGAAAGCGAGCTCGGCGACTATTCCTACATGATGCAGGACTGCTCCGTCTGGTGCGCGACTATTCGAAAGTTCTCCAACATCGCGGCAAGCGTCCGCATCAACGCCACCAACCACCCGACCTGGCGGCCGACGCTGCACCACTTCACCTATCGCGCCTCGGACTATTGGGACGACGCCGAGCACGAAAGCGAGTTCTTCGCCCAGCGCCGCGCCAGGCGCGTCACCATCGGTCACGACACATGGCTCGGCCATGGCTCGACCATCCTGCCCGGCGTGACCGTCGGCGATGGCGCGGCGGTCGGCGCCGGAGCGGTCGTGTCGAAGGATGTCGCGCCCTACACGATCGTCGCCGGCGTCCCGGCCAAACCGATCCACGAGCGCTTCAACCGCCGCATCGCCGAGCGCTATCAGGCGCTCGCCTGGTGGGATTGGGACCATGCCCGGCTGCGCTCAGCACTCGACGATTTCAGGGAGCTGTCGGCGGAGGCTTTCCTGGAGAAATATGGTTGACCTCGTCAGAAACGCAGCGGATTTGGGCGGCAGTTAATCCCGCGATAGCAAATATCTCCTAGACCTGTTGTATGGAAGGAGATTAACTCTTGGCTATATTGTATATACCAGAGTGCATTGGGTTGGCGCTGGTTGTCTTGGGCATTTGGGTCGTTCGGAGCCAGATAAACCATTGGGGGCAGTCCGATCGAGTCTCGTCCATTATTTGACAATCCTGGGGTTGGGTCTGGCCGCAGTAGGGGCGGTAATCCTCTACGTGTTGGCGTTCATTTCCCAGTTGGGCTGCCTTAACTGCTAGTGCGATCGCTTGGTTCGATTTCCATCGTCCAGGACGACGTTTGCCATATTTCACATCCTTGACACATGACTCGGACAGGAGGCGATTTCCCGCAAGGAGATTGCCATGCTCGACACAGTCAGACCCTCCCTCGCCGCATTTTTCGAAGGCACCAACCCAAGCCCTCCAGCGCATCTCGGCACGCGTTACGACACGTCCGGCAATTTCCTCCTCGAGTCCGGCAACACCGTCGTCTCCCACCTTATCGAGGGTTCGCCTTCCGAAGCTGCCCTCATCGAGGTGCGCGAGCGGATGCTCGCCATGCTTGACGCCGATCGCCTCGCCTTCACGCCGATTTCCAGCCTGCACATGACCCTGTTTCAGGGCATCATCGAATACCGCCGCCGGCTCCCCTACTGGCCGTCCGACATGCCGTTCGACACTAGCATCGACAATATGACCCAACTCTATCTGGGGCGCCTGCAAGGCTTCCAGGGCAATGGTGCATTCAGGGTCAAGACCATCGGCGTCACGCCGAACGGCCTGACGGTAGCCGGCGCCGCGGACGAGGACCGTCTTATCCTCAAGGCCTGGCGCGACGCGCTGTCGGTCCCGTTCGGCTATCGTCACCCCGACCACGACACCTACGTCTTCCACATCACTTTCGCCTACCAGATCCGCCGGCTCGCCGATGAACGCTCGGCCGCCTGGCAGGACCTGTTCGACGGCTGCCTGTCGTTCCTCGAACGCGAGGCTCCGGTGATCGAATTGCGCCCGCCGGCCTTCTGCAGCTTCAAGGACATGAAGCATTTCGAGGAATTGCTCGTGCTCGGCTAATGCCTCCAAGCCTGTGGTTGGTAACAAAACTGACATCAATCCGACACCCCAGCTTCATGGGGCTGCGCTAGCGAAGGTTAACGGAAAACCGCGACGTACCGGAGTCTTGTCATGTTAGCATCATCGGCCATGCTGGAAATCCGCGGCGTAACCCGACGGTTCGGCAAGAACACCGCCGTCAGCGATGTCCACATCTCGATCCCGCAGGGCCAGATGGTCGGCATCATCGGCCGCTCCGGCGCCGGCAAGTCGACGTTGTTGCGCATGATCAACCGTCTCATCGATCCCAGCCAGGGCTCGATCTTTTTTGACGGCGCCGACGTTTCCCGCCTGCAGGGCTCGCCGCTGCGCCGCTGGCAGCGCGACTGCGCCATGATCTTCCAGCAGTTCAACTTGGTGCCGCGCCTCGACGTGCTGACCAACGTGCTGCTCGGACGTCTCAACCACCGCTCCACGTTCTCCAACCTGCTCGGCATGTTCTCGCGTACCGAATGCGCCGAGGCGGTGGCCGCACTCGAGCGCCTCGACATCGCCCGCACCGCGCTGCAGCCGGCCGGCACGCTTTCCGGCGGCCAGCAGCAGCGCGTGGCGATCGCCCGCGCCATGATGCAGCAGCCGAAGGTGCTTCTGGCCGACGAGCCGATCGCCTCGCTCGACCCGCTCAACGCCAAGGTGGTGATGGATTCGCTGCGCGATATCAACCTGCGCGAAGGCATCACCGTCGTCACCAACCTGCACACGCTGGACACCGCCCGCGCCTATTGCAACCGCATCATCGGCATGGCGGCCGGCAAGGTCGTGTTCGACGGCGCCCCCGAGGATCTCGATCGCGAAGCAGTGCGCACCGTCTATGGCGCCGATGCCAACGGCGTCGAGATCTCCGAGGCCATCACGTCGACCAGCGTCAGCATCAGGCCGAAGATCACCGCATCCGCCGGACCGCTCGAACCGGCCTTTCCTGGCTACTGAACCTCCGCTCCGGGGTCGAAGCGGCCCGGGCAAATCGTGGATTTCAGCAAAGAGCAACCCGGATCGCCCGCCCGCGTCAAAGGCTGAACTTAAAAATTCGAACGCTGCCGGCGCGATGCCGGCAAAACAGGAGAGAGGTCAAAATGTTCAGGAAAATGGTTCTTAGCGCCGTATCGTTGCTCGCCATGGCAGCAAGTGCCGCTCACGCCGCCGACATCAAGGAGTTCCGCGTCGGCATCCTCGGCGGCGAGAACGAGACCGACCGTCTGCGCAACTACCAGTGCCTTGCCGACCACCTGAAGGCCGAATTCGGCTTCGAGAAGGTGTCGCTGTTCCCGGCCGCCGACTATGACGGCGTCATTCAGGGCCTGCTCGGTGGCACGCTCGACTTCGCCGAGCTCGGCGCCTCGGGCTACGCCAGCGTCTACCTCAAGGACCCGAACGCCGTCACCCCGATCCTCACGACCAAGCAGACCGACGGCTCGACCGGTTATTATTCGATCGGCTTGGCGCTGAAGACCTCCGGCATCACCGACATCAAGTCGGCCAAGGGCAAGAAGCTCGGCTATGCCGATCCGGATTCGACCTCGGGCTATCTGATCCCACTGACCCAGATCCCGAAGGACACCGGCGCCTCCAACGAGACCTACTTCGCCTCGACCCAGTTCAATGGCGGCCATGAGAACAACGTCCTCGCTGTCCGCGACGGCACGGTCGACGTGGCGGTGGATGATTCCTCCGGCATCGGCGACTTCAAGAACGGCTACAGCTCGGGCACCTTCCACAAGGAAGTCGCCAAGGGCGCCGTCGACCCGAACGACTTCGTCGAAGTCTGGCGCTCGGGCCTGATCCCGAACGGTCCGCTGGTCGTGCGCACTGCTCTCGGCGACGAGATGACTGCCAAGCTCACCGCTTTCTTCACCGCCCTGCCGGCCAAGGACAAGGCCTGCTTCGAGGGCGTCGAAGGCGGCGACTTCACCGGCTATGTTCCGGTGAAGCCGGACTTCTACAACGTCATCATCGAAGCCCGCAAAGCCGCGATCGGCGGCTGACGACATCAAGGAAAAAGGGCGGCGTTTTAAGGCGCCGCCCTTTTTGCATGCTCCGATCATGACAGCCTCAGCGACAATCCATTCCGAAGCGACCCGACAGCAGGCCGACGCCTGGCGGCGCCAGACGTCCCTGCGCCGCTGCTACACCGCGCTCGGCGTCGGTCTGCTGCTGGTTGCCATGTGCGCGACCATGTGGTTCGCCGACGAGGCCAATGCCGGCCATTTCTTCGACCGGCTGCCGCATATCCTCGATTTCCTGAGCTGGCTGGTCCCGAAGGACTGGAACGACGTCTGGCGGGCGCTGTTCGACATAGCCTCGCCGCATGACAAGGGCACGCAGGAATTCAACTTCCCGCTCGGCCGCGTCTATATCTGGGGCGGCTTCTACATCCCGGAATATTTCGAGCTGATGCTGACCACTGTCAACGTGGCGCTGGTCTCGACCTTCATCGGCTTCGTCTTTGCCGTGCCGTTCTCCTTCATCGCCGCGCGCAACCTGACGCCGAGCCCCATTCTGCGGCTGATCGTCAAACGCTTTATGGAACTGCTGCGCGCCTTCCCCGAGATCGTCATTGCCGGCCTGTTCGCCGCCATCGTCTCGATCGGCCCTGTCGCCGCCATTATCGCCATCGGCCTGCATTCGATCGGCGCGCTGGGCAAGCTGTTCTACGAGATCAACGAGAACGTCGACATGCGCCCCGAGGAGGGCCTGCGCGCGGTCGGCGCCAACTGGATCGAGCGCGTGCGCTTCGCCGACCTGCCGCAGGTGCTGCCCAACTTCATGTCCTACACGCTGCTTCGGATCGAGATCAACGTGCGCATCTCGACCATCATGGGCGCGGTCGGCGGCGGCGGCATCGGCGAGGAGCTGAAGCTTTCGATCTCGCGCGGCTTCGGCGCCAAGACGCTGGCGCTGGTGCTGCTTCTCTTCACCACCATCTTCCTCGTCGACCAGTTCTCGGCCTGGCTGCGCCGCAAGCTCGTCCGCGAGCAGGCTTTCCTGATGAGCGCCTGACATGGCCATGACCGCCGACGAAATCAGCGCGATCGAGGACCGCCACCCGCAGATATTCCAGCGGCCGGCCTACAAGCGCTTCTGGCCGTTGTTCCTGATCGCCGGCACCGTCCTCTATCTCGCCTACGCCTTGTGGTTCTTCAGCCTGCCGCAGGTGCTCAAGGAATCGCACTGGGAGCGCCTGCCGCTCTTCCTGTCGCAATGGATCAGCTACGACCTGCAGCCGGAATTCCGCCTCGACCAGCCGCAGATCATGCCGAAATATCCGCGCTTCGCCGCGCTCGGCGAAAATCCCAATCCGAACTGGGTGATCAGGAATCCCGACGGCACCTACACCGTGCAGATCGACGGCGAGGCCAAGTCCGTCACCTTCGACAAGACTAGGGCGACGATCGTGGCCAACGGGCAGACCGTGCCGGTCTCTCTGACCGGCGGCAAACCGGAGGTGACGGGCCCCGTGCCGGACTGGGTCACCGTGCATAACGACGAGGTGGTCGCCAGGATGGGCTTCGTCGGCGAGGTGCGGGTCACCGTCGACCGCGTCAAGGTGCGCAAGCGCTTCCTCGGCTGGGCCAATTTCGTCTTCGACACGCGCTCGCCCTTCTTCGGCAAATCGGCCGGCGAGGTGCTCTCGCTGATCGTGTCGGGACCGCGGCTCGGGTCCGGCACCTCGAACCTCGAGCTTGCCGCCGACAACATCTGGAACAACGCCCAATGGCAGCATGGCGATGTCTGGACGAAACTGCTGCAGACCATCGTCATGGCGTTCCTCGGCACGCTGCTGGGCGGCATCGTCGCCTTCCCGCTTGCCTTCTTCGCCGCCCGCAACATCACACCGAGCGGCCTGCTCAGCCAGGTCTTGAAGCGCTTCTTCGACTTCATGCGCTCAGTCGACATGCTGATCTGGGCGCTGTTCTTCACCCGCGCCTTCGGCCCCGGCCCGCTCGCCGGCAGCGCCGCGATCTTCTTCACCGAGATCGGCACGCTCGGCAAAACCTATTCCGAGGCGCTGGAAAACATCGACGACAAGCCGCGCGAAGGCGTGCTCTCGACCGGCGCCAACGGCCTGTTGGTACAGCGTTACGGCGTGCTGCCGGAGGTGGTGCCGATCTTCATCAGCCAGACGCTCTACCAGTGGGAATCGAACACCCGCGGCGCCACCATCATAGGCGCCGTCGGCGCCGGCGGCATCGGCCTGAAGCTGTGGGAAGCCATGCGCACCAATTCGAATTGGGCGAACGTCTTCTACATGGTGCTGCTGACGCTGCTCGTAGTCTTCGTCTTCGACAACATCTCGAACTTCCTGCGCCGCAGGCTGAGCCGCACGCTGCATGATTACAATCGGCTGCAGGCTGCGCAGGGTTGATAAGCTCAGCACACGAGGGTGTGCCGAGATTCAGGTCAGGCCGCGTCGAAAATGGTGGTTTCCGAGAACCGGAGCGGAGCGTACTTGAAGTACGTGAGCACCGGAAGCGCAGGAAGCCGCCATTTGCAGACCGGCCTCACCTGAATGTCGGTGCACCCTAAGCCGCGTTCTTCCACCCATCCCTGATATGCTTATACCCCTCGCGGTACACCGCCTCCGGGCTCTCGGCAAAGTCCCGCCACACCTTGGTCGCCGCCGCCAGATCCTTCAGCGAGCGGCCGAAGGACTCGATGGTCAACCAGTCGTCATAGCCGCTCTTGCGGATGGCGGAGAACGTCTCCTTCCAGGGAATGTTGCCGCGCCCCGGCACGCCGCGGTCGTTCTCGGAAATATGGACGTGGACGATATTCCGCCGGTTGCGCGTATAGGCGCCGATCGGATCGGCTTCCTCGATGTTGGCGTGGAAGGTATCGTACATCGCCTTGATGTGGGGCCGGTCGATCGCGTCGATATGTTCGGACAGATCGTTCATCGTGTTGAGCAGGTAGCATTCGAAGCGGTTGAGCGCCTCGAGCCCGATGGTGACGCCCTTCTTGCCGGCATGGTCGCCGATAGTGCGCTGCGAGGCGACCGATCGCTTCTTCTCGGCCGCCGTCGGCCCTCTGCCGGAAAAGGCGCCGAGCGTCGAATGCAGCGGGCCGCTCAGCCTGTCCGCACCGAGTGCGGCGCTGCAGTCGATCGCCCATTTCACGTAGTCGATGCCGGCCCTGCGCGTCGCGGCATCCGGCGAAATCAGGTTCATCGCCGGATCGCCCATCGCCGACACCGCGGTGCGCTCCAGCCCGATGCGGTCGAGCATCTCGCCGAGCTTTCTATAGTCGTCGGGCGTGCCTGAGAAGACCGGTATCTCGACGCCGTCGAAGCCGGTCGCCTTGATGTCCCTCAGCAGCTTCTCGTGCTTCTTCGAGACGCTCGTCGTCCATAAGAACATGCACATGCCGATTTTCATCGACAGCCCTCCCCCTTTCCGCGGCCGGCTGAACACCGGCTCTGTCACTCCCCCTCATCCGGCCGCTTCGCGGCCGCCTTCTCCCCGGCGGGGAGAAGAGACAGGCA
>NZ_RQXT01000046.1 GCF_003863365.1 Mesorhizobium tamadayense | reverse complement strand
GGCGGCGAAGAACGCGCACTGGCGGGGCTGTTTTTCGCCAAACGCTTGTGTGCCAACTTGAAATTAAGTAATCATCTATCGAACCGGAATTTCAGTTGCCGTTACTGCTGCAACCTAATCGGCTGCCTCTCTGATAAGCACAGATAGGACCCGCGGTAAGTGCGATGAAAACTTAACAATATTGAGAAATATTTACTTTTTCCTGATGAAAGTTTTAGAGCCGCAGCCGGTCGAAAATGTCCCCAAAGAACCGCCGGTGCCGAATAACGACGACTCGGCGTTATCTCGCTCGACAGGGCGCATTAAGCATCGGATCGGCAACGGGTCACTCGCTGTGCTGAGAGCAGTCCGGCGAAAGATCCGGCTGCAAGATAGACCCCACCCAGCGGGCCTGGCTGCTCCAATCAGAATCGTGCTGGCCGCGTTTAGGAAGTCTCCTGATCCTGGGCCAAGGCGATTGTCTGCGAAGCCGCACGCCACATCGGGGCCTCTGCCTCGAAATCAAGCTGATGCTCGATGTCGATCGCATCGTCATCGGCGGCGGCCTTGCTCGGGGCTTTGGATCTTGTCCGGGGGTGCGCGACTGGGCCGAGCCTTTTGCAGGTGGTAATCGTCGCGGCAAAGTTGCGTCGACATGACGGGGTCATCGGAGCGGCGGACCTTGCGTCCGAGGCCGAAACCCGCGAGCGTCCAGGATACTAGAGTGCAGTAGCATATGCCGGTGAAAGCTGTACGATCACGCGTGCATCCAGATCGCACCTGCTACCGCACCCCCATCCGGCACGCCGATCAACCCGCTCGTCGTTATAGCTTGCTCGTAACCTGGGTTACGTCGGCGCATGGCGGCATCACAATTTGGAACGACCTGAAGCCGGCCAGGCGCTGACGCGAACTACCGTCACTTTTCGCTCGGCGGAGCGCAAGGACGAAAGTGCATCCTGGGAGATGCCCTCGTCAGTGATCACCTCGTCGATTTCGGAAATGTCCGAAAGCGTGCAGAAACCGGGTGCGGTGAATTTAGAGCTGTCGACGAGCAGGATGGTCTTGCGGGCGGAGCCGATCATGGCGCGCTTGAGCGAAGCCACTTCCAGCGACGTCTCGGTCAAAAGCGTGCCGGTGACGGCCGAGGCGCCGGTCATGCAGAGATCGGCATGCAGCGTCTTGATGAAGCTCTCGCCAGGCTCGCCGGCCAGATGACGGTAGCCGGGACGGACGGTGCCGCCCGGCAGGATGATGCGCCAGGATTTGATGTTGGCGGCGAAATCGGCGATCTCCAGGCTGTTCGTCACCACGGTCAGCGGCAGGTCCCGTTCGGCCGCGGCGCGCACCGCCTCCATCACGGTCGAGGAGCTGTCGAAAATGACGCTGTCGCGGGCGCTGAGCCGCCCGGCCGCCTCGCGGCCGATCGCGACCTTCTCGGCATGCTGCAGCTCGGCGTTGACGGTTGTCTCGCGCTCGAAGGTCGCACGCATTGGCTGCAAAAGATGCGCGCCGCCATGGGTGCGTTCGAGATAGCCCTTCTCCACGAGGTGCTCAAGGTCGCGCCGCACCGTCGACTGCGAGCCGCCGATCGTGTCGGCAAGCTCCTGGATCGAGGCCGCGCCGTTGACGCGCAGATGCTCCAGGATGAGAGCCTGCCGCTTGGCGGGAACCATATCGACGCGTTTGCTCGGAGTATCCATGCTTCAACCCGCCTGGCGCAGGAATATCCGGCGCGCCGAATCGGCAATCCCTACCAAATCGTATAGCCGCAATCCACAACCACCACCGCGCCGGTCATGGCGCTGGCGGCGTCCGAGGCAAGAAAGAGAATAGGCGCCGCGATCTCGTCCGGGCCGGCGACACGCTTCATCGGCGTCATGTCCATCCAGATCGGCATCAGCCTCTCGTCTGTGAAGCCGCCGCGCGACATGACGGTATCGACATAGGTCGGCGCGACACAGTTCACCCTGACGCCGCGCTCAGCCCATTCGCCGGCCAGGGAGCGGGTCATGTGATGGACGGCGGCCTTCGCCGCATTATAATGCGCCTGACGCTGCGGCTTGTTGGAGATCAGTCCGGACATCGAGCCGAGGGTGACGATCGAGCCGCGGCCGCGCTCCAACATGGGTCTGGCGAACTCCCGGCAGGACCAATAGGCGCCGTTCAAGTCGACATCGACCACCTTCAGCCAGACCTCGTCACTCATCTCTTCGCCACCCGTGTCAGGCCAGGCGATGCCAGCATTGGCGATCAGGATATCGACCGCGCCATGGCGCTCGTTGGCGGCCCGCGCGGCCACGGCAACGGCCTTGGAATTCGTCACGTCGAGCTCCACTGCCTCGACGTCATAACCTTTCTGCTTCAGCTCATCACGCCCGGCGGAGAGCACTTGGCGGTCGAGGTCCGAGATGATGACCTTCGCGCCGGCCTCGGCAAGCGCTTCGGCCGTCGACAGGCCGATGCCGCGGCCGCCGCCGGTGATGAAGGCCGTCTTCCCGTCAAGGCGGAATCGTTCAAGAAACATCGGAGCATCCTTCAGGCATTTTGCAGGTTAGGCCGGTCTCGGCACGGCCTGTTCGTCCCAGGATGAGCAGGCAGCCGGCGGTAAAACTGTCGCCAAGACCGAGCGTCGTCGCGGGCTTGCCCAGATAGGGCGACGCGCAGGCTACGAATGTCCAGCGTCCCTTGTGTACCGGCGTTTCGAAGGGAAGCGGATGGAAATCGGCCTCCGGCGCGATGGCGATCGTGCGCGCCGGCGCGCCATTTGCCGCCCTGGCGCTGGCGATCGCGCAGCCTGCCATCAGTGCCAGCTCTTCCTCTTGCGGATCGTTGAGCGTCACGGCAACGGCCCATGTATCGGCATGCACGCACACCCGCCGCAGACCGAGTTGTTCGCCGACCGCGATGAGAGCCTCCATCGGATGTTGCGCGAACGGGTTCATCTCGAGCAGTTCGGAATAGCTCATGCCGAGCGAGGTGATCGCGCCACGAGCGTGCCCAAGAAGCTCCTTCACGGCCTGCTGCGATGCATAACCCGCCAGTTCGAAATGGATCGTCGCGAGCCCGGCTGCCTTCCAGTCCCGGCTGAGCGCGAAGACGTGCCGGCTGGCGGCGCCGACATTGTCCGCCGCCTCGTCGTTCAGCCCGGCAAGAAGCCCAGCAGCGGCCGACGGCGCCAGCCGCCGCGACAGGCTCTCGAAATCCCTGTCGCGTTGAATGCCGCGGTCGCCGAAGCGGACGATGACCCGCGACGACCGGGGCGGAACGATGGCGCCGATGGCGCGGCCGGCGGTGAACTCGAAAATGAAAATCTCGGGAAGGTGCGGGCCCGAGGCCTGCACCAGATCCGCGCCTTTCAGCGTATCTTTTTCCGCCAGAAGAACGCCGGCCGGTATCTGCCTCAGCATCGCCGCATAGCGATCCTCGAGGGCGATGAGCGAGCGGACGCCAAGCTCGCCGAGGACCCAGGCAGCCTGTGGACCGGTACCGCCCAGCGCATAGCGCGGACACAGGCGGTCGCGCAGCCATGCCGGGCCTTCCGGCCAGTCGAAGCGCACCTCGCCGCCCACCCCGCGGGCGGCGCGCGAAAGAAGAAGACTGGCAAGGCGCCCCGCCGGCGTATCGGACGGTGCGTCCAGCAGGGGCTGGATATCGCGCATTTCGACGCGCGCATCGACGCAAGCGCTGATACCGCACAGGAAAAGGCCCGCGGCCGAAAGCGCCTCAGTGCCGAGCGGACCCGACCGTGGATCGATCAGCGCCGCATAGCGATCCGCGAACGATCCGGTGAAAACATCACTCATGCCCGGGGCTTCCTCCTCGCCTGTTCGCGCTGTCAATTGCTATCATTATCTTCCAAAGCGTCAATCCGATTTTTTTGCTTTTCGCGCATCGAATTGCTCGACAGCTCCCGGTTTTGGCTGCGCGCGGGGCCTCTGCAGCACAAGCCCGCGCCCGGCGACCCGTGCATCGCTCCGCCGCATATTCTAAATTTTCTGTTTTTGATCAAGTAGTTGAAACTTCGCGGCCCTTCCGAGGCCCCTCGCCCGGTATGCCGCAGAGCCGCCAAGTGCCGTCGACGCTCAAAATTAGAGAGATTTAGATAACTATTGACAGATTATGAGAATTATCCGCATAGTCCCGATATGCCCATGGCGGCGAAGGGATAGCGCGGCGGCGGAGCCGCACAACAAGGTTCACTGAGGAGCATTATGGTCACGAGACTGGACAGAAAGCTGGCGAATATCCGCGCTGGCCGTTACACTCGGGCGGATTTCGTCATTGCCGACGCCAAGGACAGCGACGTTGGCGCCGGCGTGACCGCCACGGGTTTCGACTATTCGGCCAGGCCGCCGCGCCGCCGCAGCCGCCAGGAATTCATCGCCCAGATTGAGGAGATCATCAAACAGGACATCGTCGACATCATGCTGGTGTCGCAGTCCAACCTCGATCTCCTCGACGAGCGCGGCGCCTTCTTCGGCAGCGAGGTGAAGCCCGCCATCCGCGGCAATCTGGAGACGATGTGCTGGGGCGCCGTGCGCCACGGCACCTACACGCAGACGCCGTCCGTCCCCTTCCGCGACACCAATCTTGCGCGCGCCATCGCCAATTATCCGACGCGTGGCACCGACCTCGCCCTCTATTCGGTTTCCTTCAGCAACGATGTCGATCTCGATTGCCGCACGTTGAACGCCTTCGCCGAATTCCGCGCCGAGGCGGCCCGGGTCAACTTCAAATATTTCTACGAGGTCTTCAATCCGAGCGTCGATATCGGCCTCGACCGCCAGCAGACCGGCGAGTTCGTCAACGACAACATCATCAAGTCGCTGGCGAGCGTGCCGAAGGCCGAGCGTCCGCTGTTCCTAAAGACCGCCTACAACGGCCCGAAGGCGCTGGACGAGCTCGCCAGCTTCGATTCCGAGCTGATCGTCGGCGTGCTCGGCGGCGGCGCCGGCACGACGCGTGACACCTTCGAGCTCGTCGCCCAGTCGGAGCGCTACGGCGCCCGCCTCGCCCTCTTCGGCCGCAAGATCAACCTCGCCGAGGCGCCGCTGCAGCTCATCGTTTTGATGCGCGCCGTTGCCGACGGCACGATCGCCCCGGAGGAGGCGGTGCGCGCCTATCATGGTGAGTTGCAGAAGCTCGGGCTGACGCCGAACCGACCCCTCGCCGACGACCGCGCGATCACGGAAGAGGCGCTGACGGCCGCCGCCGCCAAGGCGGCCTGATGCCCGCGCGCTGGCGGCGGCAATAGCCGTCGCGCCTGAATGTGACCCGGCAACGGGTTGCGGCGCCCGCGAGATGGAGGCTCGCGGCACGCTTGATCTGGGAGCTAGAAAAGGGAGGAATATGATGAGAAAAATGCTGTTTCTTGCGACGACGATCCTCGCCGCGGCACTTTATTCCGCGTCCGCCAATGCCGAGCAGAAAGAGGTGACCGTCTGGTCCTGGTTCGTGCAGAGCACGATGGAAAAATCGATCGCGGCCTTCGAGAAGGCGCATCCCGATATCAAGGTCAAATACACCTATTACAACTACTCGCCCGAATACATCACCGCGCTGAAGGCAGCAGCCGCCTCGGGCAGCCTGCCCGACGTGATCGGCCTGCAGCCAGGTTCGCTCACCCAGCAATATCGTGAAAATCTCGAAGCAGTGAACGAGCGCGCCGCCAAAGAGTGGGGCGACAAATGGGCGGAGAAGGTTTTCCCCGTCAACCGCAAGCAGATGCTGATGGGCAACCCGAAGGGCGATGAGAACTATTACATCATCCCGCAGGAATCCCAGGTCCTGTGCATCTGGTACAACCGCAAGATCTTCGAAAAGCTCAATCTTTCCGTTCCCAAGACCTACGCCGACCTGAAGGCGGCGGCGAAGGCACTGACCGACAACGGCTATATCCCGATGTTCCAGGGCGCGGCCGACGGCTGGCAGAACGAGAACGTCTTCCTGATGCTCGCCAACCAGTTCTCAGCCGGCATCGTCGACAAGGCGCAGGCCGGCGAGACGCCATGGACGGCACCGGAACTTGTCGCGGCCATGAAGGCCTGGAAAGGCCTCTTCGACGACGGCATCTTCCAGCAGGGCGCGCTCGGCGCTCATGCCTATCCGACCGGCGCGCAGCTCTTCGCGCAGGGCAAGGTCGGCATGATGGCGCTTGGCTCCTGGTGGATGCAGGAAAGCAAGTTCCCGCCGCCGCTGTCGGAATTCGTGCAGAACATGGACGGCTTCGATTTCTTCTATCTGCCTCCGGTCAAGGACGGCAATTCCGCCAGCCCGCCGGTCGGCGGCATCGACATCGGCTACGGCTTGACCAAGAATGGCGGCAAGAATCCCGAAGCCTGGACCTTCCTTGCAGAACTCACCAACGGCGTCGGCCTGCAGGAAGCCCTGAACGACCTCAACGACCTCCCGGCCTTCGAGGGCAATTCCCCCAAGGGCGACATCACCGACCATGTGAAGGAGATGTCGGCGCGTTTCATGGCCGACCTGCCCAAGGCGGAAAACCAGCGTTTTGCCTCGCCAGCGGTCGCCGAGGCGCTCGACAATGCGCTCGCCGGCGTGGCTGCCGGCAGCACCGAGCCGGAAGCAGCTTTGGCCGCCGTCCAGGCGGCTAGCGAGAAAGCTCTCGCAGCGAAATAGCCCAAGACGAACTGCCGGGCGCGGAGACGCGCCCGGCTCTTTTTCAATGCCAGCCCTTTTTCAGTGTAAGATGGCGAGCATCATGAGCGCAGAGGCCATGCGAGCCGGAGCCGCCATCGCGGCGGTGAAACGGCGATCAGCATCGAGAGCTTCAACGCTCTACCTTTTCGCCCTGCCGGCGACGCTGCTCTTCGTTGTCTTCATTGCCTATCCGATCCTCTGGGTCGCCGGGCAGAGCCTCTATTCCGGCACGACGGACGGCCGAGCCATCTTTGCCGGCTTTGCCAACTACAAGACCATTCTCGGCGATCCGACCTTCTGGATCGTGGTGCGCAACATGGTGCTATGGGGCGTCATCACCATTCCGGTGCAGATGCTGATCGGCGGGCTGCTCGCCTATTTCATCGAGCGCCACACGCACGCCTTGCGCGGCTTCTTCCGAACCATGTTCTTCCTGCCGGTGGTGACCTCCGTCTCGGTCATCAGCTTGGTCTGGGTGCAGATCTACGCGCCCTATTACGGCATCGCACAGGAATATCTGAAGCATGTCGGCATCATCATGACGACGTCGCCGATCGGCGACCCGAAGACGGCAATCTACGCGCTGATCATCGTCAACATCTGGCAATGGACCGGCTTCTCGATGCTGATGTACATCGCCGGCATGGCCAACCTGCCGAGCGAAGTGCTCGACGCTGCGCGCATCGACGGCGCCAGAGGCTGGCGGCTTGCCGTGCATGTCATCGTGCCGATGCTTTCGCCGGCGACGAAGTCGCTGCTGCTGCTCGGCGTCATCGGCACGCTGCAGACCTTTCCGATCGTGCACCTGATGACTGGCGGCGGCCCGAACCGGGCGAGCGAGGTGTTCGGCACCTTCATCTTCAAGCAGAGTTTTGTGCTGGGCGATACCGCCAGCGGCGCGGCGCTTTCCGTGATCGTGCTTGTCACCGCGCTCGTGCTGTCGCTGGTCCAGATCGCGCTGCTCGGCGCCCGGCTGTCGCCGGCTGGAAAGGAGCAGCCATGATGGCGCCGCTCACCCGCAACCGCATCCGCGGCGTCGTCATTCATGCGGTTCTCTTCGTCGTGCTCGGCTTCTGGATGATCCCACAGGTCTACATGCTCTCGATCGGGCTGCGCACGCCGGCGCAGGCCTTCGATGCCGCACTGTTCACCTGGCCGGTGACCTTCGACAACTTCGTCACCGTGATCCGCGACAATCCGCTGGGCGGCATTTTCCTCAACAGCCTGATCATCACCGCAGCCACAGTGGCGATCGTGGTCGCGGTTTCCTCGCTCTTCGCCTTCGCCTGCGCGATCCTGAGGCTGAAGGGCTCGATGCTGCTCTACACGACCCTCCTGACCACGCTGATGGTGCCGCTCGCCTCGATGGTCCTGCCTTTGGCCATCCTGCTCAAGAACTTCGGCTGGGTGAACACCTATATCGGCCTCATCCTGCCCTATGCGGCGCTCGGTGTGCCGTTTGCCATGGTCATCCTCAAAGCCTTCATGGAGGACGCGCCGCGCGAGCTGTTCGAAGCGGCGCGGGTCGACGGCTGCAATGCCTGGCAGACCTACTGGCATGTGGCCCTGCCGCTGGTGCGGCCGGCCCTGGTCTTCGTCACCATCTGGCAGTTCATCGTTACGTGGAACGAGTTCTTCCTCGCTCTCATCGTTCTCACCAGAAGCGAGATGAAGACACTCACCATCGTGCCGATGCAGTATTCCGGCCTCTACATGGCCAATCCCGGTGCGCTCTTCGCGATCCTGACCCTGATCGCGCTTCCGCTCATCCTGCTCTATGTACTGGTGCAGCGCGCCTTCGTGCGCGGCCTGCTCGCCGGCGCGGTGAAAGGCTAGGCCAATGGCAACGCTCTCGATCGACAAGATCACCAAGGCCTTCGGACACACCACGGTCATCCCGGAATTGTCGCTGACCATCGAGGACGGCGAGTTCTGCGTGCTGGTCGGGCCGTCCGGCTGCGGCAAGTCCACACTGCTGCGGATCATCGCTGGGCTCGAGCCCATCAGTTCAGGCCGCATCCTGGTCGACGGTGTCGATATGAGTGGCGCCGAGCCACCAGAACGCGGCGTCGCCATGGTGTTCCAGTCCTACGCGCTTTATCCGCATATGGATGTCGATCGCAACATCGGCTTCGGCTTGAAGATTGCCCGCACGCCGGCCGCCGAGATCGTCGAACGGGTAAGCCGCGCCGCCGAGAAACTGCGCCTCGGCTCCTACCTGAAACGCAAGCCGCGGGAGCTTTCCGGCGGGCAGCGCCAGCGCGTCGCGATCGGCCGCGCGATGACGCGCAAGCCGAAACTCTTCCTGCTCGACGAACCGCTCTCCAACCTCGACGCGGCGCTGCGCGTCGGCATGCGAATAGAGATCGCGCGGCTGAAGGCCGAACTCGCGTCGACCATGGTCTATGTCACGCATGACCAGGTCGAAGCGATGACGCTGGCCGACCGCATCGTGGTCATGAATGGCGGCCGCATCGAGCAGGTCGGCACGCCGCTCGAACTCTACCACCGGCCGGCCAATTTGTTCGTTGCCGGCTTCATTGGTTCGCCGGCCATGAACTTCTTGAACGGCAAGGTGGTTGCTAGTCGAGGCACGGTCGCGACCGTCGCCCTTTCGATGGGACCGACGATGGACATTCCGGTCGAGCGACATGTTGAGCCCGGCGATAGCGTCACCCTCGGCATTCGGCCGGAGCACGTCGAACTGGCGGGCGAAGGACAGCCCAATAGCCATGTCCTCAAGGCCGCAATCGTCGAGCTTCTTGGAAGCGACACGTTCATCCATGCCAATGAAGGCGGCGAAAGCCTGGTCATTCGCGACAGCCGCGGCCGGATCGTGCGCGCGGGCGACCGCATCGGGGTCGCATTGCCGGCGCGCGCCTGCCATCTCTTCAACGGCGCCGGAGACCGGATTTCCGATGCCAGCGAGGCGCATGCGGAACCGGTGTCATCCAGGGGACGCGTCAACTGACCCGAGGCGGATTGCCGCGACAATTGCTTTGAGCAGGGAGGGAACCATGACGGATTTTCAGGGTAGAAAGATTCTGGTGACGGGCGGCAGCGGCGGTATCGGCGGCGCCACCGTGCGGCACCTGGTGCGGGCGAATGCGGACGTCATCGCAGCCGGACGCTCGCGCGAAGCGCTCGATGCGATCGCCAGGGAGACGGGCTGCCGCACCGTGACCTTCGATCTCGCCTCGGAAGGCGAGATCCGCGATGCCCTGGAGGGCCTCGACCTCTGGGGCGTGGTCAACAGCGGCGGTTTCGGTGGCGAGATCGCGACGCCGATGGATACCGACATCGCCATCTTCGACAAGGTCATCACCATCAACGCGCGCGGCGCGCTGCTGGTGACCAAGTATGCGACGCAGCAAATGGTCCGCATCGGCAAAGGTGGTGCGATCGTCAACGTCTCCAGCCAGGCGGCGCTGGTCGCGCTCGAGGGCCACATCTCCTACGGCTCTTCGAAGGCGGCGCTCGAAAACATCACGCGCTGTTCAGCCTTAGAGCTGGGCAAATACGGAATCCGCGTCAACAGCGTCAACCCGACCGTGGTGATGACGCCGATCTCTTCCGGCCACTGGAGCCAGCCGCATGTCGCCGAACCTTTTCTCAAGCAGATGCCGCTCGGCCGCTGGGCGACGGAGGACGAAGTCGCCGGCCCGATCGTCTTCCTGCTCAGCGACGCGGCCTCGATGATCACCGGCGTTTCGCTGCCCATCGACGGCGGCTATACCTGCCGATGAGGCCCTTGGCAGGCACACTCCCAAGAAACTTGCGGCAGGAACGCGCTCTGGCTGGACCCACGGTGCTGAAACTCACAATGCGCCTTGCGGACGTTCAGGTTCGAATGGGTCTTGAGGGCACTTTCCCTCTGCCAGTTCGAGACCGCATATTGCGCGACTTCAAACGCCAATGACTCGTCGGCGCCGACGAATGAAATAGTCGTCGGGGCTTGCGTTGACCGTATGACGTGCGGCTACTATGCGATGTCAGATCATTGGACTTTGAAAGGCCAAGCAATGCCGCCGAGCGAAACGACATCCCGCGAGCCGAGCGAGCAAACTGTTCTCTCTGTTCAAAATCTGACCGTCCGCCTGCCCAAAAACATGGAGCGGGAAAACGCAGTCGAAAACATATCCTTCGATATGAGGAAGGGTGAGATGCTCTGCATCGTCGGCGAGTCGGGCTCCGGCAAGTCGGTCACCGCAAACGCGATCATGGGTCTGTTGCCGTCTTCAGTGCGGATTGCGCGGGGAGGCATCCGATTCAAGGGCCACGATCTCGCCAACGCCGGGGAAGGTGTGATGCGGAGCCTGCGCGGCTGTTCGGTCTCCATCATCTTCCAGGATCCGCTTTCAGCACTCAATCCGCTGATGACTGTCGGCCAGCAGGTGGCGGAGGTCATGGAAGCACACCGGTCCGGCACCTCGGCGACCCGCGTCAAGGCGGTTGTCGACCTGCTTGGCGAAGTCGGCCTGCCGGAGCCGGAGGTTCTGCGGCACCAGTATCCGTTCCAGCTCTCCGGGGGGCAACGCCAGCGCGTAATGATCGCCATGGCGTTGGCACTCGAGCCTGATCTGTTGATTGCCGACGAGCCTACCACGGCTCTCGACGTCACCACCCAGGCGCAGATCCTTGCCCTGATCCGGCGGCTGCAGCGCGAAAAGAACATGAGCGTCATGTTCATCACGCACGACTTTGGCGTCGTCGCGGAAATCGCCGATCGCGTCATCGTTATGGAAAAAGGCGCGGTGGTCGAACAAGGCGCCGCCGCCGATGTGCTTGGTAATCCAAGCCATCCCTACACCAGGCGGCTGATCGCCGCCGTCCCGCACATGATCGAGAGCGAAACGAAGGCTCGTGACGATGCTCCGATCGTGCTGGAGGTGCAGAAACTCGACAAGACCTACCGGCCGGGCATCGGCTTCTTCTCGCGGGCCCGCACCGTGCACGCCGTCAAACAGGTCAGCTTCGAGGTTCGCCAGGGCAGAACGCTCGGCATCGTTGGCGAGTCCGGCTCGGGAAAATCGTCGCTGGGCCGCGTCCTGCTGAAGCTCCTCGACAGCGACGGGGGCAGCATCCTGTTCGACGGCAAGGATATAGCAGCGCTTTCAGACTCCGATTTCCGTCCGATGCGGCCGCACATCCAGATGATCTTCCAGGATCCGTTCGCCTCGCTCAATCCACGGCAGACGATCGCCAAGATCCTCACCGTCGGTCCAATTGCGCACGGGCTGTCCGCCCGGGAAGCGCGCGCGAAGGCGCTGCATCTGCTGCGTCTGGTCGGGCTCGACGAGGGTGCCTATGGCCGCTTTCCGCACGAATTCTCGGGCGGCCAGCGTCAACGGATCGGCATCGCACGAGCCCTGATGATGGATCCCAAAGTTCTGGTCGCCGACGAAGCGGTCTCAGCTCTCGATGTCTCCATCCAGGCGCAGATCCTCGATCTGCTGGCGAGCATCCAGAAGGAAATGAAGATCGCCATGATCTTCATCACTCACGATCTGAGGGTAGCTAGCCGCATCTGCGACGAGATCCTGGTGATGAACCGCGGCGAGGTCGTGGAGTGTGGTCCGCCTTCGCAGATATTCCGGTCGCCCCGTCATCCCTATACAAGGCAACTGATCTCCGCCATTCCCGGCAAGAAATGGGTCCCCGCCGCCTGAGTCGAAGGCGACACTGAAGATCCCTGACCTTCGCTGAGCCATGAATTCGTGCCGGCAAAGGCGCGGCTGCAAGCCTGTTCTTCGATCGAATCGCCGACGCGCGCTCGTCCAAGTCTGCTGTCGAGCAGAATAGTTGCGTTTGTCCACTAAAAGTAGTTGCATTTATCCACTACCAGCTCAATCATGGACTGGAAGATCCGGATGGGGCTGCGGCGATCTTGATGAAGGCTGTCCACGCCAGTCTCTGGAGAGTGTTCGATGCCGGTAAAGAAGAAGAAAGGTCCGCCTTATCCCGTCGAGACGGTCGGGCTGGATGTCCTCGAAGACACGTTGAGCTTCTATATCCGCAGCATCAACATTGCGCTTTCGCGCGATCTCGATGACCGCCTGGAAGGTCTCGACGTCGCTCGGGGAACCGGCAAGATCACGACCTTGCTCCTTGTCGATAGCCACCCGGGAATACGGCCCTCGGTCATCGCGCAGCTCATCATGAGAGATCGCTCCGCCATGGGCAGGCTGGTCGACCAGATGATCGATCATGACCTGATAACGCGCCGGAACGCGCCGGACGACGGACGCGCACAGGAGCTTCACATCACCGAAAAGGGGGCAGACCTCGCTCGCAAGGTGCGCAAGATCGCCACCAAGCAATCCAGCGATTTCTTCGCGGGTGTGCCCGAGAAAGACCAGAAGCGTCTGCTGGACATATTGCGGCGCGTCTACCGCCGCACCGCGGGACTCGACCAATGAGGGAACCGGCAGGAAGCCGAGCCGGCCAGCGTGTGGCGCTCGTGTCCGGCGCCAGCCGCGGCATCGGTGCGGCTTGCGCGCGGCACCTGTTCGAAACGGGCTGGACACTGTCGCTGGGCATGCGCGAACCGCTGCAACCCGACTGGACCGATGGCGAGCGCGTCCGTGTGTTCCCCTACGATGCCGCGCAAGCCGGCTGCGAGCGGGCATGGGTCAACGGGACCGTCGATGCCTTCGGTCGGATCGACGCAGTTGTCGCCAGCGCCGGCATCATGATTCCGAAGTCGGTCATCGACGTCGACGACGCGGATCTCGATCTCATGTTCGAGATCAACGTCAAGGCGCCGCGCCGTCTGGTACGCGCGTCATGGGCATCGCTTGCGGCGAGCCACACAGGCCGGGTGATCATTCTCGCCTCGTTGTCGGGCAAGCGGGTCAAGTCCGTGACAGCAGGCTCCTACTCGATCTCCAAATTTGCCGCCGTCGCGCTGTCCCACGGTATTCGGCAGGCGGGGTGGGATCTCGGAATTCGGGCCACGGCCGTCTGTCCCGGTTTCGTCGCCACGGACATGGCTCGCGGCATCACCGATCGCGCCGATGCGCTGATGACCGACCCGGACGACCTCGCCCGGATCATCGGGCTGCTACTTGATCTGCCCGACCATGCGAGCGTCGCCGAGTTCTCCATCAATTGCCAGCTTGAGGAGTCCTACTGAGCATGCCCGGACCGTTCGTCGTCCCCGTTCATGGAGACACTGAGTTGCCTAAGGAGGTGGACTGCGTCGTCATCGGCGGCGGCATCATCGGCACGTCGACGGCGCTGGAGCTGGCCGAGAGAGGCTTGCGGGTGGCCCTGTGCGAGAAGGGGGGCATCGGACAGGAACAGTCCAGCCGCAACTGGGGCTGGGTCCGCATTTCCCGGCGGGATCCACGCGAGGTTCCGCTGATGGCGGAAGCCCTGCGGATATGGGCGAGGCTCTCCGAACGGACGGGGCGAGACACCGGCTACGCCCGGGCCGGAATTGTCTTCACCTGCGCGGACGACAAGGAATACGAACAGCACGAGCGCTGGGGACGCCATCTCCAAGGCTATCAGCTCGAGTCGCGAATGATCAGTGCTGGCGAATTGCGTGACCTCCTCCCCGGCTCCAATCTCGATGTCAAAGGAGCGCTCTACACGCCAGCCGACGGTCGCGCCGAGCCGCAGAAGGCGGCGCCCGCAATTGCCGAAGCCGCACGCGACCGTGGCGCCGCCATACTGACGGAATGCGCCGTGCGCGGCGTCGAAACGACGAGCGGCGCCGTTTCGGGCGTCGTGACCGAACGTGGATTCATCGCCTGCAAGGCGGTCGTTCTTGCCGGAGGGGCCTGGTCGAACCTGTTTTGCGGAACGCTTGGGCTCGACCTGCCGCAGCTGAAGGTCATGAACACGGTTCTTCGCACGACCCCGGTCGAGAACGGGCCGGACCAGGCCGTGTGGGCAAACAACTTCGCCATACGCAAGCGCCAGGACGGTGGCTACACCGTCGCCTCCAGCATGAGCAATCTCGTCGACATCGTGCCCAACTCCTTTCGCTATGCGCGCGATTTTCTTCCGGCCTGGAGACAGAGTGGCGATCGCTGCAATTCCGACTGGGTGGTCGTTTCCTTCACGAGGCAGGGATGCCGACCCGCTGGGCGATGGATGAGGCGAGCCCCTTCGAATACTGCCGCGTGCTCGATCCCAAGCCTTCCAAAAAAAGCTCGGAGCGCGTTCTTGCAAATGCCCGCAAGGCATTTCCCGTTCTGGCAAAGGCAGAGGTGGCGCAGCGCTGGGCCGGCTATATCGACGTCACGCCGGACGCCGTTCCCGTCATTTGCGCCGTTGACGAGGTTCCCGGCTTTCATGTGGCGACCGGTTTCTCAGGCCATGGTTTCGGCATCGGGCCCGCGGCAGGCAGGCTGATGGCGGACATCGTGACCGGACGGCCGCCGATCGTCGATCCTAAGGATTTCCGGTGGTCGCGGTTTTCAGACGGATCGAAGGTCGCACCGATCACCGGATTATAAGCGCTCCGACAAGAGAGCGTGACGCAGCGAAAGTGGAACACTATGAAAAGGAGCCTCCAATGTCAGACAAGAGTAGCAGCATAATCTTTCGACCGACGCGTCGTCAGGCGCTTGGAATGGCGATCGCCGGTGCCGCCGGGCTCACCATGCCCAACCTGACGGGAGCAGGCAGCGCCCTAGCGGCAACCCCGCCGAGCGAACCCAAGGGGCAGGTGATCGTCGGCTTTTCGCAGGAGCCCACCGTATTCAACCCGCATCTGCCGCATATCGAGGTCGACGAAGGTATTCATTTCAGCGTCTTCGATCCGCTGTTTGGTGTCGATCCCAGGGGCAATTTCTTCCCCGCGCTCGCCAAGGAAGTGCCGACCGTCGAAAACGGCGGCATCTCGGCCGACGGGCTCGAGTGGCACGTCAAGTTGCGCGACGACGTGAAGTGGCATGACGGACAGCCGTTCACCGCCGAGGACGTCAAGTTTACGCTCGAACTGCTGGTCGACCCGAAGTTTCGCAGCTGGCGACGCGCCGGCCACGAACTTGTCCAGGACCTGACTGTCGTCTCGCCAACCGAGATCAAGTGGAAGATGAAGGAGCCTTACGCGCCCTACCCGTCGATCCTGGCGGCGACCTTCATCGTTCCCAAACATTTGCTCGGTGCAGCGGAGGACAAGAACACCGCACCGTTCAACAATGCCCCGATCGGCACCGGCCCGTTCAAATGGGTGGAACGCACGGCCGGCGACCACATCGAACTGGCTGCCAATACCGACTACTTCGCCGACGGTCCCTACCTGAAGAGCCTGATCTACAAGTACATTCCGGATCTGACCGTGCTCTATACCCAGTTCAAGACCGGCGACATCGACGTTATCGGATTGCAGTGGATCACGGCCGACCACTATGAGGAAGCCAAGACGCTGAGCGGAACCGCGGTCGCCGTTATTCCCGCCGCCACGATCGAATCGCTCAGCTTCAACATGGAGCGCCCGCAGTTCAAGGAACTCGCCGTTCGTCAGGCGCTGTACCATGCGCTGGATAAGAAGACGATCATCGACGCCCTCTACTACGGCCTGCCGGCCCCGACCGAAACGTACATGCCGCAGCAGTCCTTCTACTACAATCCCGATTTGCCGAAGCAGGAATACGATCTGGACAAGGCAAAGAAACTGCTGGACGACGCCGGCTGGGTCCCTGGCGGGGACGGCATCCGCGTCAAGAACGGTGTTCGCCTCTCGTTCAAGAACTCGACCACGGCGGGTAATCATATCCGCGAACAGGCACAGCAGTTCATTCAGCAATCGTATCGCGACATCGGCGTCGAGGTGGTAATCTCCAACCTGCCGCCGGCCGTGATGTGGGGCGACTACTGGATGAAGTCGGAATTTGATTCCGTGGTCGTCGGCATCAACTTCCTGACGGGCTCCGATCCCGACACTTCGGACTACCTCAGCTCGAAGTCGATTCCGGCCAAGGGCGGCTCCGGCCAGAATACCTGGCAGTATGCCAGCCCGGAGGTGGACAAGCTGCTTGAAACCGGCGGTGTCGAATTCGTGCCGGAGAAACGCAAGCAGGCCTACCTGAAAATCCAGGAGACCGTGCGCAACGACCTGCCATTCCTGCCGATGTTCCAATACGCGACGGTCCGCGGACACAAGTCCGGTGTCGAAGGCGTCGTGCCGAACATCAATGTCCGCATCGACTCCTGGGACGTGGCCACCTGGTACTGGGCATAGACGCACAAATGAGGCCGGGTCGGCAATGACCGGCTCGGCCTGCGTGGCCGACAGGGACGCCTCTGGCTCGACTGTATCCGACGGACATCCAAAACGGAGACAACCGGCATGCTTCGCTATCTGCTGGGACGCTTCTGGCAAAGTCTCGTCCTGCTCCTGCTGGTTTCGGTGATCGGCTTTGCCGTCCTGAACCTGGCTCCGGGCGGACCGCTCTCTCAATTCACTCTGACGCCAGGGATGACACAGGCCGATCTCGATCGCATCGCCTCGCAAATGGGGCTCGATCGACCCCTTCCTGTCCAGTACATCGACTGGCTGGCACATCTGCTTCGCGGTGACTGGGGGCGTTCCTACCGGGACGGCAGGCCTGTGCTCGACATCATCTGGGAGCACCTTGTCGCGACATTGCTGCTGATGGGCGTGTCGACCGCGATCGCCATCCTTGTCGGCACCTGGATCGGAGTACTGGGCGCGCTCAAACGATATTCGATCTTCGACTACGCCGCGACCGTCGGCGCGATGGTGGCGCTGTCGATCCCGACCTTCTGGTTCGGGCTGATCGCGATCTACATCTTCTCGCTGCGGCTCAGATGGCTGCCGGCCGGCAACATGTACACGATCGGCGATGGCTCGCTCGGCGATTACGCGACCCATCTGATCATGCCGAGCATCGTGCTTGCGCTGGTCAATATCGCCGTGTGGAGCCGCTATATGCGCACCGCGACGCTCGACGTCATCAGCCAGGATTTCGTCCGAACGGCCCGGGCCAAGGGGCTGAGTTCCCGACGTGTGTTGCTTCGCCACATCCTCGGAAACGCCCTGCTCCCGATGATCACCCTGCTGGGACTGCAGCTGCCGACAATACTGGGTGGCGCGTTGGTGACAGAAACGGTCTTTACCTGGCCCGGCATGGGACGGCTGTTCCTCGATAGTCTCGGCTACAGCGACTACCCCGTCGTGATGGGTTTGCTGATGATGTCCGCTGTCCTCGTCCTGGTCGGCAATCTGGCCGCGGACCTCACCGTCGCATTCGTTGATCCGCGCATTCGATTGAGCTGAGGAACGAAGCGATGACCCAGTCGGACTTCCTCATCCCCGCCCACGCCAAGCAACGCTGGTGGCACAGCCGCAGCGTGCGCCGATTTGCCCGTCATCGACTGGCGATGTTCGGCCTGGTGATGATCATCGTTCTGGTGCTCGCCTGCGTCTTCGGGCCCATGCTGCTGCCCTTCGATGATCTCTATATCGACCTGCGTGGCCGGTTCTCGCCGCCGTTCACGGGCTATCATTTCTTCGGCACCGATCCGCTTGGACGTGACATCGCGGCGCGCCTGTTCATGGCCGGCCGCATTTCGCTGCTGGTCGGCTTCGCTGCGATGGTCATCAGCACCGTCTTCGGAACCGTGCTCGGGATCGCCGCCGGCTTCTTCGGCGGCCGCATCGGCACGGTACTGATGCGTTTCGTCGACGCGATGCTGTCCTTTCCCAATATCTTCCTGCTGCTGGCGATGGCAGCTTTCATCAAGCCGAGCCCGATCATGATCACATTGATCATCGCGGCAACGAGCTGGATGGAGATCGCGCGCATCGTCGAGGCGGAAGTGCGTTCGCTGCGCGAACGCGACTTCGTCGTCGCCGCCCGCATGCTCGGGCTCAGCAACAGCCACATCATGTTTCGCGAGCTGCTGCCCAATGCGATCGGCCCGATCATCGTCGCGGCCACGCTTACCGTTGCCCGCGCCATCCTTCTGGAAGCTTATGTCAGTTTCCTCGGCTACGGCATCCAGCCCCCGCTGCCGAGCTGGGGAAACATGCTGAACGGCGCCCAGCAATATCTCGACAGCGCGCCGTGGCTGGCAATCGTTCCCGGCGCCGCCATCACCCTGGCGGTCACCAGTTTCAACTTCATTGGCGACGGGTTGCGCGATGCGCTCGACGCACGAAGCGACATGCTGTGAGGTCGCCCGGCATGGCAAGGTTTTCGCCGTTTGAAGTCTCGCTCTGGTATGCGACCGCGGCGCCGTCGCCAAAAACCAGCCTGCTGCAAGGACGCAGGCAGGCTGACGTCTGCATTGTCGGCGGCGGCTACACCGGGTTGACCACCGCACTCGACCTCGCCCGCGACGGCATAGACGTGGTTCTGCTCGAAGCCCAGGAGATCGGGTTCGGCGGCTCAGGCCGCAATGCCGGCCACTGTACGCCAACCTTCACCCATTACAGCCTGCCCGAACTGCGCGCCATGATGGGCGAACCGTGGGCCGAAAGGCTGATCGCCCGGCAGACAGGGGCCAACAGACAAGTCGCAGGGATGATCGAGCGTTACGGTATCGATTGCGAATGGCAGCAGAACGGCTACGTCATGGGCGCACTGACGCCCGGCTCCGTCGCCAAGCTTGAGGAAAAGGCGAAGCAGTATAATGCCGTTGGCGCCAAGACGCGGGTGCTCGACAGACAGGCGACTGAGGAAATCACCGGCAGCCCGCGATATCATGGCGGCTGGTTTCATTCCGAGGCTGGTCACCTCAATCCATTGGGATACGCAAGAGGCCTGGCCCGTGCCGTCATCGAAGAAGGTGGTACGATCCACACAGGGTCGCCGGTCTGCGATGTGGCGCGACAGGGTGGTGCCTGGGCAGTTCACGCTGGCGAAGGAACCGTCGTCGCCGACAAGGTCATCTTTGCGACCGGTGCGTACACCGTCGACGGATGGCCTGGTCTCGACCGGACCTACAAGATCCAGAGGGTCTTCGTCGCCGCTACCCAGCCACTGACCGCCAGCGAACGCCAAACCATCCTGCCGCGCAACACGACGATGCATGACGGCCGCGGCGACATCTTCGTCTACAAATACAACGCCGAGGGACGCATCGTCGCCTCGATGTTTCCGATGGGCCGTCGCGGCAGGGACATGGCGTTCACACACCGCCTCATGTCCGATCGCCTGCGCTGGCTCCATCCGCAAATGAGCAGCGACTTGAAATGGGAGTATTTCTGGTTCGGAGAGCTGGACATGCAGAAGCGCACCATCCCGCGATTCTATCGACTTGCGCCGGGCGTCGTCGCGCTGACGGGCCTGTCCGGTCGCGGAGTGCCGACCGGAAGCATGCTTGGCGGCATACTCGGCGAATGGGCGAAGGGCGTGCCTGAAAAAGATCTGTCGCTGAAGCTCGAACCACTCCGGCGAGCACCCTTCTTCATGTCATTCGCTCCGGCCGCAATGTTGCGATACTATCGGGTCTCTGACTGGCTGCGGGCAAAGACGAGCGGGGCTCAGCTCCCACCTCACGCCTAGCGTCGATCGATCGACCTTGTTCCGGCGGACGAGCGCCGACATGTTCCGGACCGGGAACCGACTTCGTCACGGCTGACATGCAACGCACGAACACATCATGAGTTCGGCTGAAAACCCGCTTCCAAGAAGAGATACCGCCGCTGCGATGACCGATTGGGCCCCAGACGCGGCATTTCACGCTGGCTAGATTGCCGCCGCCTCCGCCAGTCCCTTCATGAATTGATAAACTTCCCTTTTGGCGCCGACATCGATGCCGACATTGGGTTCGTCGGCATCGCACCGGGCCGCGCTCAGGCGGCCAATGCCCTCAAGCTCTCCTTCTTGTGCTCGCGCAGATGCTCCATGTTGAGGTAGCGGGTCGCCTCGAGCCAGTTCTCGTGGATCTCCACCGCCAGCGCCCGCACCAGCCGCAGACAGCTCTGCGGATTGGGGAAGATGCGCACGACCAGGGTGCGCCGCTTGATCTCCTGGTTCAGCCGCTCCAGCATGTCCGTCGACTTCATATGCTTGTGGTGGGCAAGCGGCAGCCGATAGAAGCTCAGCGCGTTCTCGGATGGGCCGTCACCGCGATCATGGCAGGCGCGACCGTAGCGATGTTCATTTTCAGCTGGGCCGGGATGGATAAGGACGAAGGGTTGTGAAGTCTGCGCAAGTACGGCGGCGCCGGGGTGAGATTGAGGAAGGCTTAGGCTTAGGCTCTGCAGGCGGCGCGTTCGGGTCTGGGCAATCAAGGTTTGACAATTGCTCACACGAAGACGGCCGATCGCCTACGCCGCCATAACGTTCCACGAGTTTTGCAAATCCGTAGGCGAAGGCGAAAAGAAGCGCCAGGACAACCGCTATTCGGACGGCCATGGAGGGATTGTAGCAAGATCTCGCATAGGATTAAGCATACCGCAAATTGCAGCATCGTCGTTTTTACTGTCCGACCCCAGCTGCCTCCCGCTGAATTCGTCAAGCGCGCCCGGGGCGAAGCTTGCCTTTCTCTGCGGCTGGCGCGATGCTGCCTTCAAATCCGAAATGCCAGCAGGCAATTGAACTTGAGATAATGCCAGCAGGCGAAAAGGTCGAATGGCAGAATAACAGGCCAGGGACGAATTGAGGGCGGCCCTTATGCCTCTGACCCGCTACAGCGGAATATTCGAGCCCGCCGATCTGGACTTGCTCCAGCGGGTGTTCGACCAACTGTGCAAAGAGCGCCGCCTATCCCAGAAAGACCGGGAACAGAGGCAAGCCCTCGCCGAGGAAGTCGTCGTCGTCTTCCAGGACGGGGCGATGAACGAAGCGGAGCTATGGCAGGCGCTTTCGAAGCGTCGCAAGGTTTAGGCTCACCGCGGTTTGTTTAGCGGCCTCGGATCAGCAACCTGGCTTCTCGCAAGAGCGACGCCCAATCGACACTGCCCAAAAGACTCACAAGGTCGCGAGCCTGTTCGTAGGTAACGCCCGTTTCTTTAACCAAGCGTTGCACTACCGGGCCGTCCATCGCTCTGGGCTTGTCGGGTTCGTCGGCCATAGGGGGAAAACTCTTTCGTCCGGCGGTAACGCTATCACCCCGGAAGGGTTCCACCTAACTTCGGAATGGACTCTTCTGTGCGATCTCATACAATCAACCGTCGCCTGCTTTCGAACGGCACAGGGGCGATTGAAAGAGCGTCGATTGCTTTCGCCCTAACGCAAAGAGGGAGTTGGCACAAACGCCATTCACAGGAATCGCTGACCCGGAACAGCTTAGCATTCTCTGCCAAGCTGTGAAGGAGTATTGCCTCACCCACGGCATCTCGGATGAGCAGGATCGCGACGAACGCCGCTTGGCCAGTCATGTCAGCATTTAGGAATGGCGCGAATAGCTTGGAGGAACTGAGGGAGGCGCTGGAAACCGAACAGCCGGACAAGCTTAGGCGATCTTTTGTTTGGACCGCCCATCATCGCTTCGATCAGCGCGACGAGGTTGATCTCCCAAGGTCGCGCGCCAGCGTCATGCATTGCGATGCCATACCGCGGGAAAGGCCTTCCTGTCGAGCCACCGGCCGAAATGGACCGGGTCACACTTTGTCCAGGACGAAATCAAATTCCGCCTTCCATTTTACGTCGCCATCCTGAACCGGAACAAAATCGACGATAAGGGAGTCCTTAACACCGAACACGGCATCGGACTCGATATAGCGGTCGCCCGTGACGAAGATATGCGTGCAGACGCGATCATACCCAGGAGCGCCACATAGGAAGTGCATGTGCGCCGGCCTGTAAGGATGGCGGCCTAACTTCTCCAGCATCTGGCCAACTGGTCCGTCGTCGGGGATCGGATAGGAGACAGGTTTGATGCCGCGGAAGAAGTAGCGACCATCCGCTCCCGTTCGAAAGATGCCACGATTGTTAAAAGGTGGTTGGATGTCCGGTTGCTGGACATCGTAAAACCCCTCTTCATTGTCAGACCATACATCGATGTAAGCGTCGGCAATGGGCTTTCCGTCCAGGTCGAGAACACGCCCTTCATACAAGCAAAGCTCTCCCAGACCATCTAAGTTGATGCTGTCGCCCATCTGCCTTTCGGGCGCGCCATCGACATGGAATGGGCCGTATACAGTGCTCTCCGTCGCGCCGCTCGGCCTCCGGTGATTGATCGCGTCAACCAGCATTGAAACCCCGAGCACATCGGATAGCAGGATGAACTCTTGCCGCGACTGACTGCAGATCTGACCGGTCCGGGTGAGGAATTCGATGGCGACGCCCCATTCCTGTTCCGTTGGTTCGACGTCTTTGATGAAGGCATGCAGATGCGCAACGAGGGACCCCATAACCTGGCGCAGGCGCGGGTTGGTGTTGTTGCCCATGCGCGCGTTGACCGTTTCGGCCGAGTTGTGTTCGTTTAGATACTTCGCCATGTTTCACTCTTCCCATTTGCGCTTGCTCGTCGGTCCACCAAGTCAGACAGTTCCCCCCAATGATGCTTCCAACTGCGCAAGCTCTTGTCCGCCTGCCATCAAATTTTGCAGCTCCTCGGCACTGATATGACCGCGGTCCGCTGTCCCCAGGGTCTTGCCCCGATTGAGAACCGTGAAGCGGTCACCGACTGCTAGCGCGTGCCGGACATTATGCGTGATGAACACGACACCGATGCCCTTTTTTCGGACATAGTCGATGGTCGTGAGGACATTGGCCGTCTGCCGGACCCCAAGGGCTGATGTGGGCTCGTCCAATATGAGAACCTTCGCACCGAAGTAGACCGCGCGCGCGATGGCAACAGTTTGGCGCTCGCCGCCCGAAAGGGTCCCCACTGCCTGGCTGGGCTCGCGCAGGTTGATGCCCATGTGCCGCATTTCCTGCATGGTGATGGCGTCGGCCGTCTCGAGATCGAAACGGCGGAAAGGCCAGATACCCTTCTGGGGCTCTCTGCCCATCCAGAAGTTTCGCGCAACGCTCATCAGGGGGATCATCGCGAGGTCCTGATAGACCGTTGCGATGCCCGCCGCCATTGCGTCTCGAGGAGTTGTGAAGTGGGCGGCTTGCCCACCGACTCTTATCTCGCCCTGGGAAGGCACATGCACGCCAGACATAGTTTTGATCAAAGTCGACTTGCCTGCGCCGTTGTCGCCAAGGAGGCAATGGCACTCGCCGGCCTGCACGTCGAAAGACACTCCAGACAAGGCTATGATGTGGCCAAACTGCTTGCGAATGTCGACCATTTCGAGGATCCGGGCAGCCATCACTTCTCTCCCGTGATCATACGGCGGACATAGGTATTGGCCAGGACTGCGGCGAGCAGAATGCTCCCTAGGAACACTCGGAAAAGCGAGCTTTCAACGTTGGTGAAAAACAGGCCTTGCTGGACGACACCGAAGATAATCGCGCCCAGCGCGGCGCCGACCACAGAGCCGTAACCACCGGTTAGCAGTGCTCCGCCGATCACCACGCAGATGATGGCCTCGAACTCCTTCATTATTCCCCGGTCGGAGGCTGCCGACCCGAACTCGATGACTTGCTCGATGCCCAGGAACGCGGCGCAAAGGGCCGCAACCATGAACATAAGTATCTTCACGCGGGCAACCGGAACACCGACGTATCGGGCAGCTTCCGGATCACCGCCCGCAGCAAAAATCCAGTTTCCGAAGCGAGTCCGGGTGAGAACCCATTGCCCGACAAGCACGAAAACGATCGCCCAAATTATCAACATGGGTATGCCGCTCACGACAGGCTGCCCCATACGCGTGCCCTTTGTGAAGGTTGCGATGATGCCTTGCTGACCAAGCCATTGGAATAGGCCTGTGAAAGCCTCACCGCCGAACAGCCAGGCGATCGGATCTCCGGCCGCGACTTCGCCAACGCCCGAAACAACGGGCTGACGGTTGAATGTAATGGCGCTCCAGATCGTGGCGCCGCGAAGAATGAAAAGAAATGCGAGTGTGACGATGAACGACGGCAGCCCGGTGCGGATGACAAGCCAGCCGTTGATCATGCCTAGGCTTGCGCAGAGCATCATCGTCAGCAGGATTCCTGCCCATACAGGAATGCCGAGCTTCATGACGAGAAGCGCAAATATCATGCCAGAGAAGCCGACCATCGAGCCTAGTGAAAGGTCGAATTCACCCGCAATCATCAAAAGGCATACCCCTACTGCAAGCACAACGAACTGAGCCGAAACCGTGCTCCAATTCATCACTCCCTCGAGGGCGAACATTTGCGTGCCGCCAGCAAGGACCATGAAGAATACGAAAACCGCGATCGTGCCACAGGTGGCCCCGAGTTCCGGGCGGATGAGCGCCTTGTGGAGGCGATGCAGCTCTTTAACGCGTTCGTCTTTGGGGAGCGTGGGCCGTGGGGCCTCGTTGGTCTGCACGTTCGCCATGATTTCCAACTCCTGCCGTAAGGCTACGGCGGAGGCGCAAGCCTCCGCCGTAGCCGATGGTGATTGCCTCAGCGGTATTGCCCCGCCAAGGATTCAACCAACTTGATGTTGTCCTTGGTGACGAAGCCGGGTCCGGAGAGGACTGAGTTCGCAGGGACGACGCCGTAGCGGAGGTAGTTGGTGAGAGTGATCACCGGCAGGTAGCCTTGCAGGAAGGGCTGCTGGTCAATGGCGAAGTTGATGACGCCATCCTTGATCGCCTTCGAGATGTCGGGGTTCAGGTCGAAAGTCGCGAAAAAGATGTTGCCCGCCATGCCGTTGTCTTTGAGAGCCTGAATGGTCGGTATCGCGGTCATCGGGCCGAGCGTGAGGACGGCGCCGGTATCGGGATTGGCAGAGAGATAGGCCTTCACCCTGTTGGCGATTTCCGCTGCATCGGTGCCAGAGTCAATCATCTGCTTGCCGAGCTCTACGCCAAGACCCTTCGCGAAGCCCTGGCAGCGCTGCTCGCCGGCGACGTTCGGAAACAGGCTGTTCACGCAAAGGAACGATTTGATGCCAGCGGCCTTGGCCCGTTCACCGGCGCCTTCGCCCGCGTCGAACTCCGGTTGCCCGACGTGCAGAAGCGCTCCGAGCTTCTTCGACTGCTCCGCCGTTCCGGTGTTCATTGTCACCACCGGGATGCCCTTGGCGACCGCGTCAGCAATCGGGCCGCCGACGAGGTCGGCGTCGGGGATCGTTACGATGATACCGCTCGGCGCTTCTGCAGTGGTCTGCTGAATGATGCGAACCATGTCGGCAAGATCGCCGGTCGGCGGATTGCGGAACGTAACCTCAGCTCCCACTTCCTTGGCCGCCAAGCTTGCGCCGTTCTTCACGGTATTCCAGAAGGTCTCGCTATCGGGGGAATGCTCGATGAGAACGTATTTCTCGCCATCCGCATAAGCCGATACGTTCCAACCGACGGTGGCGGCAACGGTGAATACGGCCGAAAGCAGTGCGTTCTTGAATGAAGATTTCATTGGATCCTCCCTGGTGGAAACTTGCTGTCGCTCTCCCAAAACGGTGACTTGAGGCGACCTCCCCGTTGTCCGGGCCAGCTTGGCTGGATGCGGTCCAACGTGCGTTCATTTATGCAGATAGCGGCAATCGGGATAAACGGGGCTATCAAGGAAACAGTCTTGCGCTACCTGCAAAAAGCTTTCGGCGCGCAATCGAAGACCCGTATTTGTGCGGTAGCTGTGAAGAGCGCGAGTTGCGCAAGAAGGACGCGCCGAGCACGACCGCGATCGACGGCTTTTGCACCGTTTGCTATGAATGTGAGCTCGACAAAGCGCCTGGTGCAGTTAACGAAAACGACGCGCCTTAGATCAGGCGTTAAGATCTACGAGGATCTTCATTTTCGTGCCACTCGGGTCTAGCAGTGGTTCGAACCCCTTGTCGACGAGTTCATCGAGGGAGATGACCGCGTCAACGAGCTGGTCGACCGGCAGCCGCCCGCTTTCTATCATCGAGAACACTCTTGGCCAGAGCGAGGTCGGGTAGCAAAGGGAGCCTTGCAGCCGGATATCGCGCACAATGAGGTCGAAAGGCGAGATCTCCACCTTGCTGTTTGTGAGGCCGATCAACACCACTGTGCCCTGCGGTCGGACCGCCGATAGACAGTCTGAGATTGCGCGCGGATTCCCAGCGCATTCAATAGCGGCGTCGCAACCGAGACCTTCGAACGTTTCTCTGGTGATCGACGACGCCAGAGAGGATTGCGTCGGGTCGATCGTCGTTACCGGAACGCCGAGCTTCTCGATGCGGCGGCGCCTTGCGGCATTTGGTTCACTCAGGAAGATCTTCGCTGCTCCGGCGGCGTGGGCCGCCAGAACCGTCAGCGCTCCCGATAGGCCCGCCACCCGTGATCAGAACCGATCCGCCGGGCACCAGTCCACTGCGATCAATCGCAGTCACCGCTACAGCGGCGGGTTCGACCAAGGCACCCTGGCGAAACGTCAAATTGTCGGGCATTTTCACGGTGGCGTAACCCTTCATCACCGCGTATTGCGCGAAGCCGCCCCAAGGCCAGGTCAGCCCGGTGGCCGCCCCGCGCGTTCCCAGGAAATGCAATCCGCGAACGCCAAAATAGCCGTCAAGCGGTCCCATATGGGGCTGGATGGAAACGCGATCGCCGGGTTTCAGGTGCGTGATTTCACCGCCCACCCTCTCGACGACCGCGCTGAACTCGTGTCCCAGGATTTGCGGAATAGAGGCGCCTGAGAATGCATTCGGTTGAGGCGAGATGAATATCGGACCGGCAGCGAACTCATGAAGGTCGGTCCCGCAGATTCCACAGAGTTGGTTTCGAACGAGAACCTCGTCGGGAGCGAGCTCCGACGGCAATTCTACTTCCTCGACGCGAACATCGCCCTTCGCGTGAAACCGGGCTGCTTTCATATCAGACTGTCCTTCACTGAGTTCGCCCGAGGTGCGGAGCCTTCGTTCAAGTAACTTGGCTGCGCGTGGAACGCTCCCGGCTACATCCGTCAAACACGTCAAACAATTGACCGGATCGATCCTCCATCGACGCCCCAGACTGCCGAAGTCACGAAGCTTGCAAGGTCGGAAGCGAGGAAGACGAGGACGTTGGCGACCTCGTCGGGCTCGCCAAGGCGCTGGAGTGGCAGCTGGCGAAGCTTCATCTCATGCTCCACGGCGGCTTGCGGCTCCATCGTGTGATACTTGCCCATTGTCTCGGCGAACCCGCCTGGCTTCGTCCAAAACGGCGTCCAGATGGGACCGGGCGCCACCGCGTTAACGCGGATCTTGGGGCCTTCGGCGCGAGCAAGCGCTTTGGTCAGGGAAAGCACCGCAGCCTTCGACACCGAATAGTCGATCGGCACAGGTTCGGGTTGCCGGGCAAGATCCGATGCGTTGTTGACGATCACACCGCCCTTCTCGCGAAGGATTGGCAACACTTTGCGGATGGCGCGCACGTAGCTCATGAAATTCAGGGCCAAGGTGGCATCCCAGGCGGCATCATCGACGTCGTCGAAGGAGCGGATCGCGCCCGACCCGACATTGTTCACCAGAATATCGATGCGATTGCCAAAGGCGGCGAGTAACTTGTCCATGCCGTCGGATACGCCGCGCGCGGTCGAGAGGTCTCCAGCCGCGGTGTGCACCGTGACCCCGAGAGCCTTGGCAGCCTCGGCTACCTTCTGCATTTCGGCCTCATCGATATCCAGGATGCCGACGTGCGCACCCTCCTTCGCGAACGCTATAGCCGTGGACCGACCAATTCCGTTCGCACCGCCAGTGATAAAGGCGACTTTACCTTTGAGACCAGTTTCCATTGCTCTTTCTCCCTGTAGTTCCGCTCAGACTGAAGCCCCTTCGGCTCCCGTGCGAAAATCAAAGCCAGCAGTCAGGCCGCCGTCTGCGACGAGGTCTGCACCCAAGATTGCGTGGGCGCCGTCAGACAAAAGGAACAGCGCTGCCCGAGCGACTTCGACCGCCTCCAGAATCTTCCCCTCCGGCTGCCTGTTGGAGCGCGTCGCCAGGAATTTGTCGCCGTCGGTGGCGGATTCGAGGTGGCGCTTGAACAGTCCAGCCATCATAGGACCGGGGCTGAGAACGTTGATGCGAACGCCGGCGCGGGCATGGTCCAGGGCTGCAGTTCGAGCAAGTTGCCTTACCGCAGCTTTGGTTGCGTTGTAGACAGCCAATTGCTGCTCGGCCAATCCCGCATTTACCGATGCCACCGCCACGACTGAGCCCCCTCTCGTCTCCATCAGCGGGATCAATGTGGCCATTGCAAGCGCAGTGCCCGTGACGTTCACGTCCATCGCACGCGCAATGACCTCTGGGGTCGTGTCCGGTATGAAACCCGTGTCGAGGATCGCTGCCGAGGTAACTAGACCCAGCTTCCCGGAGCCGGCGGAATTGATGGCGTCTTGCACCTTTGTCCAGGTGCTCCGGTCGGAAACAGAACCTAGAACCTGAGAATAGCCTTCACGTTCAGACAAAGCGGACGTCGTCAGATCCACTCCGACGACCTTCGACCCACAATCCAGCAGCAAAGTCGCGATCTCGCTTCCAAGGCCGGACCCGGTGCCAGTAACGACGACTATGTCGGGCAATCCGAAAGTGACCGTTGGCATTTAGGTATATCCTCCAATCTTAAACGGCGATCGACTAGGCAACGCAATTCAGGCCTATCCGACGGCAGTATGCGATCACACAGCGCTCGAGAGCGCGCGCCCAGACGACGAGGCGACTGCTTCTCCGTCCTGGACGTAGTCAACTTGGTGCCTCGCGATGCGCATACCCTCCAACTCATCTCGGACTTTCAAATGAGCCGGGTGTGTGGCGTAAGCAGCAAGTGCTTCCTTGCTGCTGAACTCGGAATATAGGACCACATCGCACGCGTAGGATACCCGGCTGAAATCCACACCGATCTCCAGGTGGAGGAGCCCGGGAATGAGGCCCCTGAGGCCCTCGAACCTCAATTTTATTGCAGCGGCAGCCTGATCTTTCTCGGTCTCATTTGCGCCGGCAACGCTCCACATGACGATGTGCTTTATACAGTCGCCAACAGTTCGGTTTTCAATGCTGGGGAGACCCATCCGATCCTCGCAGGCGTGTGACAACTGATTATCGTCAGCAGGAATTGCATTTGCCGTAGAGACGATAAAGACTGCCAACGAGAAAACACCTTCCCGCTGGGCGCAAAAATGGATCGCTGGACCGAATTGGACGTGTTCGTAAGGATCGCGGAGGAAGCGAGCCTAACTCGAGCAGGAGAGACGCTCGGAATGTCTATTTCGAGCGTAAGCCGCTACCTGATGAACTTAGAGACACGCCTTGGCGTTCGCCTGGTGCACCGATCCACCCGCCAATTGAGTCTCACGAGCGAAGGTGAGCAGTTCTACGGGCAGGCACGGGAAATCATGCACAGCCTTCTCGACGCCGAAGCAAATGTGTCAGCAAAAGCGGCTAGCCCGAATGGTCGACTGCGGGTCGGAGCCTCTCTTTCATTTTCCCTGCTGCATCTGATGCCTGTCGTGCAACAGTTTCGCGATCGATACCCCAACGTCACTATCGATATCGTGTCCTCAAACCGATATTATGACATCGTCGAGAATGGCCTCGATCTCGCAATCAGAACGCGCCGTGTCGAAGCGGACAGTTCCATTACAATCAGGCGCCTTGCCGAGACGCGGCGTCTTTTGGCTGCGTCTCCAGCCTACCTGGAGCGTCGCGGCACTCCCCGCCATCCCAGTGATTTGGCCGAGCACGATCTCATTCTCTACACACTCGCCGATAACTGGAACCAATTCAATTTCCGCAAGGGCGATGACCAGGTCAGGATCGACGTGGACGGCATCATCAATGCAAATGATGGCCAGTTGATCTGTGTGGCTGCACGAAACGGGTTGGGAATTCTGGCCCAGCCAGCCTACATCATACAGGCCGATCTTGACGCCGGGCGGCTCGTCAGGGTTCTGGATGATTGGGACTTGCCCCGCCTTACCATGAATATCGCGTTTCCTACGAAGGTCATGCTTCCAACACGAACCCGCTTGTTCATAGATTTCCTGGTCGAACGCTTCCGCGTCGGCGAATACGAAAAGATCTGGACCAGCTGAGCAGTCGAGGCGGCATTGGTGACGACTGGTTATGCTCTCTCCAATGCCACGGCAATTCCTTGTCCGACACCGACGCACATGGTGGCGAGCGCACGCCTGCCGCCCGACAGAGACATTTCGATTGCGGCCGTGCCGGCAATGCGGGCGCCCGACATGCCCAAGGGATGACCCAGTGCGATCGCACCGCCATTGCGGTTAACCCGATCATCATTCAGAGCTACCCCTAGCTCACGAAGCGTCGCCAGACCTTGCGAGGCAAAAGCCTCGTTGAGTTCGATGACGTCGAAATCATCCGCTACCAAGCCCAAACGGCTCATCAACTTCTGAGATGCGGGTGCCGGCCCGATGCCCATGATCCGCGGCGCAACGCCTGCGGTAGCGCCGGCGACGATGCGAGCAATCGGCGTCAAACCATTCTTCTTGGCGGCAGTCTCGGTTGCGACGATCAAGGCCGCGGCGCCGTCGTTTACTCCTGACGAGTTGCCAGCTGTCACGCTGCCACCATTGAAGAGCGGCTTCAGCTTGGAAAGCGTTTCGAAGGTCGTAGCGCGAGGATGTTCGTCACGGTCGACGATCAGGGGATCGCCCTTGCGCTGAGAAACGACAACAGGTGTGATTTCCCGTGCCAGGCGCCCGTTCGACTGCGCGTTTGCCGCCTTGTTCTGGGAAGCGAGCGCAAACAGGTCTTGATCCTGCCGACTGACCCCGAAATCGTCTGCAACGTTCTGGCCAGTCTGCGGCATCGAATCGACACCGTAGCGCGCCGCCATCGCTGGATTGACGAAGCGCCAACCGATAGTCGTGTCGTGGACCTCTGCATGTCGAGAGAATGCCGTTTCTGCTTTGGGCAATACGAAGGGCGCTCGCGACATGGATTCGACGCCCCCTGCGATCACAAGGTCTGCTTCCCTTGCCTTGATAGCGCGGGCCGCGGTGATCACAGCATCCATGCCTGAGCCGCAGAGCCGGTTCATCGTCGTTCCGGGCACCGTTTCAGGTAGTCCGGCTAACAGCAACGACATTCTGGCGACGTTGCGATTGTCTTCGCCAGCTTGGTTCGCGCAGCCGAATATCACCTCATCCACCGCTTGCCAGTCGAGGGACGCGTGCCGCTTCATCAGTTCCTTCAGCGGAACGGCTCCGAGGTCGTCAGCTCGCACCGATGAAAGCATGCCGCCGAAGCGGCCGATCGGCGTGCGGACGTAGTCGCAGATAAACGCTTCGCTCATGTCAAACATCCGGAACGATAAGGTCGGCAACCGCGCCGACAACGTGCAATTCAGCGCCAGTCAGCGCTTGCAATTCGTCGAGTGAAATGGACGACAGTTTTTCACGAAGCACGAAGTGCGCGTCCACGATATCGATCAATGCGAGGCTGGTGTAGATGCGTGTCACGCACTGGACGCCGGTGAGCGGCAGAGTGCATCGCTTGACGAGTTTGGCCTTACCGTCCTTCGTGATGTGGTCTGTAATCACTGCTACCCGTTTGGCGCCGTGGACCAGGTCCATGGCCCCACCGACGGCGGGGACGCCATTTGGCCCGGTCGACCAATTTGCTAGATCGCCATTTTCAGCCACTTCGTAGGCACCGAGGATGGCGACATCCAGATGACCGCCACGAACCATTGCGAAGCTGTCGGCATGATGGAAGAAGGCGGTCCCTGGGTTCAGTGTCACGGCTTTCTTACCAGCATTGATTAAGTCCCAGTCCTCTTGTCCGGCTGCAGGAGCTTCGCCGAAACCCAGGATTCCGTTCTCGGTATGAAAGATCGCTTGTCGTCCGGGCGGCTGGAAGCGAGCGACGAGCTCAGGGAGCCCTATGCCGAGGTTCACGTATGCGCCATCAGCTATGTCCTGGGCAGCGCGCCACGCAATCTGAGTGGGGTTCAATTTGTTCATTGGACAACCTCCGGGTAGACGGCATTTGCCCGGTTAAGCGTCTCTTCTTGCGCCGGCTCCGCGACCTCCACGAGGCCTTGCACAAAGATGCCGGGAGTCACGACGGTCTCCGGATCGATATCTCCCGGACGAACAATGCTGGACACCTGAACTATCGTCGTCTGGGCCGCCATACACATCAGTGGATTAAAATTGCGCGCGGCTTTGTTGAAGGTGAGGTTGCCAAACGTGTCGCCAAGATGCGCTTTTACCAATGCGAAATCGGCCTTCAGCCAACGCTCCCTGATATAGGGGCGGCCCTCAAACTCCTCGACCGGCTTGCCCTTCGCAAGGTCCGTTCCGTATCCCGTCGGCGTATAGAATGCGGGGATGCCGGCACCTCCCGCACGAATGCGTTCCGCGAGTGTCCCTTGCGGAACGAGTTCGAGTTCGATCTTGCCAGCCAAATAGAGGTCCGTGAAAACGCGCGGATCGGCCGACCTCGGGAACGAGCAGATCAGTTTAGAAACCATTCCCTGCTCGATTAGGGCCGCCAGCCCAACATGGCCGTTGCCAGCGTTGTTGTTCACAACCGTCAAGTTCGTCGGATGACGGGTTTGCACGAAACGGTCGATCAAGGCGTGGATCAGCTCGATTGGTGCCCCGGACCCTCCGAAGCCGCCGATCATCACCGTCATGCCGTCGTCAATACCACTCACCGCTTCGCGAAGAGTCGCGATAGTCTTGTCCATACCAACTCCTCTTGGACCGGCCTTACTCCCGCGAAGGCGAGGAAGTATCCGCCCACAATTTTCAAGCCTGTGGTGGTTCTCCGGCATAAGCCCGGGCGATCAGTTCCCTGATTGGCTCGCGCTCCAGGGCACGGGGATTCCAATACGGATTTGCGAGCGCACGGTCTGTTGCGATGTCGATCCCGCTTTGCGGCATACCGATGTCCGAAAGAGCACGTTTGGCCCCAATCTGTCCGGCGAGGTCATAGAGCGCCATCGCGGGATCGGCCTTCAGGACGGCCCGCAAATTGTCGATCACTGTCGGAATGGCAGGAGCGTTGTAGGCTAGCGCATGCGGCAACACGATCGTGTGGGTCTCCGCATGTGGCAGGTCAAAGGTGCCTCCCAGAGTGTGGCAGAGCTTGTGATGCAGCGCCATTCCAACTGAGCCGAGACATATGCCACAGAGCCAGGCGCCATAGAGCGCTTTCCACCGCGCCTCCGGATCCTGCGGCCGTAGAGCGATGACCGGCAAAGAGTCGGCAAGAGCACCAATCGCTTCTTTCGCCATCAAGCTGACTACAGGGTTGCTTTCCCGCGCATAAAGAGCCTCAACCGCGTGAGCGATCGCGTTCATCCCGCTTGTTCCGGACATAGCGGCGGGAAGTGTCATCGTGAGTTCCACGTCATAGATGACAACCTCGGGCAGAACCTTCGGGCTCGTCTGAGTAATCTTCGCGCCGTCCTTGGTTTCACCCAGGATCGGCGTCATCTCCGAGCCGGCATAGGTTGTTGGGGCTACGATCTGCGGTAAGTCGGTCCGCAGCGCGATTGCTTTGGCGAGCCCCGTTGTTGAACCGCCTCCAACTGCAACCAGCCCGTCGACATTGAGCTCGGCCACCACGCGCATCGCGTCTTCCGTTACCGAAACAGGCGTATGCATTGTCGCCTTTGCATAGACGCCAGCCGCCCGCTCCCCGATTGACTTGGCAAGGCGAAAGGCATCGGCCTCCTGCGGCGGCGTCGCTAGCACGAGGACACGTTGCAAACCCATCCGTTCGACCTCTTCCGGCAGCGTCGAGATCGTCCCGGAGCCGAAGATCACTCGGGCGGGTTGGCCGTTATAGACGAAGGTCTTCATTGTCGTTCCTTTCGCGTCAGAGGCGATTGTCCACACGCATCAGGAATGGATGGATGTTCACGTTCTGCCAGACATTGGCGGAGGCGAATGGATCTGCAGCGTTGAAGGCCTTTACCTCCTCGATTGTGTTGGCCGAGAAAACGAAAAGTGACCCGATCATGGTCACACCGTCCTCCGCGACCAGCGGTCCAGAGATCACGGTCGCAATGGAACCGCTTGCAAGGTAGGCCTTGTGCGCGTCGTAATTTGCGAGACGCCGCGGAAGTGCATCTGCACGGTCAAGGCAATGAACGACAAAAAGCAACGCGTATCTCCCGATTTTCGATCGGCCCTATGGCGCCGTGTAGCCGCCATCAATGACGAGCTCGGCGCCAGTCATGAAGCTGGATTCGTCACTGGCCAGGAACAACGCGCCGTAGGCGATTTCTTCCGGTCTCCCGAGCCGCTTCATGGGAGTGATATTGACGATGGCCGCCGTGATGCTCGAATCCTGGGCGTCGATCATCGGCGTGCTGATAATCCCTGGGTGGATAGAATTGACGCGAATACCGTCGCCCACATAGGTCAGGGCAGCGTTCTTACTCATATACCTGACAGCGGCCTTGGATGCGGTATAGGCGGACACGCCTGCCGCTCCGGCTATTCCCCAGATCGACGACGTGTTGACAATTGACCCGCCGCCATTTGTCTTCATGTGGGGAATGACGACTTTCATTCCGTAGAATGGGCCAGTCTGATTGATGGCAATGACTTTGTTCCAGTCGTCAATCGCGATCTCTGCGATCCCATCGTAGGACAGAACCGTCCCCGCATTGTTGAACAGGATATCGATCCTGCCGTCCTCACCGATGATGGCTTCCACGACGGCGGTCCAATTCTCAAAATCCGTGACGTCGAGCTTATGGCGAACCACGTTCTTGCTGGTGAGCTCGTCATCGAAGCTGAGATCGCATGCGTGGACCTTCGCGCCTTCCCTCTCAAACAGCTCCACGGTAGCCTTGCCTATACCTCGTGCTCCGCCGGTTATGAGTGCCACCTTATCCCTCAGACGCATCGTCTTTTCTCCCGTATCGTGCCGTTGGCCGTTTCAATTTGCCTTGTCGGCTCCGCTTATTTTGCTGATGAAGAGCGCAATGAGGATGATCCCGCCTGTCGTGGCATTGATCCAATACGCGGGGACTTGGGACAGGACCAACACGTCCTGGATCAGAACTAGCAGAAGCACCCCTCCACACGCGCCAGCGATGGTGCCGCGCCCACCGTTCAAACTTACTCCGCCCAAAACGGCAGCTGCGAACGCATTGAAGATCAGGTTCTGTCCGAGAGACGACGGGATTGACGCAATTCGTCCTGCCTGCAGCAACCCTGCCAGCGCTGCGAGCATGCCGGCTACCACGAATACGCCCATCAGAATCCGCTCCACCGGGATACCCGCGACGCGAGCTGCCTGGGGGTTGCCGCCAACTGCGTAGAGCATCCTGCCAATCCTGTGGCGGGACGTGAAGACAGTGAGAATGACCAGCAAGCCGAGTGCGACCAAAAAGGAGACTGGCGCCCCCAGAACAGTCGCTTCTCCAGGATAGGTCAGAAGCGAAGGCAAATCAGAAAGGGTCTCGCCACGTGTCAACCCGAGGCTTATGCCGCGCAACAGGATCAAAGTGGCCAAGGTGGCGATGAACGCGTTGAATTTGAGATAGACCACCAAAATGCCATTGAATGCACCGATCAGTGCGCCCGTCAGGAAGATCGCGACAAGCGCCAAGAACGGGGAGTCTGCGAGGTTCAAGCCGCTACCGCCTGCGTCGAGAAGGCAATAGACTCCGACCATCGGCGCTAGTCCAAAAGTGGATTCAAGCGACAGGTCGAACTTGCCGGCGATGAGAACCACGGTCAGGCCCATAGTGAGAATTCCAAGCTCGCTGGCCTGCTGCACCACTCCGTAGAAATTGTCGTAAGAAAGGAAGGCCGAATTCAGCGCGGCGCCGACGATCATGACGACGACCAGGACCGGTAGGATAGCCCACTCCGGTTGGAGCAGATCGCTCAGAACCCGTTTTGGCGCCACCGCGCCTGCGGTGATTGGGCTGTGGGTCATGATAACTCCGGAGATAGATGGAATCCTTCCATCGCGGACACGAGTTCTTCCTCGCTCATCCCGCTTTTTTCGATAACTTTCCTCCCGCGAACCCAGACTTGGACACGATCGCAGAATGCAAGTTCCTCAGGTTCATCGCTGACGAGGATGACGCCCAATCCATCCCGACGGCGTCGTTCGACAATGTCGAGGATTGTCGCCTTCGAGGCGATATCGACGCCGGCGGTTGGGTGAAGGAGGACAAGGACGGATGGGTTGCTGCTGAGAGCTGAGCCCAGCAACACCTTTTGCTGATTACCACCACTCAATTCTCCGACGCCTTGCTTCACCGAATGACAGACAATTCCGAGATCTGCGCGATTGTCTTCCGAAAATTTTCTGCGAGCCCGCCGGTCGATAAGAACGCGTTTCGAAAATGCCTTGAGGGACGGTAGAGTGATGTTGTCCTCAATGGACATTGACCCCACGAGACCGGTTTTGATGCGATCCTCTGGCAAAAGCGCCATGCCCCGCTCGACCGCTGTCCTGGGATTCCAAGGCTTGGGCACGCTTTTGCCGTTCAGCACTATCTCGCCCGACCACTTCGAAATGTGTCCCGCTAGTGCGAGCGCCATATGGCGAGAACCTGAGCCAGAATGTCCGGCGAATCCGACGACCTCTCCGGCGCGGAGGGAGAAATCCAGTGCATCCTGGCAAGCGTCCAGTTTAACTCGCGCCTTGAGAACAACCGGCGTTTCGGGGGCCAGCGCCGGCCGCGCTACGTGTTCGCTGGCGGTTAGAGCGATGCCTGTCGCCTCATCACCTACCATGGCAGACACGATCTGCGCGGTAGAGAGCTTTTGCGCGTCTCCATGCAGAACATCGCGACCGTTACGGAGTACAGTCACGGCGTCACACACTCGCGGCACCTCATCCAAGTGATGCGAGATAAAAAGGAAGGTCACTCCTCGCTCTCGCAGCTCATTGACCCGCGATATCAATTGATCGATCTCGCTTGCGATAAGCTGAGCAGTCGGTTCATCGAGGATAACGAACCGCGACCCTTGGTTGAGGGCGCGCGCTATCTCCACCATTTGCGCTTCCCCGACACCGAGGTCTCTGACCTGAGTAGTGGGAAGGATGGGAATGTTCCAACTCTCCAGGGCCGCTGCGGCTTCCTGGTTCAAAGCGCGCCAGGAAATCATCCGTTTGCCTTGGTATTGCCCAAGGTAGAGGTTTTCGGCGACGCTGAGGTCGGGAACGAGAGTTCGATGCTGATAGACGCAGGCAACCGCCTCACGCCACGCGTTTCGATCGCTCAGCGCCGGCGGCGCTGAGCCGTTCAGCAGGAAGGTCCCGGAATCGATCGCCCTCAAGCCCGTGAGGATTGACACGAGCGTAGATTTCCCGGCGCCATTGCGGCCGATGAGGCCATGCGACTCGCCCCGTCTAATCTCGATGGACAACCCATTGAGAGCGGTGGTCCCGCCGAAGCGTTTGACGGCGCCGTCGATCTTGACGATCTGCTCGGACATCGCCAACGCCTTCGAATATTCGGGGCGAGCGGCCATGACTACTTCGCGTTTCCCCAGAGGGTTTTGTCGTCGACATTCGCCTTGGTGATAATCGGCGATGGCAGTTCGTCGACGAAATACGCGCCGTCCTTCACCACCGTGCTGCTGTGATCGGTTGGGCCTTCTTTCATCGACTCTCCGTCGAGTGCAGCATTGAGATAGTCGACGCCGTGCTTGGCGTAGTCCACAACAGGCTGAGAAATGGTGGCGTCCAGGAAGCCCTCGCGGATTGCCTTCAGGGCACCCGAGCCACCGTCGATCGCGACCATGGCGATGTGACCCGATTGGCCAGCCGGAACGAGGCGGCTACGGGACTTCAATGCCGAAGAGACCGGATCATAGTAGAGAGTGTCCGTCGCCAGATAGATGCCGGCGACGTCAGGATTGCCGCTCATGACGGTGAGCGCAACGTTCGCGCTTGTCGGACCGTCCCAGTTGGCGGTCTGTTCAATGATTTTTGCGTCTGAGTCTTTTTTGAAGGCCTTGTCGAAGCCGTCCTTGCGATTGCGGCCGTTGGTGGTTGTCAACGCGCCGGTGATTTGCAGGACCGTGCCCTTCTTGTCGCCCATGGCAGCGGTAAGAGCTTCTGCTGCGCGAGCTCCCATCTCGAGATTGTCGGCACGCACAACTGCGTAGACCTCGCCGGCGGCAGGCTTGTCGTCGACGATGACCACCGGAACCTTGCGGCTCTTTGCGTAGTCGAGCGCTGGCTTGATAGCCGCGCGATCCACGACGCCGGCAAGGATCACGTTTGCGCCAGCACTGATCAGGTTGCGGAAATCCGTCACCTGCTGGCTCGCGTCCCTGTTTGCGTTCGTCGTTTGCACGACCTCTCCGCCGACCGCTTTGGCCTCATCGGTGGCTGCGTTCACCAGAACGGTGAAAAACGGAGTGTTCAGCGTAGGCATCGAGAGACCGAGCTTCATTTTCTCGGCCGCATAACCTTGCGACGCAAACGCGGCCGCTGAGACGAAGACCGTCGTGGCGAGCATTGATTTGAGTAGCTTATTCACAATCTACCTCCCTTGATGGCTCTCGATTCATGCCATTCCCACCGGACGGGATAAAGGCGAGCCATAGGGAAACAGTCTTGCATCCGACGCAAAAAGCCTTGAAGCGGCTGATTGTGTCTCGGGGCTACGTGGCCGGATTTAGCGCGGGTTCTTCGGGCGCGGGTTCTTCGGGGACACCAAAGGCGCGACCTTATTGCGGTGGCTGCAAAAGTGTTTCTTAAACAGCTTACTTTCTTTCGCCAAGTGGCATGATATTGACTTGGTCAGACTGGCCGGGGCGCGCGGCTGATAACTGATAGGATAGCAAAGATCGTGGCTGAAGACGTCGAACTCTTGATCTCGTATTTCGCCCTTTCAGGTGACGTTTACCCTCTTGGCTCAGTCGAGATAAGCCCGTTTCCATTCAAGGACAGGGTTGAGGCGGCAGCGCGGGCCGGCTTTAAGGGCTTCGGACTTCACTACGAGGACACGATGGCCACGCAGAGCAAGATTGGCTTTGCGGAAATGAAGCGCATCCTGAAGGCAAACGGGATGAAATATCTCGAGATCGAGTTCTTGCTGAACTGGTATCGCAACGACGAGAAGCGCAAGGAATCCGACAAATTCCGCCGCCAGCTATTCGATGTCGCCGCGGAGCTGGGTATGCGGGATATCAAGATCGGTCCCGGCTTTCATGAACAGACCGCGGATGTTCCGCTTATGGCGGCTGAGTTCGCAAAGCTCTGCCAAGAAGCCTCCGTCTATGGCGCGGATATCGTTTTGGAGATCATGCCGTGGTCGAATGTTCGCACGATCGAGACCGGCCTGGCCATTGTCAGCGAAGCCGATCAGCCGAACGGCGGCCTCCTGGTGGACATCTGGCACCTGGCACGCGGCGGAATTCCGTTCAGCGACATCCGCAAGATCCCTACTCGCTTCATCAAAGCGGTAGAGGTCGATGACGCCCTGAAAGTGCCGCCGGTTGACGACCTCTGGGAAGACACTATCCACCATCGTGAACTCTGCGGTGAGGGAGAGCTCGATGTACCGGCGTTCTTGCGAGAAATTCGAGCCGCTGGTTACAAAAGCGTGTACGGAACGGAAATCTTGTCGGCACGCCACCGCAAACTAGGGCTCGATGAAATGGCCAAGCGCGTTTTCGACAGCACCATGGCACAATTCGCGAAGCTGTAGGTCGCCACCCCGCAGGACTAAAGCTACACCACCTGCGGCACGTTGAAGGGCGTGATGACCTGGACATGGCCATGCCCGAGACCGGTGATTTCGGCAGCAATCCATGCGCGCGCATCACATGCAGGCATGCGTTTCGCATGTCCCTATCTCGCGTTCCTCCTCGCCGCGAAACCGGCTACTGCTGATGGTGACGAGGATGTGCGCGGGCCCGCCCCCGAGCCACTCGCCGAGGGGATTGGCCGCAGTCTCGCCGGCCGCTCGGTTGTCCATGCCGACATAGGCCTGCTTTCTCCATGAGAAGAGACCCAACTGGGTACGCCCAATGACTGCTTTTAGGATCGGTGAACGGTTGTCCAAGCGTCCGAATTGGGCGCATTGCTGCCGCTATGAGAATGAGGAAGGACAAGCGGTGCGCTGGAATGGCTCCAGGCTCCGTTCACTTGCTATGCCTAGGAATGTGCATATATTGTGCGTATGAGAGAGGTCGGAGATTTGTCATGACCCACGCACAGCTCGCACAATCGAAAGTGGTCTCGGGCTTTGTCGACAGCCTGCAGGAGCCGCGCACGCCCTATATCTCGCCGAAGCGCCTGTCGCAGGCGCTCGGCGTGAAGGTGGCCAACCTGGCGCAGTTGACCGGCGTCCACCGCAACACGCTCCGCAATCCCTCATCGGAGCGACTGCAGGGTCGAATGCGCGAGATGGTAAAAGTGATTTCGGCCGCGACGGAACTCACCGGCGACGTCGACAAGGCGATCTACTGGTACCGCAATGAACCGATTGCCGACTATGGCCATCGCACGGCGGCCGAACTCGTTGCGGACGGCCAGGTCGAGGTGGTCCTAGCCTTCATCCGGGATCTCGAGAATGGAGCGCGTGGGTGAGGATCACCTGCGTCGGTCCAGACAAGATCTTCCATCGCTATCTGACACCCAAATGGGCTTTCCTGCCCACAAGTGGCGCAGGCGCGGCGATCGACGGCGGGCGCTTCAATCGGCCCGGCGTCGAAGCACTTTACCTGTCCCGCGCGCCCCAGACGGCTCTTGACGAATACAAGCAGGGCGCCAGCATCGTCCCGCCGGCAACGCTTGCCGCTTACAAGATCACGCTCGCCGAGGTAGCCGACCTTTCGCAGGGATTCGACCCGGACATCTGGGACGGCGCTTGGTAGGAATGGGATTGTGCCTGGCGCCAGGTCGCTCCGCATTGACAAGAAGATCCCGCCATCGTGGAAGCTCGCGGACCTGATCATCACGGCCGGGCTTCGCGGCATCCTGTTCCCGTCGCTGCGTCACGCCGGCGGCACCAATCTGGTGATCTTTCCGGCCAATCTTGTCGACGGCGATCATGTCGCGGTTCACGATCCCGATGACCGGCTGCCGCACGACCAGTCGTCCTGGTCCTGAGTCATCGACTGTCTCTGTGGTCGCGACGCGACAACGCTCGCTCACGACACTTGGTCCTCAACGACATCGTCCTCGCCCTCCCCGCTCGCCACACCGACTGGAATATCGCCGGCCAGCAGCGTTTCCTTCGACAGCAGCCCTGCGTCCTCGAGCGCCTCGAAATCCGGCAGCTAGCGCAGCGTGTCGAGCCCGAACCGCGAGAGAAAATTTTTGGTCGTCACATAGGTGTACGGCGCGCCTGCCTGTGGGCTGCGCGGTCCGGAGGCGATCAGCTCCTGCGCGCAGCAGGCCGATCAAATCGCGCGACACTTCCTTGCCGAAGAAAGAAGAAAGCTCGCCACGGGTAATCGGCTGGAAGTAGGCAATGCACATCAAAACGAGCGCCTCCGCCTGCGACAGTTCTTTTGGCTCCTCGCCCGCTGCCGTGCCGAAGGCTGCGTGAATGGCGTCGCCAAAAACCTTTTTGGTCCGGTGCTGCCAGCCGCCGGCGACCGAGACCAGCTCATAGGGGCGGCCGGCGAGGCGCATGCTGGCGGCGGCACAGCGAAGCGCCAGCCGCTGCCGCCAGGCCCCGGCCCAGCTGGCTTGCGCGCGGGCCAGCGTGTCGAGCGAAGCCAAGGCGGCGCCGGCCTGGAAAGCGGCGTCGGCACCACTCGGCGCGCCGCCGGCGGCAAGCGCCCAAGCTGGCACGGTCGGTGGCGGGGCGGGATTGGCGGTCGCGGGATCGAGGCGAATCATGATTTCGAGGGTAAAGCCAGCGTGCGCTTTGCACCGTGATTTTCACGCCGAAACGCACAGCCTGTCGGAGCTACAAAACGAACGATAATGTTGCCTTATCGTTCGTTTTTAAATGGAGTGCCTGAAATGGCCTCTCTGGCTCGTTTCTCATCGCCGGACGGCGCTCTTTCGCCGTCAGATCGACGAGAGTTCGCGGGCATTGAGCGGACCAGGTTCGCGCCCAAGCCCCGGACGCCGCCTGGAAAGGCTCTCTCGTCGAGCAGAAGCCCAAAAATTGCGCTGATCGTCGCTGCGGGCCGTCACACAGCACGACGGCTTCTCCTGCGACGACGGTGACGATTTAGGTGCATATCTCCCCACCGACGCCTTCAACCCTGCGGGCGCAAACCCGTCACGGGCCGGTAGAAGATCACCCGCACCGACGGAACAAGCTGGCTGAGGTAATCAAAATCTCCAACATTGCCCGTCAGGACCGTCGCTCCCAAAAGGCCGGCCTGCTGAAAGATCAGCGCATCGTTGAGGAAGCGGCGTTCGTGTCCCTCCCCTTTCGGCAGATGGCTCAGCCGGAACAACAGGCCGGCCAGCATGCCGGCGCGTCCCCAGGCGGTGGCGTCGGGTGCATGCAGCCGGTGCGCCGGAATATCCTCGATCGTACCCGCAACCGCTTTCAGGACCGACTTCATCGTGGGGTGCGCCGGGTCGAGCCGGCCGAACACGTGGCTGAGCTCGGCAAGGCAGACGGCCGAGTGGTGACAGAGCCGATAGGTCAGAAGGTTATCGACCGCTTCGGGCGTGCGTCCCTGCAAGACATCCAGATAGACGCTGGTGTCGAGGAGCAATACGCCGCCGACAGGCGGCTGGTCACCTGCCCAGGACAGGGCGGAATCTGGTCGCCGTTCCAGCCCCGCGCTACGCCGCTGTGGTTTTAGGGAACGCAGTGCGCTCCCGAGGTCAAATGCCAAGATCGATGTCCGCGGAGATGCTGCCCTTGCGGCCGACGAGCCGGGCGCCAAAATCATCCTCAAGGGCCAACCGCGACAAGGCGAGCTCAAGCAGTTCGGTGTCGGAAGTCACATGGGCGCGCTTCTTTGCCGCCTCGATCAAATCCGACGGCACCCTGCCGGAAAGGCGTGTGTTTTTGGCCGCGCCAAGCAGGCCGACCGCCCTCGCCTGCTCAAGCACCAGACGGTTGCGGTTGTGGGCGATCTGCTCCTCGCTTGCGGCTGCCGCTGCGCCACGTATGGTCATTTTGGGATCTCCATCTGTTGAACGGAATATAAAGAATGTTGAACATGAAAGCAAGGAGAGACCACCCCCTAAGAGGCCATCACTGGATAGGGACCCGACGGGACGCAAATCTCGCAGCTATTCCGTCACGCAGCTCGCGGTGGACAATTCCGCGCTTTGGCAGCACCTTGGCGCCCAAGAATCGCAGTGCTCCGACATTAAAATGGACGAGGCTTGATGGGCAATGCTCGTAATTTGATGGTGTCCACCGACGCAATCGACGTCGTTCAGCTTCTCGAGCTGTGATCGGCAAACCTTCTCGATCCGCTCGATCAAGTCTGCGACTCGATCTGAGAGCCAGCTGAGGGCCTCCTGGGTGATCTCGAAGTGGCGCGAATAGCGGGCCTTCACGTAGGCCTCGTTGATGATGTCACATGCTTTGCAAGGGCGAAGGCTACCGCGGCGACTTTAGACTCGCGCCTAGGCCGCCAACGAGCCATGGCCACTTGCTGCGCAAAACCGTGCGCAGCGTTCCGTACGCCACCTCTATCGACCTAATCAATCATTTCTGCGACCGCACCGCCTGCTGCACATTGGCTATGCCCACAGCGTAACGGTCGCACACAATCCGGTCGCCACACAGCTTTCCAGGCTGCTCCGCTCGCGGCGCCGAGCCGTCAACTGACCTGAATACGGCGGGTCACCTGTCCGTTGCTCTCCCAATAGGTGTGTTTCTTGGCAATCCACGGATCGCTCATTGCCGGCTGAATGTTGCCGCTCTTATCGATCGCGCGCGAGGTGACGGTGTGCTCCCCGGCGGACGGCCTGGGCCAGTCCAGAGACCACATCTTCCAGGCAAACTCCGCCTCTTCGGTGCCGTCCACGGTCGCCGGCATCTGGGGTCAATTTTGCACGCCGATTCACACCTTGCTCAGCCTCACGCCGGTGCCGCCGCCATTTTCCGGGATGAACTCGACGCCGGCCAATTCGGCGGGTAGAACAGAGGACTGCAAATAAGTGCGCTGGCGGCCTTTGCCTTGCCTGACCATGCTCGTGCGCTGACACTGGATAGGCTCGATGCACCGGCAGCGATGAGGGCGCGCCGAGCTCCTCTTGCCGGCTGAGCTTCGGCGGCGTAGGACGCACAGCGGCCAGCCGAAACGCAGGCTCAGCGCGCACTCAAGCGACGCGCGGAGGCCGGCCCAGGGCCGCGCATATAGTAGAGCTCTGGTCGATAGCGCGGTGCAACGAATTCGCGAAAGCTTGATGCCAACCGAGTGATCAAAGCCCAACGTTCCATGACCCAATTCTTCCCTTTCAGGAATGCGATATGCGACCACATCCACAGTCTCGCGGCCATCGAGGCGCTCCCTATGACCTTGTGACGGCAGGCGGACATGGTGGCAAAGTCCGCGACGCCGACGTCGTTGCGTTTTCGGGTGATGGGCCGCTTGAACAGAAGATCGAACCGGATTGGGTCGCAGTCAGAAATCCCCATGCGGTCTCTGACGACAAGAGAGCTATTCCGAGGGCCGTGGCCAAGAACACTGCGGGAAGGCCGAACAGAAGCTTACGCGACATCATTGTCCCAACCTCACACGCCGGTGTCGATGTGGAACAGGGTCTTTGCGCCCGGCGTGTCTGAAGCAAAGGGAGCAAGGACCGTGCCACGCGTGCCCGCGCACATTTCCTCCTGAACTAATCTTAGCCGGAGCACACGAACGTCCCGTAATGGGTCAACACGCCTTGGCACGCGATTGCATGATCAGCAATGCCGGGTGTTGGGACCGGCATTGGGGTGCTGGGAGCCTCGCCAGCAGGGCGCCGGGCCTGACCGGCAAGGCTCAGTGGCCGCACCGGCTATGGAAGTCCCATACCTTTGAGTTTCCGGTAAAATTTCTATACCTTTGGCAACAGATTGATGCTTTCCGCGTCTCTACCCTGCCATTCGATACTTGTGGTCGCTGTGAACATAATTGACGTAGCGAACATTCGAATTTTCCGACACGCGATTGGCTCACACATTCGAACCCAAAGGACGCTAGTGGTGAAAATCCAACGCTTGGTACCCACGGCTGGCTTTATGCCTGCCTTGATGACTGTCTTGATGACTGGCATCAGGGTCGTCCCACTCCATGCGCCTGCGCTCCTCGCAAATCAGGCGGCAAATCTCGCCAGTGTATAGCCCTCAGGCAAGATGGGGGGCTCGTGACGCTCACGATCCTCCGCCGAAATGGCGAATTCGATCAGCGTCAATACTGTCAGGAGGAGATGGGTTCGCTATGCCTACGGGAACGGTAAAATGGTTCAATTCGCAAAAGGGCTTTGGTTGCATTCAACCTGATCAGGGCGGAACCGATGTATTCGTGCATGCTTCCGCTGTCGAGCGCGCCGGCCTGCGGGGTCTCGACGACGGTCAGAAGGTCAGCTACGAACTGGTGCAGGACAATCGGTCAGGTAAATCATCGGCCGATGAGCTTCGGACCCTCTGATCGGAGGTCTGACACAATTTGACAGGCCTCTGCACCCGGTGCGCGGATTGCCAGCGGCGCAAGAACGAGTAACTCCGCCCTGCATTGCGTCAGATGCCAAATCCTATGCGAACAAGCCCACTGCTCGATCGTAAAAATGGTCGAGAGCGCAGCGCCTGGCGGCAATCCGGGCGGCTTCAAGCAATTCCTCGTGACCCGAGGCGCCGCCCTTATAGGCTGCGATCACTACGCGCGCGATCATTTCAGAGTCTTCTTTGTCAAGCTCCGCTTCGCCGGACCGCAAAATTTCCCGAACCACACCTCTCAAGAGATCCAGTTCAATGGCTGAAAAGACGCCACTATGGGGCGCAAATGTGCACTCCACCGCCATCTGAATTCCTCCCGACGTCACGATATCAAACATGCGAGAGATTACAACTAAAGTATAAGATCGAGCGCTTCGGACTACGTTCGGCACCCGAACACCGCCTGCAACATTGCTATCGGGCATTTGCCCGAAGCGCCGCGAAATGCTTTTCTTCGGTGAGCAAACAGAAGTGGGGCCATGTCATTGCCGAAGCGTCAGCGCACAACGATCGACGTCGAGGAGAAGGACGGTCGCTGGTATATTAAAGTGAGCGTCGACGGTCGTGATAGGCGCCCGCTTGGCCCCTTCAAATCACGTGAAGATGCACGGATGATAGCGAACCAGCAGCGAGATCGGTTGAGGGACGAAGGCAAATATTAACGCTTGAGGCAGTGGGCGGGTCTGCTGTTGTCGAACGCAATACCTTTTCGAGAGCCCTCATGGCGAAGAAGATGGGCGGGACCCCACCAAACCCGGCGGAATGGCGGTTCATGAATGCCATGAACCGGTGCGGCCATATCGATTCATGAAATGCGTTGGACGCCGCCTCCGGGAGGAGCGATTCTTCGTCCATGATAAATATCCCGGCCGGGTAGTGGTCTTACAACTTCGTCCGTATCCATCAGAAGCTGCGCGTCACGCCTGCAATGGCCGCTGGCGTCACCGACAAGTTCTGGGAGGTTTCCGACATCGTTGCGCCCATTGAGGCAAAAGAAGCCGAGAAGCCAATGGTGCGCGGCCCCTACAAGAAAGCATGCTCGCGCATCAGGCGGCGGATCTTCTTGTGATTGATGATCATGCCTTTTTGCCGAAGCGCGGCACGGACACGGCGCCAGCCATAGTGCTCGAACCTGGCTGCGATCGCTTCGACGATCGCGGTGCCGTCGGCCGTCTTCTGCGGGCGGTCGTAGTAGGTCGAACGCGCGATCCCCATCAGCCGGCATCCTTCGGCGACGAAGAGACCTCGGGACCGGTGATCGCGGATGAACATCTTCTCGCAGCCCGAAGAAAGCCGTTCGGCTACTAGGTGTCGCAATATCGACAGTTTCCAGGGCCGTGCGGATCTTCCGATAGCAATCCGTCTCGCCCCCCGGCTTCCTCCTTGATTGGTGAGAACCTCAGACCGGGCTCACCGCGCCCTTGGTGTTGACCACGAGATACTCCGCCCGTCGGGCGAACAAACCAGGCACGACGGCGTGAACCTCGGCGATCAACTCGCGCATGTCGGCGGTTAGCAGATTCCCGCCGTCGACCACGATCTTTCCGTCCACCATCGTCATGTCGACGTCGCCGCCACGCACCGCATGGACGAGGTTGTGGTGCAGGTTGAAATCACGCCGGCTCATCAGCGGCGTCATGCGCGGCGTGTCCGTGCGAACAGCGATGATGTCCGCCTTCTTGCCGACCTCCAACGAGCCGATGTCATGCTCCAGGCCGATGCTGCGCGCCCCCGTGATCGTGCCCATGCGCAGCACGTCCCAGGCGTCGAGCGCCGCCGCATCCAGCTTGTTCAGCTTGGCGAGCAACGAAGCGCACTTCATGTCGTCGAACATGTCGAGATTGTTGTTCTCCTTCTCGCCGTCAGTGCCGATGCCGACCGCGACGCCGGCAGCCAGGAGCTTTTCGACGGGTGCAATGCCGCTCGCCAACTTCATGTTGCTGACGGGATTGTGGGCGACCCCTACGCCATGCTCAGCGATGATCTGAATTTCGCTGTCGTCGAGCCAGACGCAATGAGCGAGCAATACCTTCTTCGGCTCGAACAGACCGAAGCGTCGAAGCGCTTCGACGGGCCTCAACCCGTAACGGCGGTTCATTTCACGCAGTTCGATCTCGGCTTCATTGCTGTGCGTGTGGAAGCCCGTATCGAACTTCCTGGCGAGATCGATCACGCGGGCATACTTGTCCTCGGTCGCGTAGAAGGCGTGCTCAAGGCCGACCCAGACGTGGATCCGATCATCGCATTTGCCGTGCCATTCTTCCAGCAGCCGCTCGTTCGTCTCCAGCGTCTCGAAGTAGTTGTAGTCGGGGTGTTCGCCGACGTAAGGCACGAGCACTGAACGGTTGCCGATTGCCGCCGCGGCGCGCGCGCTGCCGTCCATATAGCGCCACATATCGACGATCGTCGTGGTGCCTGACAGCACAGCCTCGGCATAACACAGCCACGACGCGGCTTCCGCCTCGCGCGGCTTCAACACCCGGTGCATCGGGTCGATGAACATCCTCAACCAGTCCCAGACGGGCAGGCCCTCGGCAGTCCCGCGCAGAATCCCTGAGTGGCAGTGCGCGTTGATGAGGCCCGGCATCAGGAGCCGGTTCTTCAGTCGCCGAACCTCGACATCTGGACTTGCCGTTTCGAGTGATGCCCTTTCACCAATTGCGGCGATCCTGTTGCCGCGAACAAGGACAGCTCCATCGGAGATGACCCGATTTTCGCTGTCCATGGTGATGACGGTGTCGGCGGTGAGGAGAAGCTCTTTTGTCATGGCGGGAAGGCTATACGGCCGACCGTTGATGACAAGCGCATAGATTCGGGCATAGTGTTCGCAAAAGCAGGACAGTCGTTCGACACGGGATGCAGCCTGATGCCTTTGATCACGCAGGCGGCCAGGGTGCTTGAAATGGTGGCACGCTATGGCTCGATCCGACGCGCCGCAGAACGCGTCAACTCGGCTCCGTCGGCCGTCAACCGACAGATATTGAACCTCGAGACTGAACTTGGCACCGCGCTTTTCGAGCGGCTGCCCCGCGGCATGCGCCTGACCGAAGCCGGAAAGATCATCGTCGAGCAGGTCAGAGCGTGGCAGCTGGAGAACCAGCGCATTCTGGCTTCGGTTGGAAACCTGAACGGGCGTAGCGGAGGTCACATCAAAATTGGCCTGATGGAGTGCCTGGCTGCGGAGTTCTTGCCCCACGCCTTCGGTAGTCTGCAGCTTCGTCATCCCGGCGCGTCACTGCACGCAACAGTCGGCGGGACCGCCGAGGTCGCCCGTCAGCTGATGGCCAGCGAAGTCGACCTCGCCGTCACCTTCAATGCGCCTCGCGACGCGGGCCTCAAGATCATGCATGAGACGCGCTTTGAAATGGGTGCCGTCATGCGACCGGACCATCCTCTCGTGGGCCGGCAGGAGGTGCGCATTGACGATCTCTTCGATTACCCTTTCATCATAGCCGACAATTCACTCACGATCGGACCAGTCGTGGACGAAATGCTGGAGCGGTCGCGAAAGCCTCCGATCAGGACAGTGACGACCAATTCGGTGACGATGTTGAAGACGCTGGTCGCACAGGGTACGGGTATCAGCATACTTACCACCGCCGACGTTTTCAGCGAGGTTCGCTCCGGCAGCCTCTGTTTCAGGCCGCTGGCAGGTGGGCGCATGTTCGAGTTGCTGTCTGTTGCGGCGCGAGACGTCAAGGCACTTAATCCTGCGACCCGCGACTTCGCGCATATCATCAGCTCGACGCTGGAAAGTCTCAGTCAGCCCGAGCCGTGACGTCGCAACTCGCCTCTTTCCAGACTTTCTCCCTGGGAAACAGGAAGGGCGGGGTTGGGTCAAAGGCGTGCGGCCGATAAGGCGGGGTAAGCTTGGCTATGTGCACGTGGCCGACGGTTCCGATTATCGGCGTTGCCGTCAACTTAGGGGGCGGACCCGCGTTCCGGCCAACATCTCTCGCGCCCCTTTCAGGGCCTGCGCTTCCGCCTCTGCCCGGGTGGCGCCTTCACCGCGCGCGAGGCGTGTTCCGGGGCTGATATTGTCTACCTCGCAGCGATATCTGTTTCCCAGCTTGTACGAAATCACCCCAATCTCCCAGCCACCGAGGCGTTCGTTCCGTCGCTGATAGCCCTCAGTGCGCAGCCAAGTCCTCTCTTCATAGTAGGCCGCTTTCTCAACCAGGCCCGCCTGTGACCAATGGTGGGCGAGAATCTCGGGATGCATCTCCACCGTCTCCGGGAACCGATCCTCCAGCACTTTTGCAATCCTCGCGTGAAGCTCCTGACGTCGGCTCCGCAGCAAGGTCGCGTACGCCGCATCCTGGATCAAGGCATGCTTGAAAGTGTAAGTCGCGCTCGGCGGTATACCGCGACAGAACACCAATTCGGAATGGACAAGGCGCTCCACTGCCTCTTGTAACGTGCCTTCTGGCAGAGGGACTAGGGCGGCTAACAGCTCGTATGAAAACTCGCGGCCGATCGCTGCGCCAATCTGCGCGACCTCTCGGGTGGGCGCCAACCGATCGAGTCGCGCCGTCAACGAGGCATGCAACGTCGTTGGGATCGCCATCGGCGGCACCGGACCAGTTAGAACGTACCGGCCACCCGCATCCCTCAGCAGGCCGCTTTCCAGGATGGTCTTTGTTAGTTCCTCGACGAACAATGGCACGCCATCTGCGTGGGCGGTGATCTGATCAAGGATCACCGACGGCAGCTCCTTGTTGCCGGTAAGGTGGTTCACCAATTCGGTCCCGTGTCGGCGGTCCAGACGGTTGAGCGCCAATGTCGTCACGTGGGCGTCGCCGGTCCATGGCGACTGGAATTCTGGGCGGAACGTGATCATAAGCAACACCGGCAAGGAAGGAACCCGCTCCACCGTCAGCTCGAGCAGTTCCAACGAAATCGGATCGATCCAATGCACGTCCTCAAAGACCATTAGCACTGGTCGAACCGCTGCTAGCCCAGCGAGCTGTTCGAGGAGCGCTTCCAACGTTCTCTCTTTGCGCCTCTGCGGATTTAGGTCCAGCGGCGGGTAGCGATCTCCACCGATCGATAGCAGATCCGCCAACAGCGCGGTGGTCTGCCTCACGTCCTTTGTTGATAGGGCGAGCATCGCCCTGAGCTTGTCGAGCCTGCGTTCGGCGTTATCGTCTCGCTCAAATCCGGCCGCGTGTTCCAATTGGCTGACGATGGGATGAAGCGGTGTGTCCCTGTGATGAGGGGAGCAGAAATAGCGCAGCCTAATATGCGGTTCGCCGCTCAGCCGCTCCTTTATTGCCTGGGTCACGCTCGACTTCCCGATACCCGGCTCGCCGGACAGCAGGACGACCCGGCCTTCGCCGCCCTTGGCCTGCTGCCAACGGCGCATCAGCAGATCGAGTTCTTCGTCGCGGCCGATCAGCGGCGCGCTAGCACTGGAGGCGCGAAGCGCTTCGAAGCGGCTCTCGATGTCGCTCAGGCCGACTACCTGCCACGCCCGTACCGGGGCGGCAAAGCCTTTGAGCGTCACGGCGCCGAGGTCGCGATACTCGAACAGCCCAGCCGTCAGGCGCTGGGTGTCGGCGGCGATAACGACCGTGTTCGGGGCCGCCAAACCCTGCATCCGCGCTGCGAGGTTTGGTGTTTCGCCGACCACCGCTGTTTCCTGCGCCGCGCCACTTCCGATGAGATCGCCGACTACCACCAGACCCGTCGCGATGCCGACGCGCATTTGCAGCTTGAGGTCGCCGAGGGGCGGAAGCGCGATGGTGTCGATGGTTTCCACAAGGGCAAGGCCGGCGCGGACCGCGCGCTCGGCGTCGTCCTCATGGGCGTGCGGGTAGCCAAAGTAGATAAGGACGCCGTCACCCATATATTTGGCGACAAAGCCTTCGAAGCGGGCGACAACCCTGGCGCAGCCATCATGGTAGGCGCGCATCACATCCCGCATGTCTTCCGGGTCGAGCCGCGCCGAGAGCGCCGTCGAATTGACGAGATCGCAGAACATCACCGTGAGTTGCCGGCGCTCGGCGGACGCTCCGGCCGACACTATATGCGGAGTCGGAACTATCGGCGTGGCGGCAGTCAGGTCGCGGTCACTCGCCGTCAGCCTCTTGCCACACGCCGGACAGAACTTTGCACCTGACCGAACGGACGCACCACAGGACGGGCACCGGCCCGGAAGAGCCGCCCCGCATACGTCGCAAAACTTGCTCTCCTCCGGAATGTCGGCCCGGCAGCTCGGACATTCCATGCACCGCTCCCTGATCCGGCGAGGATCATTTGCTTCTTAGTGTAGCACGATAATCCTTGACCGTGCATCAGCGGCCTTCCGAAGATTTGACTTGCCGCGACCCAAACAACTCCTAGGGATTTGATCCGATGAGGGCCAGAGCCTGACTACGGTGCTGCCACAAAATTGAAGCCGCGCCCAAATCGAGCACAGCCAACAACGGGATTCCTGCGCAAAATGTCAGCGCGCCGGGTATACCCGCGTTCGCGCCAACATCTCTCTTGCCTTGTTGAGCGCCTTGGCTTCCGCCTCGTCACGGGTGGCCCCTTCGCCGCGTGCAAGTCGTGCTCCCTCGCCAATGGTCTCCACCTCGCAGCAGTACCGACCGCCGAGCTTGTACGAGGCGATGCCAATGTCCCAGCCATCGAGGCGCTCTCGCCGGCGCCGATAGTCCTCGGCGCGCAGGATCCTTTCGCTTTGCATGGCGCTTTCCTCCTTCGAGGATCACACGGCGGCACGCTCGATTGGTGCCCGGACTAGGTTGCCCCATTCGGTCCACGAGCCGTCGTAGTTCCTCACGTCGGGGTAGCCCAGGAGGTACTTGAGCACGAACCAAGTGTGGCTTGAGCGCTCGCCAATACGGCAGTAGGCGATCGCCGGACGATCTGGGGTGACTCCTTCGCCCTCGTAGAGAGCACGAAGTTCGTCCACCGACTTGAAGGTGCCGTCCTCGTTGCAGACCTTGCCCCAGGGGATGTTTCGTGCACCCGGGACGTGTCCGCCCCTCTGGCACGTCTCTGGCAGGCCCGGCGGCGCCATGATCCGCCCTGTGAACTCGTCGGGGCTGCGCACGTCCACCAGCGCGGCGTTCCGTTGCGTCGAGGCTGCTTGAGCATCGTCAAGGAAGGCCCGGATCGACAAATCAGGCTCGCCGTGCATGGTGTAACTGGCACGGGCGATTTGCGGCACGTCCATGGTTAGCTCGCGCCCTTCCTCAAGCCATTTTCGGCGTCCGCCGTTCATCAGGCGAACGTCCCCGTGGTCATATATCTTCATCTGCCACAGCGCCCAGGCGGCGAACCAGTTGTTGTTGTCGCCGTAAAGGATCACGGTCGTATCATTCGCAATACCCGCCTCTTCCATCAGGCGACGGAAGTCACCGGGCGGGACAATATCGCGCTGCAGCGTGTCGCAGAGCTGTGTCGTCCAATTCCAGGCGATCGCACCCGGAATGTGCCCTTGCTCGTAACCATCCGTATCAACGTCAACTTCGACAAGACGCACGTTCGGATCGCCCCGGTGCGCAACCACCCAGGCGGTGTCAACCAGTAATTCGGGATGAGCGTACGGGCTCATGATAGTCCTCCCCTTTCGTTTCCACGGACGTCGGCCTCCGTGCGGCGGGTGCAGGCTTGGTCGATCACAGCGGCGAATGGACCGCCCACGCGCTCCCGCCCTTGCATCAGCGCGTCCACGAGCGCTTCCATCGGGGACGGTTCCTCGGCACCATCGGCCGCCGCGGGCGTGGCTGCGTCGAGGAGCAGCAGCCCACCTAATCTTTGATTGAGAAGGTTGCAGCATCTGGCACGGAGCGAAACTATTCCGCGAGAAGCTGGTAGCAGAGGAGATTAACACTCCAGCATAGGGGGCTGCGATGCATCTCCGCACAAGGTACCTATTGAATCGCGCTTTGCGGCTTTTGTCCAGCGATTAATGAAGGGCGGCCGTTGTCAAGGGATCTTGGACGCATGCCGCTGGGCGGTGCCTAATGCTCGGGACGGCAGGCGTCCGAGACCCCCCAACTCGGCGGCGCGGCAGGTTGGACCTGCTTTCCTAGCCGGGCGACGGCAATGATCGATGTGCGCTGCCGGCTTCAGGCCGGCCATAAGGCGCAAGCCAGGTCGGCCGCTGATGCGGCTGGAGCTTTAGCTCAGAATTCAATCCGCTTGGCGCAACGAGGACTGCGGTGGGTGGTTTCCGCCGCAGGGTCTCGCGATCGGAAACGAGCAGCGCAGCTCCCGTCATAGGTCGTGGATGCGGCGAAGTCGCTATCCCCTGCCGGATCTACAGCCCTGACCCTTGATGGATATGGACTTCGCGGCTCGTTGCCCGCTCGTCCGACCAGGGATGCCTCATATCCGGTTTCTGTTCGTCAGGTCGCGGTTTTGCTCCACGCTTCCTTCAGACACCACCTCGCGATGATGCCGGCGCCCGAAACTCTTCACGAAAACGGACCGTCCGTTTTTCCGCAAGCAGAGTCGAAAAGCAGCCTTTTCCTGGAGGGCTAATGCTTCAGTATCTGGCTGAGGAACAACTTCGTTCGATCATGGCGCGGGTTGCCGAAAAACGCGTCGGGCGTGCCCTCCTCGACGATCTGCCCGGCGTCCATGAAGATGACGCGGTCGGCGACCGCGCGGGCAAAGCCCATCTCATGCGTCACGCACACCATGGTCATGCCGTCGCGGGCCAGCCCGGTCATCGTCTCCAGCACCTCCGAGACCATTTCCGGGTCGAGGGCTGAGGTCGGTTCGTCGAACAACATGACAGCGGGTTTCATGCACAGGCTCCGGGCGATCGCCACGCGCTGCTGCTGGCCGCCGGAAAGCTGGACGGGGAACTTGTTCGCCTGCTCGGGAATGCGGACCCGCTCCAGGAACTGGAGGGCGGTCTTGCGCGCCTCGGCGGCCGAAACACCCTTGACCCACATCGGTCCGGCCATGCAGTTCATCAGCACCGTCATATGTGGAAACAGGTTGAAGTGCTGGAAGACCATGCCGACGTTGGCGCGTACGGCGGCGACGTTGCTCATCTTGCCATGTAGGGCAACGCCGTTGACGACGATATCGCCGGACTGGTGCGCCTCGAGGCGGTTGAAGCAGCGGATCAGTGTCGACTTGCCCGAGCCGGATGGGCCGCAGATCACGATGCGTTCGCCCTTGCGCACCGTCAGGTTGATGTCCTTCAGCGCGTGGAACTGGCCGTACCATTTGGATACGGCCTTGGCTTCAATGATGGCCTGGGTGCTCATCGCACCTTGCTCCTGGCGTAGTGCCGTTCGATGCGGGACTGGATCAGTTCGAGGCAGATCGACAGCATCCAATAGATCATGGCTGCCGAGATCAGCATCTCCATGTGCTGGAAGGTCTTCTGGCCGAGCGTGCGCGCCAGGAACATTAGCTCCCAAACGCCGATGACGGAGACCAGCGAGGAATCCTTCAGCATGGAGATGAACTGGTTGCCGGTCGGCGGAATGATGACCGGCAATGCCTGCGGCAGGATGATGCGGCGCATGGTCAAAGCGAAGCCGAAACCCATGGAGCGCGAAGCCTCCCACTGACCGCGATCGATGCTCTGGATGCCGGATCGGAAGATCTCCGTCATGTAGGCGCCGTAGCAGAGCGACAGCGCCAGGATGCCAGCGGGCACTGCGTTGATGACGAAGCCGAGTTGCGGCAGCCCGAGATAGATCAGATAGACCTGCATCAGCAGCGGCAGGCCGCGAAAGAAGGAAGTGTAGAAGCTGGCGATCGCGTAGGCGAAGCCATTGTTGGAGAGCTTGGCGACCGCGCCCGCCACCGCGATGACCGAAGCGATGACGATGGAAATCGCCGAGACATAAAGCGTGGTGACGACGCCCTGGCTGATCAGGAACGGCAGTTTCTCGCGGATGAAAGGCAGGCTGAGATGAAATGTCTCGAAGAAGGCGACGAACAGGAGCAGCAGCTCCAGCCATACGATGCCAATCTGCAGCCGCAGCGGCGCGAAGCCGATCAGCACGACGTTCAGCGTGAAGATCACCGCTATGGCGAAGCCAATGGCAAAGCGGCCGTAGAGGCCGCTCGTCGACGGCTCGCCGATCACCGGCCGCATGAGTTCGGCGAAGCCGGTGCTCGACATGTTGAACGCCATGAAGACCAGCAGGACGACGCCGAACATGGTCGCCACGAACCAGGGCTTATGAACGAGGATTTCGGCCTCGACGGTATCTTGATAGAGCATCTTTATGCACCGGCGGTTCGGCGGCCTGCTGGTGGCAGGCCGCCGTTGAAGGGGA
>NZ_RQXT01000045.1 GCF_003863365.1 Mesorhizobium tamadayense | reverse complement strand
GTCGATAGTGATTGTTTTTGCGGCGCAAATCAGCCAGAATCGTCCTCCAGCTGCCCGCCGGCGACGTCGCTCGCGAGCAAGAATGACGCAAGGCGCGGCTATTCCGCCGCGAAAAAGGCCGTCTGGCATGAGCGAAGAAAAACCCGTCCGCCTGCCCGACCCCGCTTCGGTCGAAACCGTGCTCGCATCTTGGGAGGCGCAGTCGGCCGACACCGAGCTCGCCCCTGCCCTCAACAAGGCCTTTCCGGGCTTTGCCTTCACCGTCGTGACCATCGACGATCCGTATTGGTGCAACCCTCACGCTGTTGTCGCTGCCGACGGCACGCGCTGCGGCGATCATCGCGCCTGGATCGAGAGGGGGCTGGCCGAACTCAACGGCGATCTCACCGCCTTCTGGAACTGGCATCGCGCGGACGGGACAAAATTCTCCGAATGGCGCGGCACCAGCGCCTTCGCCTTCGCCCCGACCGGATCTGGCGTCGCCGACTTCGTGCAACTCTCGCTCGGCCGCGAGATCGAGGTCCTGGCCGGCCCCGTAGTTGATCCCGACTATCGCCCCTACAACGCCGACCAGCTCTTCGAGCCGACCTGGGTTTCTCGCGATTCCGCTGCCGAGGCGCAGCCGCTCGCAGGGCCGGTCTACCGGCTGCGCGGCCGCGCCGGCGGCGGCATCGTTCACATGAGGAGTTTCCTGGCGCGCCGGGCGCGCATCGACAAGGAACAGCGCGAGGCAAGCCGTCCCGAGCTCGAAAACCGCATCATCCGTGAGGTCGGCCCCCACGGCACGCGCGACACAACGTTTTTAGACGCCAATCCGGACTGGTTCGATTTTGTGCCGCGCGAGAACCGCTTCTTTGCCGACTGGGAGCGGTCGAGTGCCTGCGCGCACCGCATTTTTGACCATTGGGCCTTCGACATCCGCGATCTTGAAGATCGTCGCCGGCGCGAGATCGGTTTTATCCCGCGGCCGCTAAAAATGCCGGCAGAGCGGCTGCTGGTCGATGAAGGCGTGTCGGTCCACCGGCTCATGGAGCGGACCGAGGCGATCGACGCGGAGGTGGGCCTGCCCTTCGCCTGGTTCTTTCTGATGACGCACGGGCACTGGGTCGATCCGGACGTCGGCCACACCATCGCCGACGGCTTGCGTGCCGGGCGCGTGCGCCTGCCAGACCGCGATGCCGCCGTGCTGCTCGCCTGGGCAGACAAAAAATATCTGTTCTGAGCGCCGACATGGATGCACGCATGCCAAAGCCCGTACCCGACCAAAAGCTGCGCCGTGCGGAGGCGCTCGACGCGCTGGATTCGGTGCTGCCATTCGACCGGCGCGATTTTCTGGCCGAACTTTTGACCGACGACGATGTCGCCACACTGCGCCATCTCGCCAAAGAAGGCATCGGCGAGAATTCGCTGCGCGCGCTGGCCTCGGATCTCGGCTATCTCGAGGCCTGGTCGCTCGCCGCGACCGGTTTTTCGCTCCCCTGGCCGGCGCCGGAGGTACTGCTGATTAAATTCGTCGCCCATCACCTGTGGGATCCCGCAAAGCGTGAAACCGACGTTTCGCACGGCATGCCGGAAGACGTGACCGCGGCGTTGAAGTCGGCCAAACTGTTGCGCGTCGATGGACCGCACGCGCCGAACACCGTGCGCCGGCGTCTGTCCAGCTGGTCGACCCTGACCGGCTGGCGCGGTCTCGTGGGAAATTTTTCGGCGCCCGGCCTGCGCAGCGCCATAAAACTCGCGGTGCGCGCCAGCGCCCGTCCCCGCGGCCGCAAGAGCAAAAAGGCGGTGACCGCCGATATTTTGACCGTGCTGCTCAAGGCCTGCGCCGGCGACCGCCTCGTCGACGTGCGCGACCGCGCCGTTCTCATCACCGCCTTCGCTTCCGGCGGCCGGCGCCGCAGCGAAATTGCTTCGCTCAGGTTCGAGCAGATCGTCGAAGAAGAGCCGGTGCCCGCCGATCCGAAAGCTCCCGACGGCGAAAAACTCCCGTGCCTGTCGATCCGGCTCGGCCGGACCAAGACGACACAGGCCGACAGTGACGCCTTCGTGCTGCTCGTCGGCCGGCCTGTTCTGGCCCTGAAAGGCTGGCTCGAACGCGCCGGGATCACCGAGGGCGCCGTGTTCCGCGGCATCGACCGCTGGGGCAATCTCGAAAAACGCGCGCTGACGCCGCAGGCGGTCAATCTGATCCTCAAGCGCCGCATCGCCAAGGCCGGGCTCGACCCGCAAGCCTTCTCCGCCCACGGCCTGCGCTCCGGCTATCTCACCGAAACCGCCCGCCGCGGCATTCCGCTGCCCGAGGCGATGCAGCAGTCGCAGCATCGCTCGGTGCAGCAAGCATCGAACTACTACAACGATGCCGAGCGGACGCTCGGCCGGGCGGCGCGGGTGATCATATAAATCCGGATGATGGTGCGGGTCGCTCGCGCGCGCATGCCGTTTCGCGCGGAACGCGCCGTGCAATAATCTCCCGCCCTTACGCTGCACGGAGATGTCGAGACCAAAGGCAGTGCCCGGCACAAAGTGCAAGATACCAAGGCAACTGACCGCGGGAAATCGAACCTCGGATCGCGACTCGGCAGATTGGTGATAAGCGCCTCGAGCCGTAGGATCGAATGGACCAGGACCGCCTTTGGAAACTGTCCGGACAAGCGGAGTTCCGCCAGTGCCGTTCGCGCCGCGATGCAGGTCCTTCAGCTTCATACCGACACCCTTGAGACCGTCCCCGTGCTCACCCCGCCATCCTCGCCGTGGCGCCGTTCGCCTTCAGCGCCGCCATCAGCATCGGTCCGACCGAAAACGCCCCTGCTCTGGCCTTGTCAGTCAGCACGCGCAGGTATCCGCCGGCGGAATTGATGTGCTGAGCGCGTTGCAGGATGCAGGCAATCACAATCGCGGCGGTTTCCTGGCCCATCGCATGGCAGGCCTCCTCATACGCCGACGGCGAGACGCCAAGGTAGCCCCGCACCTGGGCGGCGGTAATCATGAAATCGCGCCAATTTTCGATCCTATCGACGGCGTAGTCCGCAATTTCGGGGCAGGCCTTCAGCACAAGCCCCAGCGGATAGGTTTTCGGGGGCACTGCGGTCCTCGTGCTGGGCTCGGCCGTCGCCCCGCTTTTCTCTAAAGCAGGTTCAAATTCAAAAATAGAGTCGGTATTTGAATCAGATTGCTGCCGCTCGTTTTGAGAGTCATTGCCGCTCGGATTCGTGGATTTCATATGAGTTTCCAGCAGCTTACCCACATCATCACGCAAGGCGGCCATATCTGCAACGATAGGCTCTAGCTCGGCAATGCAGGCTCGGCGCGGAATAGCCTCCACAACCTCGCGGAAACGCTTCCACAGGCCTCCCCAGTCGCCCGGGACATCTTCGTTGACGGCCGCCTCGATCAGCTTGTGGATGTCACGGCGGTGCAAGGTGATCCGCTCGCGCATAAGCTTGAGCGCCCTGTTGTCGGAGCGAACACGCTCGGCCGCCGCCTCGAACTCGTAAGCACGGGCCAGCAGCGGCGCCAGGGAGAAGCCGAAGGCTTCCTCGATCTCCCCTCCCCTGCCCTTGCGGGCGTAACGCTTGCCGTTCGGGCTATCCCGGCGGGTGATCAGTCCGCAGTCCACAAGAGCCGCCAGGTGCCGCCTGACCGTGGGCTCGGGCATTCCGTGCGCCCTGAGCGACAGCTGTGCGTTCGAGGGAAAGACGATGAGGTCGTTGTCCTCGCTTAAGTCGCTGTCAGGATAGAAAGATAGCAACGCATTCAGCACGGCCAGGGCACGATCGCCGACGCCGGCGATGCGCTTGCCCTCGCAGAGGTTGCGGTAGATCTGCCACTTGTCGACGACCCTGCCCTTGGGGATCTCACGTGAATCGTTCTGCGCTGCCAGCATGGCAAGCGACATCGGCCGCCGCCCGAAGGGCGTCGTTGCAATACCCGTCTCCATTTCTTCCTTCACCTTCAATTAGGCAAAAGAAATCTGCTCGCCAAAACGGCGTCACGACTCTTGACAGTGATTCGGGGAAATGCGATTCTCAGCTTGCGACAGACGAGAAGGGCTTCCGCGACGGTGACGTTCGGGGGCCTTTTTCTTTTGCGGTTTCAGTCTCCTATTGATGTCTTCTCCGACTTTCTGAACGCCTCATAAAGATTGCCCAGATTATCGGAAATCCACGTCCCAAAGCGGCTGCCGTCCATCTCCTTCACGGCGATCGTGATGGCCTTGCCTGCCTTCTTGACGCTGACGCTAACTGATTTGTCCTCGGGGACCCAGGACTGTGCTTGGGACTTCACGGCTACCTTGCGAACGGGCTTACCCTTCGCATTCAAGGCTGCTAGCAATCTTTCGAAGCGTTCGTTGCTCTCCAGCTCACCGAATTCTGGTTCGGACAAGATTGCACTAACCACTTCGGATTTTTTGCCGGCGAGCAGAGACAGCTCAACCCACCGCTCGCGGCCTACAGACGTAGCTGATCCAATCTTACCGATCACAGATGCCGGAATTCTGGTGACAACCGATACCATCTTCGAGACCGCAGCGGCGTTCGAGGCCAATGCTGACGAGATCACATCTCTGTCGTATCCCAAATCCTCAAGGCGCTTTGCGAACATCGCCTTCTCGATGAAACTGAGATTTGCCCGAGCGGAATTCTCCTGACCCTGGGCAATTACATGGGTCTTGTCGTCGATCTCCTTGACGACCGCCCTCACCTTCCGTCCCAGTTCGCGGGCGACTCGGACTCTGCGATGGCCGAAGACGATCATATAGCGGCCGTCTGAGCTCGGATGCGGACGGACAAGTATGGGAGAATCCTGTCCTCTCTCCCTAATCGCTTCCAGCAGCTCTTGATATTGTTCCTCGTCGTCGCCCATGCGGTCGGAAACGAACGAGCCATCGACTGCGCTTGGGTCGAGTTCGACGACATGCTCGCCCTCAAGATACGCATCCGCTTGCTTTGCCAACTCGTTGACTGAGCGGATCATGGATTTTGACGCGCCGCGGATCGGATATGCAGCAGCAGAGGCTGATGACGCCCGGTCGTCGGTCTCCGCTTCTACCAGGCCTGCAAGAAGATTCTTACGTGCCATATTTTACCTCCAGATAGCGCGTAGTCCATTGAATACATTTGGCAAATGTCCGCTTTTGTCAGCAGACAAAGTCAACGTCCCCATGCTTCATGAATCAAAGCTACGATTTCGCCGTTTACGACGTCCAAGGCTTCCATCGCTCGCTCGTATGTGGAACGGGTCATCGCATTCTTTTCGACTTCGTAGAGGGTCTGCTTGGTAATCCCCGCATCGGAAATCGCCGTTGATTTCAGCATCTGGTTCTTGAGAATGAATTCGCCGAACAGCGTATGCAGGAACGCCACCATCTGCGCTTGCGGCTGATCCGTGGGTTCGAATCGAGTAACAAGATAGCGATACCACTCCAGATTCACCTCCGCACCGGCTGCCCTGATCGGCTCCAGGATGTTCCCGAGCATCAGCAGAAACTGGCCCATGCTCATAACATCGAGCATTTGCGGATGGATCGTGATCAACACTGAGGTCGCCGCGGTTAATGCGGTGATCGTCAGATAGCCAAGCTGCGGCGGACAATCGATAACTATGACATCGTAGCGATCGTCGACCTCCATCAATGCCTTCGAGATGCGCGTGAAAAACGCCCTGCCCACATTCGAAGACTTGTCCGTCATTGCCAGAGGGGTGTCGTATTCGAATTCCTGCAGCTCTAGGTTCGCTGGGACGATGTCCAAGCCCGGGAAATTCGTTGGCTTGATGATTTCCGAGAGAGGCACCCTCTCGTCGTCATAACGAATCGCGTCGTAAAGCGACTTCGTCTGGTCTAGTTCAGGTTGGAACCCATGCAACGAAGAAAGCGACGCCTGCGGATCGAGATCGACAGCTAGGACACGGTGCCCGGTAAGCGCAAGGTATTGGGCGAGGTGGGCAGCGGTAGTGGTCTTCCCGCTGCCCCCCTTGAAATTAACCACAGCCAAAATCTGAAGCTTCTCGCTCGGTCGCCGATGGGGAACATACATGCGGGCGTCGGATCGACCGTACTGGTCGAGATACTGGCGCAGCTCAAGCATCTGTTCAGCAGTGTACGAGCGTCTGCCCGACGTCGAGGTTTCAGGCACCGGTCCCTTTCCTTCCAGATGCAGTTTCTTCAGATGGCTCTGGGAAACCCCCAGATGCGTGGCAACCTCCGCCAGCGAGAACGAACGAAGATTTTTCTTTGCGTGGGGAGGGAAGCGCTGCATCGAAAGCAGGTGCAACTTCTTCGATATCTGGTCGCCCTGATCGAGGATACTTTTCTCGAACAGCAGTGGGATTTTCGTAGGAACGGGCGAACTCACGTTCATTCGATCGAGACTCTCTAAAAACGATTTTTGACGTAAAAGCGCCAAGCAACCGTCATTATGTCCGATTCGTTCGCCCGGGCAAGAAATTTAAAGTTAACAAAAGCTTAATGGTCTCAGGATAGGATCGTATCATGTGATTCATGCAACTGTGTTTGCTACACAATTCGGCGATTTTGTCTGCGGACAAAGCCTGCTTATCCCAAGCACAAATCCTGCTTGCCCAAGTGTCCCGCGCAAATTCTTATCGGCTTCCTTAGGCGACCCGCCCCGGTGCCTGGCAAGTGATCGCGACATTGACCTTCTGACGAATATCCGCAGATCAAACTCGACCGCGCGCTGACCCGACATTGCAAAGCGGCATGTCATCTTTCGTCTCTCTTGCAGAAGTTAAGCCAAGCGTTTCCAACCGATAGCTGGCCGGAGAAGAGGGCGCAGCGCTCATCAGCCCGTCGCCTACGATAATCGCCAAGTGTGAGGACGGAACAACGGTGCCGAGTTCGCTCACCAGACGAAAATGTGACAGCGCTCGTCGCCCAGACCCCTCGAAGATCGTTCCCGACAGATGCCAAATCGCGTCTCGGTGAGACCACTTCGACGAAAGGTCCACTCTAGCGAAGCCGGTGTCGCTTTTACTTCCCGATTCCAATCGAAACGCTAAGCTGCCGTCGCGCAGCCGCCTCAAACGGGGGAATGGCGCAGTGTCTTGACATCGTCGTCGGACAAGATGCAGACCAAAAACGCGCGACGATCGGAGGGGCAGCACCGAATCCCGCATGTTAAGCGCCTCGGCGCGCCACAGTTTTGCGTCTGATGCAGGTTCGGGAGCCGCAGTCCATGGTGCTCGCTCCAAATAGACACGGTTTAATCCGCCCAGGCGAGCAGAATGGCGGCGTCCTGATCGGGTTGCCGCACCCGGCCCGTGCGCAGGCCTTCGGCGATCGCGTGACCGACATTCGGATCGACCCAGTGGCCTTGGTGATCAGAAAGAACCAGGCGAAGGGCAGGGCGATTTCGGTGTCGATCGCCTCGATCCGCTCCATCAGGCGGTGCGCGGAGACGCCTTCGTCGGCGAGCAGCCGCTCAGCCGGCATTTTGAGGGGCCGCGGAATAAATCTGATCTCGCGCCGGCCGCGATCCTCGAGGTCGTGGATGTCGAAGGCCCGGTGCGCAAAGATGCAGTCGGCGGCGGCACTCGATCGCTCCCAGGCAACAAGAAAGCGGCACGAAATCGAACCAGTCGGGATTGGCGTCGAAAAACGCGATGTCGCGCGTGCCATCTGGCCCGACCTCACGGATGACACGGTTTTCCTGCTCGGGCCGCTGCGCCTCGCGCAGTTCGCGTTCGACTGAGGTCCGGCGGGCCAGAAAACTGTGGACGATGCCGCCGCCGGAACGGCCGCGCAGCCGGTAGACTGGGCCCTGCGAGCTGTTGTGCCTCGACCGCCGGCCCGCGCAAAATCCAGGCGATTCGAACAGATCGTCGACGTTCCGGGGGCGATAGTCGGTCGACCACCGGGCGGGCCAGAAACTCGATCTCGCGGCCGAGCGAGACCTGCACGAAGTCCGCAACGCCGGGCCCGGTCGGGGCAAAGGCGAAGGCGCTGGCGCCGCGCGATTCGGCGAATTTTTCCTCGCTCTGGCGATGCCGATACCAGAAGGCGTTGAGGTCATCGCCGACCTCGGCCAGTTCATGCTCGACCCAGGCGCGATGGTCGCCAGTCGGCAGCGACAACGTCGTGAGGGTTGCACCAGTATGGATCGTCGATGGTCGCGACGGTGAAGACGAGGCCCGGAAAGGCTTTGTTCCGGGCAGGGGAGAATTCGACGTCGGCTGACTGCGGCTCTAAACCCGCTAGCACGGTTTCGACGGAAGCGGAGGCAGGCGGACGGGTTTTTGCTCGGTCATTTTCGGGCTCTGGCCTTCCGGAAATTATCGCTAAGAAGGTATATTACCGGGGATCGGAAGCCAAACCGCGCGACATCTTCGACATCGCCGCCGCAGCCCGGTCGCAACTGGACGAGGTCGTCAACGCTCTGCGTGCGCTCCCAGAACAGGTCGCTCGCACCAGACAGCGGATGGAAACGCTCAACCCGGAATTCGTCGGCCGCGCGATCGCGCAGCTGATGATCATGCCTGAGTACGAAGCGTCGGCCGCCGACAGTCTGGACGTAGCGCTCGCTGTGCTCGACGAGGCGTTGTCATCACCTCAAAGAACCTGACCGCCTCACCAGCGATCAACCGGGGGAGGGGAGGGGGCTTTTCAGAGCACGGACGCCTTGGTGAGGTTGACCCGGAAGCGGTCACGCCGCCGCTGATACCTGCGGGTCATCTCGGCGCTGGTATGGCCGAGTTGCTTCTGCACATAGCGCTCATCGACTTCGGCCGAGGAGGCGAGGCCAGCGCGCAGCGAATGGCCAGCAAAGAGCTTTGCTCGTTCGCCTTCCGGCAGGTCGCCGCGTACGCCGGCCGCCAGCGCGGTCCGCTTGACCAGGCGGGCGACCTCCTGGTCGTTGAGCCGATCGGCGCCAACGCCTTGCCCTGGCCGGTGACGCGCCGGAACAACGGTCCGTGCGCGATGCGCGCGAGCTTGAGCCAGGTCTCCAGGGCCACGACCGGGCAGGTGGCATCGGACGAGCTGCGCCCGACTTCGACCTCCCGCCAGCCGGTCTTGCCGCGGAGGGAAACGAGCATGCCCTTGTCGAGGATCTCGACCCAGCCGCGGCCGTCCTCGGTCTGGTCGCGACTGACATCCAGCCCCACGATCTCGGAGCGGCGCAAGCCGCCGGCGAAGCCGAGCAGCAGCATGGCGCGGTCGCGCAGGCCGTGCAAGCTTGCGCGTTCAAGTGTTTCCAGCATGGCGATCAGATCCTCGGGAAGGATCGCTTCCTTCTGCCGCGGCGGGGCGGCGTGCTTGTTGCGGATGCCGGCCATCAGGGTGGCGATGTGCCGATCCTTGCGGTCCAGCGGCTGGCCGCGCTGAGCGTAGTTACAGGTCAGCGACGAGAGCCGGCGTTCGACCGTCGACACGGAGTTTGGCGTCTTGTCGCCGGTGGTCGTGCCGGATGCGCAAGCGGTGATGTACAGCCCGACGACTTGCGGATCGGGCGGAAACACCTCGACGCTTTGGCATCAGCGCCACGTCGTGGATGGTCTGGAACAAAAAACGCCGCGCCAACAGCTGTAGACCGTCTGCCAGGCCCGAAATGGATCGGCAGCATCCGCCAACCGCAACGAGAGCGGACCAGGTAGCGCACGGCGTTGACCACCTCCTGGAATTCCACCTCGCGCGGACGGCCACGACGCCCAGGTTTGGGCATCAGCGGTGCGAACTGCTCCCACTCCTCGTCCGTCAAATCAGACGGGTAGCGCTTGGTCTCTTTGGCAATCTGGGCCATCCGGCCACGGCTCTGCTCTGTCCACATCCACAGCTTGAATCATAACCCAGCCTCAGACAGAACCCATAGCAAGCCGATTTTCAAAACAGTCTCTAAGAGGACGAAAATTTCGGGAATGGTGTGATCGACCAACCGATTAAGCCGATGGCACGCTGAAGTATCGCCTCTGTCCGAGCGTGGCTGGCTGAAGCGGCGACGACATATCCGATGGAGTCTCGGTAGTCGCCTTTCCTGACGATCAGCGCCTTGGGTTTAAGATAGAGTTTGACCTCGGCGATACCTGGTATGGCAGCTGCCTGACTGTCGCCATCGACCCAATCGAAGATGCCATCGCGATCAGGAATCAGGAACCGCGCGGTCGCAACATCCGAATGCCTTTTGCGCACATCCCATTCGCTGCCGATCACGAGCTTGATGTGCTCGGTGACGAGATCGACACCGTAAGCCAGTTCGACGAGCTGAGGTGCGGGCGCGCCACCAAGACGCGGATTGACTTCGATGACGACTGGGCCACGTTTCGTCCACGAGAGGTCAATGTTCGTTGGCCCCCAGCCAAGGCCGAGAGCTTGCAAACAGCTCAGCGAAACATCGGCGATACGCCCATACTCGTCGTCAGTCAGCAGGGCCGGATAGGTCCACTCACGAGAGACAAAGTGCGGCGGGGAAGCGAAATCACAGGCCGAAATACCAATGACCTCATTTCCCATTATTGCAGCGCAATACTGGGGGCCTTGTGCGCATTCTTCGACCAGTATCCTCGGCGAAGACTGCCATTTGCGTTGCTTTAACGAAGACGGAGGCACGTGCTTTCCGCCCAACAGATAGGTCGTATGTTCGGCTAACTCATCGACGTTGCGACACAATCGGACACCGCTGCTGCCGCTGCCTACGGTTGGCTTAAGAACCACTGGCAAGCCGATCTCCGCAGCACAGCTTTCTATGTCCCTCGCATTCGCTGCCACGCGATAAGCAGGAATTGGAACGCCGGCCTGCGCGAGGAGTTGACGTTGAGCGAATTTATCGCAGCATCGTTCGATGGATGCGGGGTTCGGCCCAGGTAGATCGAAATGCCGGCAGAGCTTGCCGACTGTCGCATAGAAGTCCTCCAAGGCGCCCGTAATGCCGGCAATGTCATAGGTCGCACCCAGCCGGGAACATTCGCGGATCAGCGCATCGAGATTGTCTGTATCGACACGGATTGCCTCGTAGCTTTCCGCCGCAAGATAGTCGTACTGAGCTGGATCAGCCGACAGGATAATTGGATGAAGGCTAAGACGCTGAGCCGCTTGCAGGTATCGCAGCATATTGCTTGCACCTTCAACCAGGATGAGCGCTTGTCTTGCCATGCTGATACCCCGACTTTTCTGCCGCGCGGCGGTCCGAGCGTAAATCTGCATTACTGTTTCAGCCGTCCCTGAACTCAGACTTGCGGTGGCGCCGCCATTAAAGTTGCTGGAGAACGTACCATCGTTGGCGATCTTGCAATCGCAACGATTGTGTAAATTTATTGTAACCGGGACCTATCAATTTGCGGCACCGTCTCGGCTCGAATCGGAAAAACTGAGCCCGCAACAGTACAACCTGCCGCTTGAAGACGCGGGCCCCAGGGCGTGCTCGACGCCGCTCAGGAAAAGGCCGAGGCGATCATCAAGGGCCGGTCGGGCGGCCAGACGCGCCAACGCAACAGCAACCACAGCCACTTGCCCGCCCATCTGCCGCGCGTGGAGCGGGTCGTCGAGCCGGAGAGCACGCTGTGCCCGTGCGGCTCCGGTGAAATGGCGAAGATCGGCGAGGACGTCGCCGAGCGGCTCGACGTCATTCCGGCACAGTTCCGCGTGCTGGTCACCCGGCGTCCGAAATACGCCTGCCGGCGCTGCTCCCGTATCTCGGAAGCGGTTCAGCAAGCCCACGGGCATCGACAGCCAGAGAATGGTCGGTTCAAGCCGGCGGCATAGCAAGTGGTCAGGAGGGCGTGGTGTTTGACGTCGAGGACGCAACCGAGGAACCGCTGAACTTCTTCGAGACTGAGGACGATCGGCAGCCTCTGCGGCTTCTTGGGAAGCGGGAGGACCTCTTCAGGCGGCCAGTACCGCTCGAGCGTCACAGTGTAGAGAAAGTGCAGCGCCGCAATGGCGGTGTGAATCGAGCCGGGCGACAGCTTCTTCTCGTTGGCCAGATAGACCTGATAGGTCCGAATGTCCTCTCGCCCGAGCAAGTCCGGCGACTTGCCGAAGTGGCGGGCAAACAGCGAGACCTGTTGCAGATACGACAGCTGGGTGTTGAGCGCGAAGTTGCGCACCTGCATGTCCTCGCTCATGCGCTGGCGAAGGTGAGTCATGACAAGCTCCTTTGTCCGATGGAATGGGCTGCAAGCAGCCACTCCATGCTGACGCAGTCGGAGCTTGTTGTGGACACATGACCAGCGCGACAGACGACGACGCGATCAACACTACGCCGGCGGCACACACCCTCCTTGCCGCTCCGCAATCGCGGAGCGGGTTAGTCCTAACGGTAAGATGTTGCGCACGGAATTATGCTGCGGAGGCTCCGGTTCTCCCTGAGTTTCAGGCGATTCCAAGCAATCCCCGCAACATAACTTTCTGAGGCACATCCGATGTCATGATCCAAGCGCCAACAACAAGGAGACCTAGATTATGTTTGAGGTTCTTTTTAGCCGACCGCATGCGATCGCACGGTATCGTTCCGCTCCATTGCTCAGGAAGCGGCTCCTCTATCTTGCCCATTGCAAGCAATCGGCATCAAGCTTGAGACGCTGTGCAAGATCGCCGCCTGCCAGTTGGACCTGGTGCGCATTCTCGATTTGCACGACAACGACAGCTCTATTTGCGAAGTATGATGAGACGCTACGCGGCAAATCAGGGAATGTGTGCGGACCGCATAGCAGCGCCGATTCGCCGATTTGCAGTCCCCGGCTTTATCGACAGGAGTCGCGCTGCCGTATGCCCCAGATTGGCCCGACGTACAGCGCACGTTGGCCGATGTGGAGACAGACGAGCCTGGGATGCGCAGCAGCGAAGTGGTGGCATTTCGCTCGTTCGTCCCAGAATCCTGCAACGAGGCGTGCCTCAGGTCATCCTGAAGCGTGTCGGCAGCCGCAGATTTGCCCGTTAGTTTCCTCTGTGGCTGAGGCGGTTGCTCGCTACATCGATACCGTGCGGCCGCCGTCATTTATTCTTTATGCAAGCTGAAGGCAGGGAGCATCTATGATGTCGCCAATCGGAGATTTGCTGCGTTCGGAATCGACGCTTACACCGCGGCGGCCATGCGCGACGCCACGCCTGTGCGCCGTCCCAAGATCTCCTAGGGAGAAGCGCACTCGCTCAATTTCTGGATGCGCTCGCCATCGCTGTCTGCCGAATCCCCGTCAAGCGGCCATGCGACGCCTCTTGAAATCTCTAATGATCTCCCGTGCGGCGTTGTGGCCGGGCATGCCAGAAACGCCGCCTCCAGGATGAGTCCCGGAACCGCACATATAGAGGTTGGGTATGGGACCGCGATATTGAGCATAGCCCCCCACCGGTCGCATAGAATAAAGCTGATCCAGGTGCAGGGCGCCGTGGAAGATGTCGCCTCCGACTAGGCCGAACTCACGTTCCAAGTCCAACGGTGTCAGTACCTGCCGGCCGAGGATGCTCGATTTGAGATTTGGAGCGTATTTACCAATGGTCGCGATGATCAGGTCAGCCACTTCTGTCTTTACGTCGTCCCAGGTCTTACCGCCAGAAAGCTGAGGATGGAAGTGCTGGCAAAAGACGCTCATAACGTGACGCCCCTGAGGTGCGAGGCTTCCGTCGTAAAGGCTCGGAATGTTCATTGAGACTACCGGCTCCTTTGACCAGGAGCCGCGCTTGGCATCGTCATAGGCACGCTCGAGGTAGTCGAGCGACCATGCTATGTGAATTCCGCCGCTGAGGGCCGTTTTAGGATCGGTTGCTAGGTCTAATCCGTTAAAGCGCGGCATCTCCGATAGAGCGAGATTCATCCGAAAAGACCCGGAGCGGCAACGCCATCCCTGGATTTGGCGAAGGAACTCTGAGTCGAGTGCTGATTGGTCGATCAGTTTGAGATATAGCAATTTTGGGCCTACGTTGGCGGCGATAGCACGTGCTCGAATGACACTGCCATCTTCCAACACAACGCCTCGTGCAGCCCCTCTTTCCACGATTACTTCGCGTACCCCAGCACTTACGCGGACTTCAGCGCCCTTCGACTCCGCCGACCGTGCCATTGCTTGAGTGATTGAGCCCATGCCGCCAATGGCATGTCCCCACGCACCCTTTTTGCCGTTGAGTTCCCCCAGCGCGTGATGGATAAGGACATAGGCACTCCCCGGGTGATAGGGGCTGACCATGTTTCCGACGATCGATTCATACCCGAGATTTCCCTTGAGTGGATCGAATTCGAACCATTCGTTCAGGTAGTCGCCGATGCTCATCGTCATCAAGTCTATGAACTCTCGCTGCATGGCAGGTTTCAGCTTACGGAAACGATTGCCTGAGGTCAGGAGTGTGAGCAAGTCCCCGACTCCACCGCCGATGTTTGGAGGTGTTTCAAGCAATGTGCCTCGAATTACGTCAGCAATAATTTGCAATTGATCATCGAAGACGCGAAATCGTTCGGCATCGAGCCGTGAAAACTTGGCGATTTCTCGCACTGCTGCGTCAACGTCGCCAGGTACGACCATGGCGCCGCCATCGGGCAAAGGTAGGTAGCTCGAGCTAGGCCGTTCCACGATTTTCAAGCCGTGGGCTCCGAGCTCCAAATCGCGGATAACTTTCGGATGAAGTAGGCTCACAACATATGAGCAGACTGAGTTGCGGAAGCCCGGGTGGAACTCTTCAGTGACCGCCGCGCCTCCAATAACGCCGCGTCTTTCCAGTACAATCGTCTTGATGCCGGCGCGTGCGAGGTAACCGGCTGTTGTCAACCCGTTGTGCCCACCGCCAACGATTATAACGTCGTAATCTGGTTTGAGCGCCACTCTGGTTTCCTCGCCGGCCAATCTATAACGGTGTTCTTAGTGGAACACCATCCTTTCATGCTTGTCAACCGCGGCGTCGCAGGTTACTTTGCGAACGGCGTCACATGGCTGCGTCCCCGGCAGCTTGATCGCGTCGCGGCCTGGAGGTTATGATGACGGTGTTACGCACAGCACGCTTGGTGATGCGAGAATGGAAGGACGAAGATATCGAACCAATCGCCAGAATGGTCGAAGACCCGAGGGTTGGAAAATATCTCTCAAAGTTCCGCGACCGTGCTGAGGTCGAGGCCTGGATAGACGCCGAGCGCGAGCATTTCAGACGCAAAGGATACGGCCTTTTTACAATTGAGCGGCCGGATCCGGCCGAATTTGTCGGGTTTTGCGGCCTTACCGACGTTGACTATGAAGCACATTTCACACCGGCCGTTGAAATCGGTTGGAGGTTACAGCCAGACTGCTGGGGAAAAGGATATGCCAGCGAAGCTGCAGCGGCCGTTCTCGATTTCGGCTTCGAAACTTTGAAGCTTAATGAAATCGTCGCGAACTCGTCCGTGGATAACTTCGCGTCACGAACTGTCATGGAACGCATTGGGATGTCGCATGATCCCAAGGACGACTTCGATCATCCGCTGAAGGCTCCCGATGACGTTTTGCACCGTCAGGTTCTTTACAGAATTAAAATTCAAGATTGGCATCGAATACATCAGGCGCAGCTCGCGCCATATAGCCCGTAGCTTGGAAAACGCAGGAGGGCAAATTTTCGGGTAGTGATGTCGCCAAATTGCATCGATCGCATGCCGAGCAAAAAAGTCAGGGGAAGCTTGTGTCTGATGGTTCCGGCACGAATCCTCGATTACTCCTCAATAGATCCTAGAAATGCTGCAAGATTATCGCCTAGCTCAGAGCAAGGGTATCCACCCTCCTGCAGCAAGGCGATCGGTTTGTCGAATGCTTTCATGGCTTCGGCCGCGTAACGAAAACCGTCGGTCGTGACGCCAAACACGCTGAGGGGGTCGCCGCGATATGCGTCAAGACCGAGCGAAACGAGGAGGACATCGGGCCCGTAACCCTCTATTCTCCGCATTCCCGCCTCGATCGCGCTTACAAACGCCGCATTGTCGCTGCCATGATCAAGGGGAAGATTAAGGTTGAATCCCTCACCGGCTCCAGAGCCAATCTCATCTGCATAGCCGCTGAAGAAAACCGGGAACCCGTCGGGATCGGCGTGAACAGAGACGGTCAGAACGTCAGACCGGTCATAAAAGATCTGCTGGGTGCCGTTGCCATGGTGGATATCAATGTCGAGAATTGCGACACGGTCCACGCCTTTCATCCGTAGCGACTCGGCGAGCGTTGCTACATTGTTGAGATAACAAAATCCCCAAGCCATCTCGGTGCAAGCGTGATGGCCAGGTGGGCGACAAAGTCCATAAGAACGGCGCTCACCACGCGCAATTAAATCACTGACGTTAAGAGCGACATCGATACTAGATCGTGCTGCTGGCCAAGTTCCGCGTCCAATGGGACAGGCTGTGTCGGCCTGGTGGAATCCGGCTCGTGCAACGATATGGCTAGCGTAGTGTGACGCGAAGCGGTTCGGATGCGTATTAGGTACCATTTCTGACCCGGCATGCGGCAGGGCCAGCCATTCGTCGATGCCATTTTCCAAAAAGTCGAGGTACCGCGCCGTATGCACGCGCGACAGGATGGAGGCGTCGCTTGGGCTGGCCTCGAGGGCTTCGTGCCCGGCACCAATTGCCGACGAGAGAAGCATGTCGGCACGCTCGGGCCGCTCGGGGCTTTGCACGACCCTTCCGCGATGAATGAACGTTTGCGGGTCGTGGCTGCGGTGACCTTCCGAGTAAACGACTTTCATGGATATACCTTCTTGAGAACTATACCGTGGCCCCAAGGACCCATGGCGCGAACTCGGCTGCGCCAAAGTCGAACTCCTCGCTTTTGGTGCGCTCCCCGGAGGCGATGCGCAGGATCAGATCGAATATCCGTTTGCCGCATTCTTCAACGGTCTCACTCCCAGTAAGGACCTCGCCGCAATTCACGTCCATGTCGTCCTGCATGCGCTGGTACATGGCTGTATTTGATGCAAGTTTGATGGAGGGTGCAGGCTTGCAGCCGAACACGCTGCCGCGTCCCGTCGTGAAGCAGATAAGATTCGCGCCGCCTGCAACCTGGCCGGTTGCCGACACCGGGTCGTACCCGGGCGTGTCCATGAAAACCAAGCCAGGGCCTTTAACCGTCTCGCCGTATTTGACGACCTCGACGAGACTGGTCGTGCCGCCCTTAGCCATCGCCCCCAGCGATTTTTCGACGATGGTGCTTATCCCGCCAGCCATATTACCCGGCGAACGGTTGTCGTTCATTACGGCCCCTTCTCGCTTGAAGTAAGCATCCCACCAGTCCATAAGACTGATCAGCTTTTCGCCGACTTCGCGCGATACGGCGCGTCGCGTCAGCAGATGCTCGGCACCGTATGTTTCCGGAGTTTCTGACAGGATCACTGTGCCGCGCTGACGCACGAGCATATCGCTTGCAGCCCCAAGAGCTGGATTTGCCGTGACTCCTGAGAGGCCGTCAGAACCTCCGCACTGAAGCCCGACGATCAGTTCGCTTGCAGGGATCGGCTGTCGGGTGACCTCGTTCGAATCGCGAAGTACCTCCCGCACGAATTCAACCGCGGCTGCCACTGTTTTTCTGGCGCCTCCCATGGTCTGGATGTCCATACTGCGCACCCGGCCCACCAGACGTTGCTCTTCGAGCAGACCACCGATCTGGTTGACCTCACAGCCTAATCCCAAAACTATGACATGACTGAAATTGACATGGCGAGCATAGCCTCCCAACGTACGGCGCAGGAGATTCAGCGGCTCGCCGCCTGTCATGCCGCAACCAGTTTTATGTGTTAATGCGACGACGCCATCCACATTGGGAAACTCAGCCAGAGGATCGGTGCCGGTAAAAGGATTTTTCTTGAATACGTCGGCCACTACGTTGGCAACGTGACTGCTACAGTTCACACTGCTGAGGATCCCGACATAATTTCGCGTTGCAGCTCTGCCGTCTGGGCGGCGAATCCCCAAAAATGTCGCCGGGGCGTCGACATAGTCAGTCTGTCGAGCGTCGGCGCCGAAAGCATAATCCTTGTCGAAGTCACCTAGCGCCATGTTTTGAAGATGAACATGGGCGCCCGGTTCTATCTGTTTAGTAGCAAACCCGATGATCTGCCCGTAGCGAAGAACTGGGTCCCCCAACTTGATGGGCCTGATGGCGACTTTGTGGCCGGCCGGGATTGAACCTTTGGCAACCGCCAATGAGCCTAATAGCTCACCTTGCGCTATTAAACGCCGTGTGATCGCTACATTGTCGCGATCGTTTAGCACGAGCACCGGAGTCACCTCTTGGCGTTGCGAGGAATCGCTTTGCATCACTACTCCCATTGGAGGCTGGCGCCTGCACAGTGACCGCTATTGACCTCGTTTATGCGGCTTTCGAACTACGGCTCCTCAAGGAGGCGATGGTGTCGTTGATCACAGCGACGACCTTTTCGCGCTCCTCGCCGACCAAGGGCAAGCGGGGCGCACGCGTCCACTCGGGGGCCCCGTAGACGAGGTGCTCCGCGAGCTTGATGTATTGGACAAGCTTTACGCTGGTATCCAAATGAAATGCAGGCGTCATGACGCGGTACAAGGCCAAGGCCTCGGCGAACTTTCCAGCTCGCCCTAAATCAAAGATGCGGACGCATTCTTCAGGCCATGCATTCGTCATGCCGGAAACCCACCCGGTCACGCCCAGGGTGAGGCTCTCCAGGATCAAATCGTCGACGCCACAGAACACTGCAAAACGATCGCCGAATTCGTTGTAAAGATCAGTCACGCGCCGAATGTCACCAGACTCCTCCTTGATGCAGACGATCTGATCGACATCTTCCAGAGTCCGCAGGATCGCCGGCGTCACGTCGACCCCATAAGCGATGGGATTGTTATAAATCATGATCGGGAGGTCGCATTCAGCCGCAAGCGTGCGATACCATTCAGAAGTTTCGCGGGCGTCGGATTTGTACGCGATACTTGGAAAAGCCATCAGTCCTTCCGCCCCGAAGGTTTGGAACTTGCGCGCTGTGTCCGCCGCAGACTCCGTTGAAACTTCGGCAAGGCCCGAAAGAAGCGGAACTCGCCCGGCGACGACTTCCTTCGCGGCTCGAATGACCTTTTCTTTTTCGGCCAGCTTCAACGATGCGTTCTCACCCAACATTGGAAGAACGATGATTCCGGAAACACCGTTTTTGATAAGTCGCTCGATGCTGCTTTGCGTCGACAGGATATCAACCGCGCCATTCTCCTGCAGCTTGGTCGTCACCGCCGGGAAAACACCTGTCCATTTAGCTGTCATAATAAATCCCTCTGTTAGCGCCAACACGCCACACTCAAACGACGTTCTTCGTGGAATATCGTTCTAGTATGGCGCTGTGGTCCTGTCAATTCATAGGGGCCGGGGGTCGGTGATATCTTCGCACGCAATCGGGTATGTTTCTGAGGCGCCGAGCGTTCATCAGACGCCAACCGTACGTGGCTGTCGGAGGACCACATTTTGCCTCTGCCGGCCCAGCCCGTCGGCGCCCAACTCGACTACGTCACCCGGTTTCAGAAATACTGGTGGCTTCATCCCAAGCCCCACACCGTGAGGCGTGCCGGTCGTGATGACGTCTCCGGGTTCAAGCGCCATGAATTTGGAAATGTACGAGATCAGGTGGGTAAACGGGAAGATCATCTTGGCTGTGGATCCCGACTGCCTGACGACGCCATTTACCGTAAGCCACAAATTCAGGGTCTGCGGATCGAGGATTTCATCCGCCGTCACCAGCCAAGGCCCGAGCGGTCCAAAGCTTGGCGAAGATTTGCCCTTAATCCACTGCCCGCCACGATGTATCTGGGAATCCCGATCGGATACGTCGTGACAGATCATATAGCCTGCCACCGCTGAAAGCGCCTCTTCTTCCGCGAGCTCAAAGGCGTGCTCGCCAATGACGACGGCGACCTCCGCCTCCCAGTCAAGCGTTGTGCAGGCAGGTGGCATCTGGACGTCGTCATGAGGTCCAACGATGCATGACGGCGCCTTGGAAAAGATCACCGGCTGGTCTGGGATGGGAGTATCGGTTTCGATGGCGTGATCTGTGTAATTCAGGCCCACGGCGATAAAGTGACGGACGTCAGCCACCGGGGGGCCAAGGCGAACACTGTCGTCCGCCCGCGGCAATGACGAAGGAACAACCGAGCGCAACATATCCAAGCCAGCACGGGATAGCGTGCTGGCCTGAATATCTGACACCACGCTGCCAAGGTCTCGAATAAATCCATCATCGTCCAGCAACCCCGGTCGCTCGAAGCCAGCTGGTCCAAATCGCAGAAGTTTCATATCAATGCCCTTAAGGTCAGCCGGCTGCAGCGTCGGTCTTTAAGCGCGTATATTCCAGCACGTAGCGGCCCACCTGCGCATCTCGGACCAAAGGGTGCTGCATAACAGCCTGTATCGGTTCTTCTAAAGACTCTACGGTGCATGCCTCCAAGAGAATAAACCAATTGGGCGGCGCATCATAATCTGTACGCCCTTCACTCTCCGCACTGCGCGCCTGAGTGGCCTCCTCATCCGCTTTGCAGAGATGCGCTCCAGTCAGGAGCGGGAGTGGCGTGATGCTGTGCACGAGCTCCGATAGCTCATCGACTGCTTGCTGGTCATCGGCTGCGGCTGACTGGAAGCGCACTGTGGCAAGGGCGCCACCAGGCCCAGGACCATTGGACGACAAAACCCGCGCCAGTCCGCGAGAGGTATTGATAAAATGCGATGTCGCGCGCCTCGTCCACGGCGTCGGTGCATTCAGACGCCTAGCATATTCATCGCCCGTGATAACGTCGAATTGCTCGACTTCGTAGAGGGTAAAGAACTCAGGATGGGTTTCTGAGTCTGCGGCTCGAAAGCGTCGCCCCCGCAAAAACCCGGGAATGCCGGTTCTTTCGGGCATGTGCTCGTGTATGTGCCATTGATAGAAATCCAGGCGGCCCGCTTCGGATATCCCGTTCCAGATGGCCACCATGCCTTTACCGCAAAGCATAGATTTCTCCGCTGTTCTCAAATTTATTCAATGTCACCGAAACGGGCGCGAAACCGTCAAACTCGGCGACAATTTGGTCGCCGGGATTTGCGGTATGAAAACCGGTGTAGCTTCCTGTCGTGACAATCTCGCCGGGCCGAAGCGCAATCCCCCTTGTTCGAAGATCGTTGGCCAACAGGACGAGGAGTCCAACGAGGTCTCCGCGAGGGTGGCCTCCGATTGTCTGGCACACGGTTTCTCCGTTGATGCCAAGGCGAGCATGAAGGGCATCGAGAGGGTTATCTCGCCAGTTCTTATTTAGCTGTCCGCAGATAAGAGCACCGTTCGCCAGCAGGTCCGCGACCATCGCATTGCGGGGAATTGAGAACTTGCTCGCCCACCGGCTATCTGCGATCTCAACTGCTGCACAAGCACCGTCGATAGCCTCAATGATGTGCTGGCTGGCGAAGCCATCCCTGCCCGGGACTGGCTCTCTCGCAAAATGGAAGGCGATCTCACACTCAACGCCGCCGAGACCGTAGATCGTCGGAGAAATCGACGCCGGGCTATGAAAGAGACGGCTCTTTAGGAGGGGCGCTGATACCAGGTCGCCGTCCGGCAAAGCTGCGACTTTCCAGCCGCCGGTGGGTGACAGCGCGGCAACAATGTCATGCTGAATGCTCAAAGCCTGAGGGCGGGTCAGCGCTGCCAGATCTGAGATATCGGCAGGAACGCGATAATCGCTCCCATGTGCTGCAACGAGCTTTTGGGCCACGCCTTTTGAAAATTCGCTTGCTATGTCTGACATGTCATACTATCTGGAATAATGTTCTAACAGCGAATATCCGCTTTCTCGGCCTTGGTCAACCGGCTTGCCAAAAAAGGACGACAAATCTGTCAAAGGCAGTCAGCACCAACATTGCTATGAGCCGGGATCCTGTTGGCGACATTGGAAGCTCGGTTGAAGGGAGGGAATTCGTGCCAGATAGCGCTGTGACTGCCGCAGACGTTATTGTTGTAGGAGCCGGAGGCTCTGGCCTGTTCGCTGCGGTCGAGGCAGCTGAACTCGGGCGACGGGTACTGGTCCTCGAGAAGAATCCGAAACCAGGCGGCACGACAAATTGGGCGATCGGTTCCCTGTCGTCGAGTGCATCGCCGATGCAGGCTGCTATTGGCATCCACGACACGCCGGCAGCTCATTTTGAGGACATGGCCCTGTTTCACGGAGGGCTGTTGGCTCGAGACAATCCCGAACTTCGTAAGGCCTTTGTAGAAAATGTTCCTGATACTCTCAGGAAACTGCTCGACATGGGGGTCGTCTTTTTCGGCCCGATGCCCGAGCCTCCTCACCGCGCTCCTCGCATGCACAACGTTTTGCCGAATTCGCGTGCGTACGCACACGCATTATATCGGCGCGCCCGTGAGCTCGGGGTGGATATCCGCCTTAATCATCGCGCCCATCGTCTTCTTATCGAAAACGGAAGGGTTGTCGGTGTCGAGGCGGAAGCTGATGGCGCACTCCGCCGTTTTTTTGCGCGCCGAGGTGTTGTCCTAGCTGGCGGTGACTTCAGCGCCAACGCAGAAATGAAACGAATTTATGCCGGTGAGGCCATCTCGCGAGCGGGTGCTTTGGTTGAAGCGAGCACCGGTGACGCTCATCAGCTCGCACTGGACGTTGGCGCAGAAATTGTGAACGGCGACGTGGTCAGCGGCCCGCAGCTTCGGTTCGTACCTCCGAAGATCAATCTCATGACAATGTTACCGCCGAGCCGGCTCCTCGCCTTGCTGATGAAATGGTCGATGGCTACCCTGCCTCAGCCGGTCATTCGACCCTTTATTATGATGTTTCTTACGACAGTCCTGGAACCCCAGCGGAAATTATATGAAAGCGGAGCGATCCTGATAAACGCTGATGGCAAAAGGTTCGCTGACGAGTGTGACAAGCCGCAGTTCGCCGTGCTGGAGCAGCCAAAAAAAGAAGCATACATCATCCTCGACAACGTCCTCGCCAAGAAATTCAGCGGTTGGCCCAACTATATATCGACTGCTCCCGGCGTAGCCTATGCCTACCTTCCAGATTACAGGCGAAATCGCAGAGATATCTATAATGTGGCGAGTTCATTGGGTGATCTCGCCACAAAGATCGGCGTTCCTCCAGATAGTCTTAAGAAAACCGTGGAGGACTACAATCATAGCCCCCGTGAGGGAACGCCAGGTCTGTTACAGCCCCCATTCATCGCACTCGGACCGGTTCGAAGCTGGGTTTTGACTGAAGGGGGTTTAAAAATCTCGCCCTCTATGGAGGTTCTCTCGAAAAGTGGTGGGACCATCCCGGGTCTTTATGCGGCTGGGGCAACCGGTCAGGGGGGAATTATCCTGGAAGGCCATGGCCACCATTTGGGATGGGCATTTACATCCGGGAGATTGGCGGGCCGAGCTGCTGCCCTACAGGAACGACTTCAGCGTGCTTCAGGCAGGTAGCAGCATCACAATACGCACATCATCCAGTTGGAGAATGCTTCCCTATGGAAAGTAATTTGACCCCCGTTTTTCCCTCAGACCCGGCAAGGCCAAGCTTTTCTCAAGGTATGATCCTCAAGGGGAGTGGGATGTTCGTGTCTAGTGGACATATCGGGGTAGATGACGATGGAAAATTGGTCGTGTCCTCCTTAGAGGATCAAGTCGTGGCAGTGTTCGAGGGTATTGGTCGTACGTTGATCGCCGCGGGCCTGGGTTTTGAGCACGTTGCGCGAGTTACGTATTACATTACAGACCTAGAGCCGCGGATAATGGAAGCCGTTCGAAAGGTTCGTAACCGCTATCTCCGTGCCGACGCCCCACCCGCGTCGGTGTTAATCGGTATCTCAGCTCTTCCAGATCCCGGCGCGCGTATCGAGGTCGAGGTCGTGGCCGTGGTGCCGTGAAAATGTTGGCAGCAGATATCGTGTTATTCATTGTTGGTGACGACCGGTTTGGCCGGCCTTCCATAGTGCTCGAGCGGATCTGGTCGCTTCTTGGCGACTGTCGCGGCAATCCGCGCGACGGTGCCTCGTGCTGCCAAATTTGTCTGAACATGTAATCAACCATCATTCCAAGGATCAACCATGGATGTCCGTGCAGCCGTCGCTGTTCAAGCCGGCAAACCTCTTGAAGTGATGACGGTTAAGCTGGAAGGCCCTCGCGAGGGCGAGGTGCTGGTCGAGATCAAGGCAACCGGCATCTGCCACACCGACGAGTTCACTTTGTCTGGCGCCGACCCCGAAGGCCTGTTTCCGGCCATCCTCGGCCATGAGGGCGCCGGTGTCGTCGTCGATGTCGGCAAGGGCGTTACCTCGGTCAGGAAGGGCGACCACGTCATCCCGCTCTATACGCCGGAATGCCGGCAGTGCCCGTCCTGCCTGTCGCGCAAGACCAATCTGTGCACCGCCATCCGCGCCACGCAGGGACAGGGCTTGATGCCCGACGGCACCTCGCGCTTCTCGATCGGCAAGGACAGGCTGTTCCACTATATGGGCTGCTCGACCTTTTCCAACTTCACCGTGCTGCCCGAGATCGCGGTGGCCAAGGTCAATGCCGACGCACCGTTCGACAAGATTTGCTACATCGGCTGCGGCGTCACCACCGGCATCGGTGCTGTCATCAACACCGCCAAGGTCGAGCAAGGCGCGACGGCGGTCGTCTTCGGTCTCGGCGGCATCGGCCTCAACGTCATCCAGGGCCTGCGCCTGGCCGGCGCCGACATGATCATCGGCGTCGACCTGAACAACGACAAGAAGCAATGGGGCGAGAAATTCGGCATGACGCATTTCGTCAATCCGAAGGAGATCGACGGCGACATCGTGGCTCATCTCGTCAACATGACCAAGCGCGGCGCCGACCAGATCGGCGGCGCCGACTACACGTTCGACTGCACCGGCAGCACCAAGGTGATGCGGCAGGCGCTTGAAGCCTCGCATCGCGGCTGGGGCAAGTCGGTGGTTATCGGCGTTGCCGGCGCCGGCCAGGAGATTGCGACGCGGCCGTTCCAGCTCGTCACCGGCCGCACCTGGATGGGCACCGCCTTCGGCGGCGCGCGCGGCCGCACCGACGTGCCGAAGATCGTCGACTGGTACATGGCCGGCAAGATCGAGATCGATCCGATGATCACCCACACGCTGAAGCTCGAGGACATCAACAAGGGCTTTGACCTGATGCATGAAGGCAAGTCGATCAGGAGCGTGGTGGTTTACTGAGGAGGAGAAAGCCGCCGGCTAACCAGCCAGCGGCCGAAAATGCAGATGTTCAACACGGGAGGAGACAAAAATGCCGGAAAAACTGCATCCTAAAATCGACAATGGACTGCCCCGGGAAAAGGCCGACTTTGCCGGCGGCACGCTGGTCTGCGCCTGCACCAGCAACCCGGTCAAGGTCAAGGTCAAGGGCCAGATCGCCCACAACCATGCCTGCGGCTGCACCAAATGCTGGAAGCCGGAAAGCGCACTGTTCTCGGTCGTGGCGGTTGCCGGTACAAGCGACGTGACGGTGACCGAAAACGGCGACAAGCTGAAGGTGGTCGACCCGAGCGCGCTGATCCAGCGCCATGCCTGCACCGGCTGCGGCGTCCACATGCACGGCCCGGTCGAGCGCGACCACCCGTTCAAGGGGCTGAGCTTCATCCATCCCGAGCGCTTCGAAGAGGATGGCTGGTCGCCGCCGGACTTCACCGCCTTCGTCTCGTCGATCATCGAATCCGGTGTCGATCCGAGCCGCATGGACGGCATCCGCGGCCAGCTGAAGTCGATCGGCCTCGAACCCTATGACTGCCTCAACCCCGGCCTGATGGACTATATCGCCACCTGGACGGTGAAGAAGAACAACGTTCCGCCGGCATGAAGTCAGGAGCGCAGCCTTGCCGAAGTGGTGCTGCCTCTACACCACGGCTTACCTGTCGATCAGAGAGTCGCTCCAGAGGCTTTTGAGCAGTAGGGGAGAAAAGAGCCAGCAGGTTCGTGGAGAGTTCACCTCGGGACGAACGGCTCGCGCGCCGACAAAACGCGCATCCGACTACAATGACCGCAAAACAAATAGGAGAGACAAGAATGGCATCTATCACTTGCCAAGGAAATCTAAACATTGACGGAGAACGGCTCTGGCAATCGCTAATGTCCATGGCGGAGATTGGAGCGCTGCCTGGCGGAGGGTGCCGACGGCTTGGGTTGACGCCTGAGGATAGTGAGGCGCGGGCATTATTGGTAGAGTGGGCGATGGAAATAGGCTGCTCTGTGGGTCGCGATCTTGTCGGCAATCTCTTCATTCGACGTCTCGGAACACAGCCAGATCTCCCTCCAGTCATGGTGGGCAGTCATCTTGACACAGTTGCAACAGGCGGCCGGTTCGACGGTGCCCTTGGTGTCCTTGGAGGCCTTGAGGTCATGCGAACCCTCCAGGATGCCAGCATTGCCAACGAGCGCACGATCGAGCTTGTCGTTTGGATTAACGAAGAAGGTGTGCGCTTCGTGCCTGGCAATACCGGAGCTTTCGCATTTGCAGGAGAGAATACTGTTGAACAGGTGTTGGCGGATACGGATCTACACGGGATATCGATCGGTGAAGCGCTGGCTGCTCTCAATGAGGCAGGGCAAGAGGCGGTCGGCGGAAGACCTGTGGAGGCATATTTCGAGCTTCATGTTGAGCAAGGTCCTTATCTGGAGAGAGCTGGTGTTCCCGTCGGGATCGTCACAGGAACATACACAATAAAGTACTTCGATCTCACTATCACGGGGCGTGCCGCACATCTGGCTCAACCGTTGCCAGATCGACAGGATGCCTTGGTTGGCGCTGCAGAAGCAATTATTGCGATCAGAAAAGTCGGTGCCACTTACGGCAACGATGGGCGATCTAATGCATCGTGGATCAATGTGTTTCCGAATGTCCGGGGGACAGTGGCTGAGTCTGTTCACATGTCTTGCGACGTCCGTCATGCTGACCCTGAGCGGGCGCGCGCCATGGCAGAAGATCTTGAAAAGGCCATTGAGGAGGCATCCCAACGCTCTGGTATGCCAATGACCCTGGAATCCACTCTTCAGTTCGGTCCGATCGAGTTCGATCCGGAACTCGTTGACTTGTTGCGCGCGACAGCACGGGCGCGTGGCCACAAGGCACAGGATATTCTTACTGTTGCCGGCCATGACGCCATCGCGCTCGCTTCGGTTTTACCCGCTGCTATGATCTTCGTGCCGAGTGCCGGTGGCCTGAGTCACAATGAGCGTGAATACACCGATCCAGAATCCTGCGCCATCGGAGCTGACATACTATTGCATGCCGTTCTCGCCAAAGCCGGGATCTCAGAACAGCCCTTGAAATTAGCCGAAGTAAATGTTGGGGTGATGGTCTGCTCAAACGGATGTTCAGGTAGCGGCTCAGGCTTTGCCGAACCCTGATCGGCACCTTCTGATTGGCAAATGGAGATGGTGAAGAAACCGCTCAGTCTGCTCATCGAGAGATGTCGGTCCTTCGTAAGCGCCTCACCGATCGCCTTCGGATGTGAGCTTGACGTTTTCCGGAATCGCCAGTGCATGAGATCCTCGATCTCGCTCTGGGGGTGGCCGTTGATGACGGCGTGGTTTCGGCGAGGTAGGCGCCGGGATTGACGTCGTTGAGCCGTGCGCATACGACGAAGGCCGCATGATTGGCACGCGCGCGTGCGCGCGGCGGGCTGTATGATGACTTTCGGTGAGGCCAGGCGGCCTGCTGATCGGCGGGCTTGGCGGCTTCGCGCACGCGCTTCCGTCCGAGGGCAGTATTTCGTGCGTCGAGCACACCCTGCGCGATCTCCACGTCTTCGAGCGGCAGATGGTATTGATCCGGATGCAGCTTCTCGGATTTGGCACCGAACTTCTCGTGGTTGAGTTGGCTGACGGTGCTGCTCTCTAGCCGGCGGCGCTCCTGCCACCGGAGACAACGCTGAGTCACTGGCACACACTCTCCGGCAAGCTGCGGACGCCGTGCCCCCGCGGGGCGACCAGTCTCCAATCCAGCCCTTCGAACAAGGGCGCGAACATCGTCGGCGCCATCCGCATCGCACCAGCCGCTTATGCACCAGCACCAGTCCAGTGCGATCCCACACCAAAGTCTTGATCCTGTCAGCCCTTTTGGCCCGGAAGACGAAGGCCGCCCCGCAGAATGGGCCAGGCCGAGCAGCTCCTGCACCTGCCAGCCCGTTTAGGCCGCGCCGGAAGTCGACGGGACGGGTCGCCATGTAGATCTTCAGATCGGCACCCGGCACAATCATCGCGAGGCCCGCACCGCACGGATCACCTGCGCCAACTGCTCGACGTTAACCGCCGTTCGGATCACCACGTCGCGGATCACAATCTCCACCTTCGCCGGCGCCACTCTCGGCTGGTTGCCCGGCCGCTGGGCCGGCGGCGAAGTCTCCTCCACCATCAGGGGCGCGAACAGCGGCGCCATGTTCTCCGGCAGTGCCAGTTGTCCTTCTCGAAGGCGTCGCCGCCAATCTTAGACCTAACAGCGCGTCGCGCCATGCTTGCGGGCGACCGCCGAAACCTGCACCCCCGGCATCAGCCTTTCGGTCGCAATCCGGGCTTTCTCACTCTGCGTGCGAGCCCGACGTTCCGTCGGACCTTCCAGAACCTCCAGCCTGCCTGCGTCGCCACTGGTCGAGACGTCCAATTGGACGTCCCATTTTGTCGTCTGCTCCCACGCGTGCGGATCCTCCTCTCCATCGCAGGATGTTCGCACATTCAACATGCGCCGCACGAGGGGACAGTGTGGCGCTTACGGTTCTTCGCTCAGTAGCCAGGGACAATTCCGGCGCCATGGCGACCGCATCGCAAATTTGGCGGAGCGGTCGATACCGCTCCTTAGCGCGCCGGTACACCTGTAGACGGTCGCCCTGCTTCCTTCAAAGCCAGGGGCCTAATTCGGTCCCACAGCTGCAGCCCGTCGTGCGGGCCTTCCCCAGCGCTTTTCGAGATAGTCTTGAAAAGGTTCCATGAGGACGGAGCGCGAGGGCGGCCGCCGGTGTTCGGGGTCACCGCTCGCTGCAGCGCCTCTCATGCCACTTACTCGATACGACTTTCTTGCAGCGCCGAACGATGCCGCACCCTCGCCGCTTGCCCAGGGTTCGCAGCCCTGGGGCCTATAGAGGTATATTCGATCGATTTCATTATTGCATCTATGATAAGGTAATGGAGAATTTGCAAACAATAGAAATACGAGCGACATATATTAAAAGAAGTTTTCAACTGTATAAAACAATATTAGCACAATCAGCCTTCCTAAGTCTGGTATTTTGTGCAAATATGGTTCATCGGCTTGGCAAAGCGTTTTTTGTTATCGTCCCTGCGGCTGTATAACGGCCAACTGTAAGGGCGATTAGAACTCTGCACAAAAAATTTAGGCTATAACGGCAATGCCTCAATTTGCGCTAACTCATACGACTTCCGTTAAAGGACGCGGCCCCGCCGTTCTAAATTCTATTGGACTGGATTCTGGAGGAGTCTTGAATTCCTATGTCAAGGCACCGACAGCGCGTCCCCTTCTTGAACTCGGGACGTCCTATGGCCGTTCGACGATCTACCTGGCCGAGCTAGCGCGTGTGACTGGCGGCATAGTGACGAGCTGCGACTTTGCCGCGGAAAAGCAGATCTTCACATATGACAAGGTCAGATGAGCCGGACTGAAAGCTAATATTGTTTTCGGCGAAGGAAATGCAATTAAAACTAAGAGCGGTTACAGGAAGTAATCGAGTTTTGCTTGATCGAGCCGCAGAAAATCTATTGCATAAGTGCGTTCCACGAACTCTATCCAAAGCCGTCGGCACCGGTTATGTCGTCGCCGACGACATTTCTAATCCCAGTCTCGGGCGAGAGTTACCGCCAACACATCGTCTGAAGAAGAATATCCAATCAATTCTACTGCCTATCGGGGGCCTAGAGCTATGGACGCGGCGTGCATCTTCTCTCGCGTAGCTGGAACCTCATCTTTCCCGCGTCCAACGGTTGTATCTTTATGGGCAGGAGCTTGAAACACATGAGGGTAATTTCCTTCAAACCGGGTCATGATGGCACGATTGCAGCACTAGATGCGTCAGCAGTCGAGCTCACCTATTCCTACGAGGCCGAGAAGGATAGCTTTCTCAGGTATTCGACCATCACCCCGACGTCAGTCCTCGACGCGGCTGGGCGCCTGGACGCCATTCCGGATGTGGTTGCTATCAGTGGGTGGTTGAAGAAAGGTATCGCGCCGGACAGCTCCGTAGCCGCCGGCTACTACGGCATAGCCGAGCGGTCGGAGGTTGTCGGCGAGAAGACGATCTTCGGTAGAAAGGTGCATTTCTATTCCTCGACACACGAGCGCTCCCATCTTTGGTGCTCCTACGGCATGTCACCGTTCCCCGCCGGAATGCCCTGTTATGCGCTGATCTGGGAAGGGGGCCTCGGTGATTTCTATGAAATCGATGAGCGCCTGGAGTTTGTGCATTTGGGGAAAGTGATGGCGAGTCCTGGGAACAAGTACGCTTTCCTCTATGCGCTGGCCGATCCGAAATTCACGTTGCCCGAAGGAGAGTTGCGCTACGAAGACTCCGGCAAGTTAATGGCGCTTTGCGCCTATGGGCAGACCGGATCGCCCGACCGGGACGAGCGGGCGCTGATCGACTTCTTGCTTCCATACGACACTTTCTTGCATTCGCTGAGCAAGGAGAATTTGCGTAAGTCGCCCTATTACAACGTCGGCGTAACCCACCAGAAGTTCACCAATGTCGCCAGGCGATTTTCAGACGCCATCTTCGATTCGTTCCACACTTTCGCGAAGAAGAACCTGACAAAGGGCTACCCGCTGCTGATTTCCGGCGGGTGCGGTTTGAATTGCGAGTGGAACCGCAGGTGGCTCGAAACGAACCTTTTTTCCGATGTTTTTATTCCGCCGTGCACAAACGATACAGGCTCGGCGATCGGGACTGCAGTCGACGCAATGCGGCATTTCACCGGTAATACGAAGATCACATGGAATGTCTATTCAGGCCAGCCATTCATACTCGATGAAATTGATCGCACCGGGCTTGAGGTCCATCCACTCGACTACGGTCAGGTAGCCTCGGCGTTGCTCCGTGACAAGGTGATCGGCTGGGTACAGGGAAATTGCGAAATCGGACCGCGGGCGCTCGGCAACCGCTCAATTCTAGCGGCGCCTTTTTCAAAGGCAACCCGTAAGCGCTTAAACCGCATCAAGAACCGGGAGGGTTTCCGCCCGATCGCGCCGGTTTGCCTTGAAGAGGACGTGGCGCTTCACTTCGACCTGGCACGCCCATCGCCTTACATGCTTCTTTTCCAGAAGGTCCTCGATAGCCGATTGGAGGCCGTTACGCATGTTGATGGCACAGCGCGGGCCCAAACCGTTTCCCGGGAGCAGAACCCGCACCTGTTTCAACTGCTTACCTCGTTCAAGGCGAAAAGCGGCGTCGGCGTTCTTTGCAACACATCGCTGAACTTCAACGGTGCCGGCTTCATCAATCGCGCAAGCGACTTGCTAGCTTACGCCCGGGCAACAGGCCTAGACGGATTCGTGATCAACGATGCTTTCTATCTCCTCAAAACCACACCGCCCGGTGCGCCGATACGACAGAAAGTTTAAGTACACAGAACTTCCGTTGTGGGCCGATCGACGAAGTCGTACGAGCCAGATTTCTGAAGAGTAATAGCCTTCGGCATTTCGAGGGGTCCATTCAGATTCGTATCAATTGCCCACTCGGTCTTGCTCGAGTAGCTCAGCCATTCGGCTTTCGCCATGACAGATCCCGGCGCGTGCGGCTTCGAATGATACGCGTGTCTTCGACAGCGCGGTGCTCGCAGGAGGAAGCTCACCGCTAGGGCCTCGAACCGCCTTTTTGGCTGCGCCCTCTCAGACAACGTGGCCATATCCTCTATTTCCGATGGAATAGATAGGCCCCCGTTCTGCAGTGCGTCCTGGAGTAGTCAGATCAGGCTTAAGGAATTGACCAGAGCATCGAATTTGAGCAGTCGCGCAGGAATATCTGTCGGGCGAGACGCTTCACGCGTTAGGACGTCTGACATGCTCTCGCAGACAACTGCCGCAAAGCACGTCCCCGCCTCGATTAGGAACGGGTGACGCGTCCTCGAATGAGGTCGGCAGCTCTCTCGGCAACCGCTATTGCTGTGGCGTTCATCCCGCCCGAAACTGGGCTGGGAAGGACTGAATTGTCGACTACCCTCAGTCCTGATACGCCGCGCACGCGAAGCAACGGATCCGTAACACTCGTATCGTCTGAGCCCATTTGGCACGTGCCGGTGTAGTGCGCAGCCGTCGACCCCACGCGTCGCGCAAAGTCGTATAATTCGTCATCGGTAGCCAGGCCAGGTCCCGGCCTCGTTTCACCTAAACTCCACCGTTTGAGGGCATCCATTTCGAATACCTGCCGGGCAGTCCGAAGCCCAACAAGAAGTCGCGGCCAGTCCGTTGGCGCGCTCAGATAGTTCGGGCGTATGACCGGCATCTCCAGCGGGTTCGAGGAACGAACCGACACACTTCCCTTGCTATCCGGACACGTTAGGAACACGCCGATGGTCATGCCGCCTTCTTTTTCAAGAGCGCCCGGAACCGATGGTGAGAAGCTAACTGGGGCGAACATCAGCTGCAAATCACAAAATTTTGCTAAAGGGGAACTCCTACAAAAGAGCGATGCCATACTCGCTCCCAGAGTTAGTAGTCCTCTATTTTGAGTGAGGTATTTCAAACCCTCCAGGGCGATCGTTGCGAACGTGTTCATTTCGTTGATCGTAAGTGTACCCCGCGTACGGTGAGAAATCCTGACGATATACTGGTCACGAAAATTCTGGCCGACCGCAGGCAACGCATGAACAACCGGAACCCCTATTTGGTTCAGGCGAGCTGGATCCCCGATTCCACTTAGCTGCAGCAATTGCGGAGACCGCAGAGCTCCGCACGAAATAATCAGCTCGCGCCGTATTTTCACCCGTCGAGTATTCCCGTTTTGGAAAAACTCTAGGCCGTCCACCTTCCTTCCATCGAATATAATCCGAGTGCAAAGTGCATTCGTCTCGATTCGCAGATTTTGGCCCTTTTTCAAAGCCGGACGCAGGTACGCTGAGGCAGTATTCGACCTGAAGCGACCTTTGCGGTTCTGTTGGAAAAGGCTAGCGCCCTCCCTGTCTGGCGCATTCATGTCTGCAACCTCGGCATATCCAGCCTGGGTCGCCGCACTCACAAAATCCTGTGCAAGAGGATGGACGGTGCGAAACGGAGCAACCGAGACAGGGCCGAACGTGCCGCGGTGCTGGGAAGCTTGGCCTTCAAACGTCTCGGCTTTTCGGAAGTAGGGTAGTAAATCCCGGTAATTCCACCCCGGACAGCCTAACTGTTCGGCCCACCAGTCGTATTCCGCTGCTTGTCCTCTCGCGAATAGGATTCCATTGATCGAACTGCTGCCACCCAAACCTCTGCCGGCAGGAGCAACAATGCTGCGATCGAAGCCCTCAGAATCCGGCTCCGTCTTGTACATCCAGTTAAGCCGACGATTTTTTAATAAGTAAAAGTATCCTGCGGGAATGTGTATGAACGGATTCCAATCTTTTGGACCAGCCTCTAACAATAAAACGGAGCTGTCATCTTCAGAGAGACGCGCAGCGACAACGCTTCCCGCAGATCCCGCCCCTGCGACGCAAAAGTCAATTTCGAAATCCCAATGCTTGACCATCCCCGGACCTTACTTAACCCGCAACAAAGCAGGCCTTGAAGAGGCCTGCATTTTGGCTACAGCCGATCGGCGTTCTGTATTCAGAACGAAGTCGAGGCTGAAAGGCTCGACCGTCCATCAAGTTAGAACGATATTCCATTTAGGACAACGTGTCAAATTGATTGGCGTCGTGTGAGGACACGCGCCAGCCGCCTTTGCCTCGGGGCCGGCAAGCAAAGACAGGCGCTTCTTCTCAGGAATTGACACGGCCGAGATCGCCCTAGAATAATCTTGACCCGTAAAGGGCCCTGAGATTAGAATGCTGTTCTTGTTGGAACGTCTTGGAGGCCGGTGTGCGGGTTGTCAATTCTCTCGTAGAGCGATGTTTCGCAGTCATTGAGCTGCTTGCAAAAGAGGCTTCGTCGATGCGACTCGGCGAAGTCGCCGAAAAGCTCGACCTCCAGAAAAGCGCTGCCCACCGAATGCTCAATTTATTGTGCGAAATTGGCTGGGTAGAGCAGGAGCCCGTTACGGGTTTTTACAAGCTAACGCTCAGGCTTGCCATTCTGGGACAGCGGTTCCTTAGCGCAACCCACCTTACTGACGTCTGCCAGCCTGTGTTGGAGGAACTGTCGACTGAGAGCGCGGAGCTCGTTCGGATGGCGGTCGTACAGGGTGAGACGTTGACATGGATTGCCCAAGTGCAAGGCGCGCGAAATGGATTAAAGTATCAGCCTGAAATGGTAGCAAGCGTCCGCTTGAGTACTACCGCCAACGGCAGAGCTTACTTGGCAACGCTCAGTCAGCCAGAAGCAATCCGTATTGCCATCAATGACGGCGCGGATGGCATAGCCAAGCAATCGATGGCCTCTTTGGAAGAGTTCATCAAGGAACTCGAACTGACTAAAAAGCGAGGCTGGGCAATTTCGGACGAGGCGGCTGAACCTGGGGTCGTTGCGATTGCCGCTCCTATCACTCTGTCGGGTGGTCAGACGGTCGGCACGGTCAGCGTCGCTGGACCTAGCTCGCGCCTAACTGCGGACCGGCACGAGAAAGTAGCATCGTCAGTGTTGGCAACGGCCGCCAAGCTGGGCGAGCTTTGGCCTCTCAGGCGATACAATAGCTTGGAGCAGTCCGCCTAGCCCGAAAATTCACGGTGGTTGGCGGTTGTGATGCAAGCCGTTGAAATGACCTAGGATTTGGTTGCTTAAGCCGATCCAGCCATTTCCCGGAGACCACACCCGCCATGAATGATCTTACGCTGCCGCCGAGCGGCTTGTCATAAGTCGGCGGCAAGTCCGTCGTCGCCCCCCTTGACGGCGGCATGCTATCCTCGAACAGCGGTGTTCTGGCTCTGTTGCGCCCTCGCTGATCCAAGCGCCAGCAGCTTCTGTCGTTCCTGCTGCGCCATGGCCGGGTCTTTACCGGTCGCAAGAACTGGACCCGGCCCCATGCCCGCTGGCTGGCGGCGCAAAGGTTCGACCATCTGGCCCAGCAGATCGTGTTCCAGGACCAGGTCGACGTGATCACCGATGCGCAGGACCGGCTGGAGCGGCTGGATGGTATCCATACGGCCAAGGCCGTATTGGCTATGGTCTCGGGAGATTTCCTGCGGCGGGTTTGGGCGGAGCGTCACCGGTAGCCCTGCGCTCGTGAAGGATTTGCCGAAGGTTGTCGATGCCATCTTGGGTGAAGACGATGATAGTTTCGCTTAATTCGGTTGCGGGATAGCCGTCGTAGGCGCTCAGGCAACCGTCTTCTGAGAACATCTCGATCGAGCAATCGCGCAAAACGTCTGCCTCGCCGAGCATCTCGGCGACATATCTGAGGGTGCAGAAGTCGGCTCGCCATGCTGTGGCGGAGAATGTGGACACCGGTCCGCGTCCATCCACATCTTCGGTAGCCGGCCAGCACTGCGCGTTTGACGCTCTTCGTCGTGATCGGCTCGTCGTAGGGGGCAACATGGCGAACAAATATGGCCCGGTTCGACGTCGCGGGCCGCTCCTCGTGCAGATAGGCTGCGATCGCCGCTCCCGTCTCGAACGGTAGCGGCAGAGCATCCGCGCGTCGGCTCTTGGTGCCGACAAGCTTGATCGTGCCATCGGCCCAGTTGATGTCGTCAAGCTGCAGCTTGACGACTTCGCTGGATCGAGGACCGAGATCGATCAGACACCGCACCATCGCATAAGCCCGCAGGCGCGACGGGAACGCCTGATCAAAGGAACTCAGCAGTTCGTCGATCTCGGCGCCGGTCAGCACCTCAGGCAAAGATGCCAACCGCCAGTGGGCGACCCGGGGAATCGCGGCCTTCAGTTCGCTCACCCGGTCGCCGGACATGCTGCGGAAGCGGAGATAGCAGCCAATGATGACGCCGATCGCGGCGACGGTGGTGGGTCTTCGCCCCTGTTTGCCAAGGACGAAGCGGCGGATGGATGCGGCGTTGACTGTCGCCAGGGAAATCGGCTGCTCGCCGAAATGCTCGACGAGAAATCCTCCAATCACTCGGCAACGCTTCCGACGGGTGTTGTCCGCCAATCCCCAGACGTCGCGCATGTGGGTATCGAAGCGCGTCAGCTCCTGTTCGATGGCGGAATTGCGGGCAGGATACTGCAGCACCACGCCGCCGGCTTCGAGCACCTCCAAAAGATGGCCCGGTGCAGCCTGCAGCTCATGGCGCAAACGACGGACCGGGTCGGAGCAGGCGCACGCCGGCAGGTGCTCCGAGAGAAAGCGCATAACGGCGCCCTGGCCGATCGCTTCCAGGTCATACCCCTCCTGAGTCAGCCAATAGGCGAAATGCGCGATGCAGCACAAATAGGCGCGCTGCGTGTTCGGCGCATATCGCCTGCGCTGCAAGTGCTCACTGCGCGGCGACAATCAAGGTGAGATTCAGCGTCAATCGGGATGAGACTCGGCGGCGGGGGTGTGACGAAGGGAGGGCGTAGCCCGACCGGAGTTACATCCCCGCCGCGGCGCAATTTTTCGGCGTCTCATGATCGCGGTCGGGCCGGTAGCGTTGGTGTTTTCTGGAATGGAGAATCACCTTTGTGCCGGGTCGCCACGTAACCGATCATCAGACGAGGCTTTTTATGAAGTACCGACAAACGCATTCTGTTGAGATCGCCGCCGCAAAGGCGTCGATCAGCCGGGCGACGGCTTATCGCATCGAGAAGGAAGCCAGCCTTCCATCGCAAAACAGGCCGCCGCGCGGCCGGCGTCGCCCCGATCCGCTTGAGCATATCTTCGACGCGGAGGTCGTTCCTCTTCTGAAGGCCGCTCCCGGCATCCGTGCCGTCGCCGTTTACGACGAGATGCTGCGGCGCCATCCGGAACTGTCCGAAGGCATTCGCCGTACGCTTGAGCGACGGATCCGGTCATGGCGGGCTGTTCACGGTGAGGCACAGGAGGTGATCTTCCGCCAGAGGCACGAGCCCGGCCGACTGGGGCTGTCAGACTTTACCGACATGAGCGGCCTCGGCGTAACGATCGCCGGTCAGCCGCTCGACCACCTCCTTTACCACTTTCGGCTCGCCTGGTCGGGCTTTGAGCACGCCCATGTCATCCTCGGCGGCGAAAGCTTCGTCGCCCTGGCCGAAGGGCTTCAAAACGCGTTGTGGTCTGTTGGCGGCACGCCGCTCTATCACCGCAGCGACAGCCTGTCGGCCGCCTTCCGCAACCTCGATGCCGACGCAAAGGCCGATCTCACGCGCCGCTATGAGGAACTGTGCGCCCACTACCGCATGACGCCAACCCGCAACAACAAAGGCATCGCCCACGAGAACGGCTCGATCGAAAGCTCCCACGGCTATCTCAAGAACGCCGTTCGCGACGCCCTGCTGATGCGCGGAACAAGGGACTTCGACGATCTCGGCTCCTACCGCATCTTCATCGATGAGATTGTCAGCCGCCGCAATGCGGCACACGGCAAGCGCATCGACGCCGAGCGTTCGCATTTGCAGGGGCTTCCCGATCGTCGCACCACCGACTTCGAAGAGGTGGTCGTCACGGTATCGCGCACCGGCGGCTTCACCTTGCGCAAGGTCTTCTACACCGTGCCCTCCCGCCTGATCGGACATCGGCTTCGTGTGCGCCTCTTCGACGATCGCCTCGAGGTCTTCATCGGCGGCACGCATCTGATGACCTTGCCCCGCGGGCGTGGCCATGCCGACGGCCGGCATGACCAGGTCGTCAATTACCACCACGTCATCCATTCCTTGCGCAAGAAGCCGATGGCGCTTCGCGGGCTCGTCTATCGCGACAAGCTCTTCCCGCGTCAGGAATACCGCAGGGCTTTTGAGGCTCTCATCGAGCATCTTCCCGACAAGCAAGCCTGCAAGATCACCGTCGAGTTGCTGACACTGGCCCATGATCGCGGCTGCGAGCGTGAACTGGCCGAGGAGCTTGCCAGAACGCTCGACGCCGGCGACCTGCCCGACATTGCCGCCCTGCGAACCCTCTTCGCTCCGGACCCGGCCCGGTTGCCGACCGTTCATGTGCAACTGGCGTCGCTCAATGGCTATGAAGCCCTGATCGGCACGACGTATGCGGGAGAAGCCGCATGAAGGGCGCCCACACTATCGACGAAGCTCGTCTCGGCATCATGCTCAACGAACTGAGGCTGCCGACGATCAAGACGCTCTGGCCGCAATTTGCCGAACAGGCGGATCGGGAGGGGTGGCCGGCCGCGCGCTTCCTCTCGGCCATCGCCGAGCATGAACTGGCCGAACGTGCCCATCGCAGGATCGAAAGGCATCTCGCCGAGGCGCACCTGCCGCCCGGAAAGACGCTCGACAGCTTCGCCTTCGATGCCGTGCCCATGGTCTCCAAGGCCCAGGTCATGGCGATCACCGCCGGCGACAGTTGGCTCGCAAAAGGCGCCAACGTCCTCATGTTCGGGCCGCCCGGCGGCGGCAAGAGTCATCTCGCCGCAGCCATCGGCCTTGCGCTGATCGAGAACGGCTGGCGCGTGATGTTCACCCGCACCACCGATCTCGTCCAGAAGCTTCAGGTTGCGCGGCGTGAACTCCAGCTCGAATCCGCCATCGACAAGCTCGACAAGTTCGATCTGCTCATCCTCGACGATCTGGCCTACGTCACCAAGGACCAGGCCGAAACCAGCGTGCTCTTCGAGCTCATCTCCGCCCGTTACGAGCGGCGTTCCATCATGATCACCGCCAATCAGCCCTTTGGGGAATGGAACAGGGTCTTCCCGGACCCCGCTATGACGCTCGCCGCGGTCGACCGCCTCGTCCACCACGCAACGATCTTCGAGATGAATGTCGAAAGCTATCGGCGCAGATCCGCAATGGAAGCCAAACGCCAGCGCGGCAGACCAGCCTCATACGCGACAATCAAAAACACCCAGGAACTTGTCGCGGAGCGGCAATCAGAAACCAGCGAAGTTCTTGCCAGCGACGATCAGCGTGATAACTTCCAATCGACCGCGACATAAGAGTCTCATCTAGATTGTCGCCGCCGTCTCATCCTGATCGCCGCGCCATAGCTCACCGTACTGCGAAACGTAGGGCCGAAGAATACTGCCCTCCAGCCAAGCGCGGGGCTGTGGCTGAAGGATGATCGCTTTTTGCATGTTGTCTCCTTCCGAGTTGATTGGACTCGGAAGGATTATGCGCAGCGCCTAGTTTGAATGCCGGCCACCATCTCAATGATCTGCCGAAGAAAACTGGATAAATGTCACGGTGAGCTGCGCATAATCATCGGGTGCGCATAATCCCTGACATAGGTCCAGATACGACCGGTATCGGTCTTGCCTTTCGCCAGGATCGGTACGGTGGTGTCATCGCCATGCAGCCGCTCGGCGGCAAGCACATGCGTCTCGATCAGTCCATGCACCGGCTTCAGCGCCGCGGCACAGGCTCCGACCTGGTCCGCAAGCGTCGACAGGCTGAGGTCGATGCCTTCGCGGGCGTAGCGCTCGCTCTGCCTGTTCAGCGGCTGGTGCTGGGCGAACTTCTCGAACAGGATCATCGCCAAAAGGTTCGGCCCAGAAAAGCCGCGCGGCGTCACATGGAAGGGCGCCGGCGGCTGTGCGATCTTCTCGCATTGGCGGCAAGAGAACTTCTCGCGCACGGTCTGGATCACCTTCCACTGGCGCGGGATCACCTCCAGCGTCTCGGTAACATCCTCGCCAAGCTTGGCCAGCTTGCCCGAACCGCAACACGGGCAGTTCGCCGGCGCGGCGATGACCACGCGCTCACGCGGCAGATGGTCGGGGAAAGGCTTGCGCGACGGGCGCTTGCGCTCGAACGCCCTGACCGTCGAGGGGCGTGCCGTCAGTTCCGCCGCCAATTCGTCATGGCTGGCGTCGGCTTCCAACTCCTCAAGCTGCAGCTCCATCTGTTCGAGAAGCCGCGCCTTGCGTTCGGACCGGCTGCCATGGATCTCGCGCTTCAGCTTCTCGATCTCCAGCCTGAGCCGAGCGATCAGCGCATCCGAGTGCGAGTTCACGGCTTGCGCGCGGGCGGCGAGCGCTTGCGCCTCACGGCGGGCGGCACGCTCGGCGAGGATCATCGCGTGCGCACTGGCAAGGTCACCGGGAAGCTGATCGGCCGCATCGGTCATGGCGCGATGGAATCATATTCGCTCCTCCATGCCAATGATTTTGCTCATCCCGCCGAGCTCGGACGCCAGGCTTTTTGCGGCATCCGCCAGTCGATGCCTTCGAGCAGATAGCCGAGCTGAGCGGGCGTGATCACCACCGTGCCGTCGGCCGCCGAGGGCCAAATAAAACGCCCGCGCTCGAGCTTCTTCGTAAACAGGCAGGCACCCTGGCCGTCATGCCAGATCACCTTGATCAAGCCACCCTGCCGCCCGCGGAAGCAGAACAGGTGACCGGTGTGCGGATCGCGCTTCAAGGTCTCCTGCACCATCAATGCAAGGCCGGGGAAGCCCTTGCGCATGTCCGTGTAGCCTGTGGCGAGCCACACCTTTACGCCGCTCGGAACCGGGATCATCGCCGCTCCAGAACATCCAGGATCCGGCCGAGCGCCTCGCTATCGATATCACTCTCGACCCGCAGGCGGCGGGCGCCGCCAAGCTCGATCGTCACCATGCTGCTCTTCTTGCGCGGTCGGGAGATCGGCGGTGGCTGCGCAGGCGGTTGCGGCGCTGGCAGCGCCTCGACTACTTCCACGGGAACGAGTTGCGGCATGGACGGCGCGGAGAACTGGCAGAGCTCCTTGCGCCACCGGAAAAGCTGGCTTCCATGAATGCCGGCCGATCGTGCGATCTCGGAAACACTGGCCCCAGCCTCAAACGTCGCCGTGACCAACCGCTCCTTCTCCTCCCGAGACCAGCGCCGGCGCCGCTCAACCGACGTGATCACTTCGATCTGATGCTTCGTCACAGGGGCTACCCCTAGTGCTTGCACTAGGACTCGCAGCCTTCAGCCTACCTCAGCAAGGCGGCCGTCACCGGAGGGGTACGCTGGATGCGCAACTGGCCGAGCTGGTGCCGAGCTGGTCGATGGCGCCGGTGGTGGCGGCCTATCAGGCGCTGCGTGCTGTGCCTTCATCGTTGCCGTCACCTTCGTCAGCGAAGTCGGCGATGTCCGCCGGTTCGACACTCCGCGCCAGTTGATGGCCTTTCTCGGCCTGCTGCTGCCGATCCTGATCTACTGCGTCGACAAAAACGCAAAAACGGGAGGCCCATCCTCGGCAAGCCCAGGCCGGGGCCCGAGACGGCGTACTTCATCGAGCACGTGGTGTACAAAGACATCGCCCTGGTTTTCCCCGCCCTGCGCGAACTCCACTACGTCACCCGTTATGACCCGGAGTGATCGGCGCCGGCGCGCCGACCAACAAGCGACCTAACCATCAAGACGATTTCGGGAAAGGTGCCTTGGCGCATCGCTTACGGTGCAAGCCATCCAGAGCATCCCAATCCAACCCTTCCAGGCGCGCCTTTCTTCATGCAGCGTTAGCCAAAGCAAGCCCAGAACGACATCGTCGATCTTGTCGGTGTCGATCTCCATGCAAGCAGCTTAACACGCGAAAACGGCGTCTGCCGCGGCCCACGCCGGATGGTTACTCCAAGGCTTCCGATCACCAGGAGCACTGCAACGCTTCGTGTCGATCTTCTCGGCTCTGCGCAATCTCTTCGTCCCGCCCCCACGCGTTTTATGTGCACAACGTGACAGCGCCCCGCGCACTAGGTTGAAACGACAGCAAGGGTTACCAAGGCTACCGCAATCAACTTGCCGTCTTTACGGGACATTTTCGCCTCGGAGACCATGATCCTGGAGCCTGAATGCAAGGCTGTAGCGACTACGTCAACGTCTCCATCGGTGACCGCGAGCGGCCGAAGAAAATTCACTTTCAAGTCGATGGTGGTGCAAATGTTCCCTTCGGAACAAAGAAGATCACAGCTCCAGGCGGCGGCTGTATCCAATGCGGTTGCGATGATGCCTCCGGCAAGGCTTCCCCGCGGATTGGCATGTGTCTGCGCCGGCGTCAGCGACATCGACACCCTGCCAGGGCCGAAATCGTTGACCCGAAGACCTATCAGCTCGTAGAGCGGAACTTTGGCCTCGCGACGGCGGATCGCATCCAATCTGTCGCCAATAGTCACGATCCGGCCCTTATTCCCAGACGCTGCCGGGCCTCAGCAGCAGATGCTATCGGCTGGTGCAATTCAGCCAAGATACTAGCGATCTTTCGGACCTGTTGGGCGTTTGTCTGCGCAAGTTCGCCGGGACCAAGCCAAAGGTTGTCCTCAAGCCCGACGCGAATGTTGCCTCCCATAACTGCCGCCATGGTGCAAAGAGGCATCTGAGCCCGACCGCCGGGCAGGGCTGACCATTCGATATCGTTGCCGAAGAGTCGGGTCGCCGTATCCTTCATCAGCATCAAGCTGTCGGCATCGGCGCCGATCCCGCCTAGAATACCCATCACAAACTGGACGAAAGGCTTAGAGGTAACGATACCGCGGTCGACCAAGTGCGCAAGGCTATATAGATGGCCCACGTCATAAGCCTCGAACTCAAATCTCGTGCCGAAGCGAGCATCGAGGTCCTTGATGATCCGCTCCATGTCGTTGAAAGTGTTCTTGAAGAAGCCGTCCTTGGTGGAGGTCAGAAACGGCTTTTCCCAGTCGTGCTTCCATTCCCGCGGCTTCTCCGCCATGGAGTGAAGAGCAAAGTTCATCGTTCCGAGGTTAAGTGAGCACAATTCGGGCCCGATCAAAGTCGGCGCCTCTAGCCGTTCCTCGACTGACATTTTAGCGCTTCCGCCCGTCGTGATACTGAGCACCGCGTCAGTTTGGGCTTCTATCTTCTTCACAACCCGCAAAAACAGCTCGGGATCCGCTGAAGGTTTGCCCGTATTCGGGTCGCGCACGTGAAGGTGGAGGACTGCCGCGCCGGCCTGGGCCGCACCGACTGCCTGCTTGACGGTCTCCTCCTCCGACACTGGGAGATAGGGTGACATAGATGGCGTGTGAATCGATCCAGTGATCGCGCACGTGATGATGGTTGAGCGAGTTTGCTTCATCTCAAGGGCTCCACGTCTGAAAGTGCTTGGCGAACAGATATACCAAGCTTGTCAGCGATCTCTTCAAGTTCACTGTCCGGCGAATTGTAGCGAGGTGCGAGGATGATGGTATCGCCAGAGAAACCGTCTACGTTTCCGCCCGAGGGGTAGCAGATCAATCCATTCTCGAGGGCGCGCTCGCGAACCTTCAAGAACAGCTTCTTCTCGGCAGGAAAGGGCACCTTGGTTGCTCGGTCCGCCACAAGCTCCACACCGAGGAAATAGCCTCTGCCACGGATATCTCCGACTGCTTCCACGCCGTCCAAGGAGTCCCGCACAAGTTGAAAAAACCGCGGACTGTTCGACCTGATGCGCTCCAAGAGACGGTCGCGCTTGATGATCCTCTGCACCGCAACGCCGGCCGCACAGGCAGCCGTATGGCCAGTAAACGTATGACCTGTCATCGGTCCACCATATATTGCTGTTATGGCATCTCTCACCCGGTGGCCATAAACCGCAGCGCCGAGCGGTATGTATCCACCGCCCAGGCTCTTGGATATCGGCATGATGTCAGGGGCAACCTGATCATGTTCAAGCGCGCGAAAGGTGCCGCACCTCCCGCTTCCACACATCACCTCGTCGGCAATCATCAAAACGCCGTAGTGATCACATATTTCCCGGATGCGTGCGGAATAACCCGGAGGCGCTGGAACGACGCCACCCGCAGCGCCGACGACCGGCTCGAAGATGAAGGCAGCAACCTGTTCGGGTCCCAGCCGTTCGATCTCGGTAGCTAGCTCCAGAGCGCAGATTTCCGCCACCGCGTCAGGGGAAACACCGGACGGCGGGCGATAGGCATTGACGGGCGATAGAAACGATATGGGTGGTAACGCATGTTCGTAAGGGGCCCTACGTTCTGCAAAGCCAGAGACTGCGAGCGCGCCAAGCGAGTTGCCGTGCCAGGACCGATGGCGGGAGATAAATTTGTAACGGGACCTCTCGCCGCGCGCTGCATGATATTGCAATGCCAATTTCAAACAGGATTCGACCGCTTCCGACCCTCCAGACACGAAAACCATCGAATCAAGATCCGCGCCGCAGGCTTCACTGATCAGCGCCGTAAGCTCTTCCATGGGGTCGCTGGTAAAAGTATAGCGGTAGCCATGCATAACACGCTTCATCTGATCGTGGATGGCGTCCACGACCTCGATGTTGCTATAGCCGAGGCTGTACACCGCCGGTCCGCCGGAGCCGTCGATATAGGTCTTGCCGGATGTATCTGTAACGTACCCCCCTGTGCCCCAGGCCACCCTCGGCAGCCCCGCTGCCGCGATCGTCGTCGATGTCTTCGTATCCAAGGCAGATGTCACCGGTCAGTCCCTTCTCAACGGCATTGTCAGGGGCTATGACTCGAACCGCCCACAAGCACGAATTGCTCAATGTCCGGATCAACCACCTCGAAACCCCAGACTCAACCAATGTTTACTGGAGCGTTCCAATCAAGCGCGAGAGAATATGACACCGGTGCACCATCATTGTTCTGACCATATACTCCCCGGGATTGTGGAGCGCTGCTCCACCGACCCCCAAAGGTCGGTTGGACAACTATAAATTTGGGCAAATCGCACAATTAGTACATCTGCTTTGTGCGCACGTACAGAATGCGGAGACAGCCATCGGCATCCTAAAGACTGGTGAACCGATCCAGCACATTACGTGTAATGCGGCAGGTCGCCGGATCGCCTTGCTGAAGGCCCGCAACCCACTCGCAGGTGCCAGCATGAAATACAGAGCCGCGCCCCTTCTGGAAAGCGACAACCATCCCACACCCACGAGCGGCGGCATCCCGGGCGGCGTCAGTTGCAACACCATAGCGCTTAAGCGCAAATGCCGTCGTTTCGTCACCCCAGTAGAGGCTCTCGCCCTTGCGGCCATGGGCAAGCTCTAAGTTAGAGGCGAGTCCCATCGCCAAAATCTGCAGACCTTCAGGGGTCTTCATGCGGGCGCTCGGGCGTGGAATGCCGTCTATCAGCTCGTAGTCCAATCCGTCGACTTCATAGCCAAAGATTTGGGCCTCCGAGCCAATGACATCCCCGTACCCCAGGTAAAGTCCCTCAAACGCCCAGTGGTTAGGATCATAGACGGTGAAGCCGCCGAGTCCACGGGCTGCCATCCCTCCTACTCCCGCAAAGAGCCCGAAATGCGTATTTAGACCGAAGGTCTGTTCCCCAGGCCAGCCAACCCGCGGATCCCACCAATCGGTCGCCAAGCGGCGCTCGTCCTTGGTGCCCGCGAGCGGATCTTTCTCGAACGCCCTATCCTTGTAGCACACCTGAGTGATACCGTTGTCTTCTAGCCGAATCTGCCACCCGAAGTTCCCGGCGAAGCGCGCCACGTTGCCTCCGCTATCCATATACTGCTCGATTGCTTCACGCATCTCCCAGGTCCAGTATTCATCGTGACCGACGAATACGACACATTTGTATGCAGCTAAGAGATCCGGATCGTCGACCATGTCGCCCTGAGAAACGACATCGACTGCAAGCCCCTGAGCCTCTGCCCAGCAAAGGAATGGCCGCTCGTAGCTCGCCCAGCCGGCACTGGCGTAAAACTTGCTGAAGCCTCGTGAGTAAGCGAACTCATCGTAAAAGTAGCGAGGCGGCGACTCCATCGGTGTCTGCTGTCTTGTCGCCTTGCGCGGGGCACCCGGCGGCAGCCACATGAAACCACGCGCCCAGGGGCGATGCAACGTGACCTTTGGGGCAAGATGCCAACCATCCGTCAGATGGTGGCCAACGTAATGGCTGTAGCCGCCCCAATCGTTGTAGGCCCTCCAAGTCCCTGTAGCCGCGACTAGAAGGATCGCCTTCGCTTTATTCTTGTGCGGAAGAACAAAAAATCCGTGCTCTTGCTCCTGACTCTTGCCGCCTAGGCTTGCCTGACTTGTCGCTATATAAAATCCTGCTGGTGCATCGAGAGGTATCTGCCACGATTGGGATTCAGGCCAATCGCAACCTCGTTCGAAAAAGTCCTCACGAAGGCCAACTGATTCCCCGCTGATGCCTTTTAGATGAGCAATTTTCAGCGGGCTTAGGCCATCGCGAACGATGCTTATGTCGAAACGCTCTGCGGTCGTGCTGGTGTGGAATCGCACGGTATCCCCAGGGCGGTATGACATTCGGTCGGTATATGTAAATACCTCGAGGTGAGTTGGATCCTGAAAGACGGTCTCATAGTAGAGCGTCTTCACTCCGTCGAACCCTTGTCTCCGTGGAACAAATTCGAACAGGTCCTCGCCCGGAGATCCCGCGTTCATGTCTTCGCTCATCGATTTCTCCTGGTGTTCTCGCATTGAAGCGAGACCCTCGCGGACGCGATAGGTCCGCGGATTGCGCGCAGCCGCCACTGCGCCTCTATAACAACTAGCTGATCCCAAAGGGCTTTAGCGCTGCGGAATTATTTGAACTGGTAAACACCCAACTTCTCGAATGTCTTGTAGATCTGCTGCGCGTATTTAGCGAATTCGGGATACTGGCCAAGATACGCCGGCCGCGGCCGGGGCAGGTCGATGCGAATTTCCTCGACTACTCTCCCGGGGGAGTTCGACATGACCAGGACGCGGTCCGACAACCCGATCGCTTCCTCGATAGAATGGGTGATAAATAAGACACTTTTCCGCGTCTCCATCCACAGCGCCTCGAGATCATGCCTTATTTGAGTGCGAGAGATCGCATCAAGAGCCCCGAATGGCTCGTCCATAAGCAAAACCGAGGGCTCATGAACCAGGGCACGGGCTATCGAGACTCGCTGCTGCATTCCGCCTGACAGCTGTCGCGGATAACGTGACTCTGCCCCGGAAAGTCCAAGCTTCCCAAACAATTCCTGAGCCCGCTTCCGGATCTGATTGCGATCAAGACCACGAATTTCCTGCTGCAGAAGCACGTTTTCGAAAGCGGTTCGGAACTCAAGCAGCAAATGATCCTGGAAGACAATGCCCACATCGGTCATCGAACGCTTCAGAACCCTCCCGTTGATCTCAATATGGCCCTTGGTCGGCTGCAGCAGGCCCGCAACGACCAACATCAGCGTGCTCTTGCCGCATCCTGATGGCCCCAGAATGCTTACAAACTCCCCCTCCTCAATATGGATGTTAACAGGCCCAAGAGCCTGAAACCCGCCAAACGATTTAGACAGTTCCGAGGCGGCGATAAATCTGCGCCTTCCGTCCTCCACCAGTGAGGGCGTTGTGCCCTTCACCGTCGAAGCTGTCGTGTGAATTTGAGGCACATTGCCGCTTAAACGAGTAATACTCACAGATCTCTTCTCCAAGGCATCAGCCATCTTTCAACCCCAAGTAAAATACCTGTCAACAGCATGCCGAGCATAGCTGTCGCGAATATTGCCGCAAACATCAGCTGGACATCCATGTAGTCCGCCGCCTGAAGTATCAATGCCGCGAGCCCCTCGTTGGCTCCAACGAATTCCGCCGTAACGCAGCCCGTAACAGCGTAGACCATACCCATTTTCATGCCAGCAAAAATGATAGGCATTGCTGATGGAAATCTAACAAAGCGGAATGATTGCCACGGGGTCGCGCCCATCGATCTCGTTATATAATTCAAACGTGGATTTATCGCCGAAAATCCGGCGATGCTGTTCAGCAAGATAGGAAAGAACGTCATGACAGCTGTCAACGCAATGCGCGGTGAAAGCCCAAACCCAAGCCAGACAACGAAAAGGGGAGCGGTAATCGTTTTAGGTATGGTTTCAAAGAATACAATCAGGGGAAACAAGTTATGGTTTAGGGATGGGTATGAAGCGATAGCTAGTCCCAAGGGGATTGCAATCGCTGTCGCAATCGCGAAGCCGAGTATCACGACGTACGCAGTCGCCGAAAAATTGTAAGCGAGAACGCCCCTATCCGTAACGAACCGATTCATAAACTCCGACGGCGCCGGAAGAAGATACTTAGGAAGTTCGAACCATTCGCTGCCGAATTCCCATAAAATCAGCGAGCCAATCACCACCAATACCGGAGGCATGAATCTCGCAAGCGGAGATGACAAATGGAATTGGGGCGACATCGTCGGGCTTTTTACATCGGTAGCTAACATTTTATTGCTCTCATCGTTCTAAGCGAGAACATGGTGACGGCGCCGAACGGCGCCGTCACCATTGCCGACATCAAGGACAGGCTGGCAATTGAGCCGGGAGATAGCTTTCTGTATGCTTGGCCGCGATCCCGCCGTCCCCCAGCGATCCGAAGGTTGCGGTCAGAATCTCTCCTGTTGTCGTCCACGTAGCAGCTGGGACAGCTCCGATCCCCGGGGCGCCCGCAGTGCAGAAGAGCGGTATATCGAATTTGGTCAGCTCCTCCATCAACTCCTCTTTCGGTGCAGCATCGGGGTAGCGCTCACGGAGCGCGTCGACGGCGGCGCTAGGGTGCTTTGCAACTTCTGAGTAGCCCTTCAAAGTTGCATCAACAAACTTCTTGTAGAGTTCTGGGTTCTGCTCGAGCTTGTCAGCTCGGGCTATGAGACTTATACCCACAAGCGGAGCACCCCAGTCTTTGTAAAACATCTGCTTCGCCTCAATGCCCTTGGTGGCCAAGGGGATCATAACGTCGCCGGGCGCCGCCGAGATGCCGTCGATTTGTTTCTCGGCTAAGAGCGGCACTCCACCCGCGCCGGAAACCATTTGGATATTGACTTTAGATTTATCGACACCATTCAGCTTCAGCATTGTGTCAAAGAGAGGAATGTCTGCGGCGCCAGGCGCTAGAGCGATTGTTTTTCCTTCCAGATCTTTTGGTTTCGTGATCGGTGTATCCTTGAGAGACGTGATGCCCCAGTCCACCACTTGATATATGGGCGCGATGACTTTAAGCGGCGCGCCCTTTGATGCAATTCCAATCGCGCTTGATGCGCTGGCGAGCCCCACATCAGTGCTACCACCCGCAACGAGCTGCGAGGTCGCCCCTGATCCTTTGCCCGGCTCGATATCCAGATCAATCCCCGCGTCCTTATAGTATCCAAGCGCATCAGCATAAATTATTCCAATGCTCCCATTGTCCGGCAACCAGTTCAGGGTCACCTTCATCTTTTCTGCCGCTCCGGCAGGCATGCTTCCCAGAGCCGCCAGCAGAGCTGTCACCATTGTAGTCATCGCATATGATTGTAGAAGTTTTCGCATTATTATCTCCCATTGATGGTTGATGCGTTGTGTATGTCACTCTCTGTATTTTTTTAATATCATCTGTTCTATATATTGAGCAGCGGAATTGATGATGACGCCAAGCGCGGCAGCTATCAGCACTGCGGCGACTATCTGGACGGTATCTCTATTTCGAACTCCACGCAGCGCGACGTAACCAAGACCGTCATTGGATGCGATGAATTCGCTTACAACTGCGACGACTATGGCGACCGCCAAAGATATCCGAAAACCACTCATCAAATACGGGAGCGCCATCGGCCAGTCGATGTATTGGAAGGTTTGAATGGGACCCGCTCCCATGGTGCGCGTGACGAAAAAGAGATTGTGAGGAATACTTCGCACCCCTAAAATTGTATTCACCGACACAGGGAAGAACACGCTGAAAGCGACCAAGATTGAGGTGGTAGTTAGCCCATATCCGAGCCAGATAACCAAAACAGGAACTATGGTGATCAGGGGCATAGTCTGCAGGAATACGATCAAAGGATATAGCGCGCGTTCAAGCCACCTTATTTTGGCAAGTGCAAAGCCCACCGGGATGGCGACGGCGATGCCGACGCCGAACCCGACAAGGGTAAGTCTTAAGGTGGAGAGAGTTGCAGTTAGGAAATAGCCTGGCCTGGTTGCGATCCACTCCAGCACCGAGCCGGGGCTCGGGAGAATGAACTCCGAGATTTTCAGGACGCGAACTGCAACCGCCCAAACTGCAACGAGGACTAAAAGCCACAGTCCTGTGACAAGCGATCTCGGGGCCCTTAATCTCAACCCTCTCGGACTTGCTAATTCATCCATTGTTCACCTGGAACATCTGATCATTTGGAATGCCATTCCATGTTAGCGTCATTGCAGAGAGTGTCAATCGCGAAAACGGGCCGCACATAAAAATGATGCGCTGGCTGCATAATATCGACCCTCCGATTATCGGTAGACCGGGAAACTGGAGGAGCTTGGGCTTGTGAAACGGGCTTCTATAACGGCCTCGATAAGTCGATCCCTTTTCGTGTGGTCCAATCGCCGGTGTCTTGCTTCTGTACGGGAGTCCTTCACGCCGATCCCGAAAGGGTGCCGTCGGGACATCACTTTAGTAATCCTGGCCTAGCCACTCCAGAACAAGCCTACGGAAGGTCAGGGGTGTGCGGACTGTGCCCCCCGATGGGCTGTCCACTGCCTTCGACGTCTACGAAAGTTAACTCCAAGACAAGACTAGGCGGTGATCCAGCCGGCGCCGCGCAACGCGAGCGCAATTGATCGCGAACAACGATGCGTAGGAGCGCGAGTATGGCAACGCCCCGAAAAGCGTTCCGCGGGCTAGTCAAGGTTGAAGGCGAGAGGGAACAACTGCTTGGCGCGAGTGTGCAAAGCAGTCGGATTGGCTGGAACTGCACAGGGTCGGGGGTGGAGCTCAGAGACGACGGTTGATCAAACTCTCATCCGCGGGTTGGATACCGCCCTCCGTGTCTTCGTCTCGGGGCTTTCCTCGGTCTAGAGGGCGGGCGTCGGGCGGATTGGCTCGGCCACATAACTCTTATGACCATGGTCAAGAATGATGGATGGCCTTTTTCGCCCTATGCCTTTTGCCACAGGTTTGTTTGCCATTGATGAGGGCAGCACGGAGACGGGATGGGCCATGAGACGACGGTTGATCCAGCTCTTATCCGCGGGTTGGTTACCGCACTACCGTAATCCGTCCTGGGCTATCCCTGTCTAGTATCGGGCGTTGGGCTGATGCCCGGCCACATAGTTAGGACGGGAGTTCCCCACCGTGGCCACATCCCGTCACCGTGCTGCCCGGTTTTTCCGCCGGGAGATCCGGCGCGGGCGGAGCCTTCAATCCGGCGGCGCCCGCGCCGGGGGCGCGCTTTTCGGGATCCTGATCTCCGATGAAGAAGGGCGCTGCATCTCAACGCACCGGTTCGACCTGGTGGCCGATGGCCCACACGAACGCCGCCATCTCGCGCGCGATCGCCGCAACGACGATGGGTTGCTTCTTGCCAGCAGCCGTCAGGCGCCGATCGCGGGCGCAAAGCCTTCCAGGCGATCTCCCGCACGGCCTTCGGCAGACCCTCGAGCCTGACGCGAATGGGCTCCGTCACCCTAGCGGGATAGCGGTAGGCCCAGGCGCCTTCGATCAGGACGCGGCGGGCGCGGCGATTCCCGGCCAACGTCAGGCCGCCGCGCTTTACCGTGTCGCCGGTCGAGCGCTCCGAGGGCACCAGGCCGTGGTTGGGGTTGTTGAGGTCAAGTAGCCGTTTCCATTATTTGATGTGAGAAGCTGAGGCGAGCTCTCCGTTGCACAGGGTATTCATCACGATCAGCCACGGATCGGCCCGTCGAGCCGGGCTGTAAACAGAGTTGAGCTTCCCGAGCAGCCTTTCGGCCACGCCACCCTGATGGACGCGACCACGGCCCCGGTAGCGGATGCGAATGCCGCAATCCTCGCAGCCACGCTGGAAGGCATGGCCTTTGAACTCCTTGGCGGAGTCGGTCACAAGCGACCGCGGTCGACCGAACATCGGCCACCTATGCTCGACGTCCCGGGCGGTAAGCCAGGCCTCCTTCGGGCTCATGGCCTGGGCGAGGCAAAGCGCGAGCGACAGCGCCGACGGCGTCTCAAGGGTAAGGCAGAAACCAAAAATATAGCGCGTCGCCACGTCGGTGACGATCGTCAGGTACGCTCGACCAACGGAGATTCCTCCGCTCATGACGGAAATTGATGTCGGTGGGCGTATGATCGATCTGGCAGACGTCGAGCGGGCGCGCTGCATGGATATATCCTGGCCGCGGTTTGAGCCGACGGAGAGCTTCGGGTCGGCGGATCGCTTCCTCGCGATTTCCTCGGGGCTGAACAGCCCGGGTATCCGGCGAGCGGGAGATAGGACGGAGCGGCCAAGCCGGCCTCCTCGCAGCGAGCGCGGATCTCGGCCACGACGGGAGCGAGCGGCGGAGCCTCCAGCATCAGCCACTGCTCTCGCAACGTCTTTGCAATGATCAATGATCGCCTCGATGCCTTGGTCCTTGATCAACCCGCTTCTTGCGGCTGCCATCCAGCTGAGGCCGCAGCGATGTCACGGTCCGATCGATGCGGTAGCGCACCAGCAGATTGTAGACCGGGCGGGTCGAGAGGCACAGCTCGGCCGCGGCCCGATTGATTGCCGGGGCGTCGTGCCCCCGACTGTCAAGGACCCTGTCGAGCTCGCGAGCGAGACGACGTGCCGCCGACCATTTTTCGTCGGGGCGCGACGTGTCCGGCGCGGCTTTTCGGTAATGGTTTCGGCGAATCGAGCGATCAGTGAAATCGTTAGCGAAAATTTCCGCCTCTACTAGCGTGCAAACCTAACCGGCATGCAGCGCCGTAGTAGCCGATGGTACCCCGATTGCGCTTTGGATAAAGGTGGGACATCGAGGTCTACTTTTGAAGTTTTTGGCGCCAATCTTGATACAAGAGCCTATAAAGGACTTGGCGTCGCAAGGGATCATCAACAGCCTTGAATGGATGATCGAAGTCGCCCTTTGGGTCATGGGACATGCCAATGCGTTCCATAAGCCGTCGCGAGGCGACGTTGTCCCCTGCGGCATTTGCGACGATTTGGTTCAACTTTAGATTCTGGAACCCAAAGGCAAGAGCGGCAACGGCGGCTTCGGTTGCATATCCACGTCCCCACCAATCCGGATGCAACCTCCAAGCGATTTCAACCGCCGGTGTGAAATGCGCTTGATAGGGAACGTTGACAAGACCACAGAAGCCGATCGACCCGGCAATATCCAAACGCTCGAGTGCCCAGAGGCCATATCCGTGTTTTTTGAAATGCTCTCGTTGGGCATTTATCCATACCTCAATCGCGTTCCGATCGGCCAGTCTTGCGAGGTATCTTACAACTCTGGGATCGTCATTCATTCGAGCCAATGGTTCGATGTCTTCGTCCTTCCATTCGCGCAGCAGCAGGCGTTTTGTCCGCGACTCCATCAATAGCTCTCCGTCCGCTAAAAAGTGGAGCGCCCCTCCAATTGAGGAGCCGCCCTCCTTCGAGGCTCGCTGCACGACCTTGCCCAAGACCCCACGTCCGTCGTTCTCGACGGTCGATTGCCTCTCGAGCTCCGAGATATGCCAAGGTTGCCGAGTTGCGGACTCGGGTATTCGCTCCTCCTGCAGCATGGTTTATAGACGCGTCGAGGCCGGCCAGCTTCTCTGTTTCCGATATACTTGCCAAGGAGGTACACCGTTGAAGAGCTCTGTGTCCATGCTAGCAACGGTCGCGCCATATTGGGTAAACTCAATGCGTCAGCTCCGCTAGAGTTGCGTTACCTGGGTTAGATCTCTACGTGTTGCGAAGTCTGATCAGAGCCGCGGGCGCTTGTCCGCCCATGGCTGCAGCTGTTCGAATGCCGCTGCAGCCTGCAGTACGCCCAGATCGTCAAAGCGTTTGCCGACGATCTGCAGTCCGACCGGCAGCCCCGCCGGAGTAAAGCCGCACGGTACGCTTGCGGCCGGGTTCCAGGACATGTTGAATGGGTAAGAGAACTCCGCCCACATGATCCAGTCCCAAGGATGCGTCGGCCAATGATCGGGCATCAGCTTCTCTGCCGGGAAAGCAGCCACTGAAGCGGATGGTGTCAAGAGGAAGTTCCAATCTTGGAACCAGCGATGGATATTCGCTACGTATACCATCTTACGCTTGCGCATCTGTTGGTAGCGCGCAACCGAAACGTTCTCTGAATGCTTGATGCAGGCGACTAGCCCAGGATCCATCTCCGCCTCCCATTTCGGAAGGTACTGTGCCAAGCCGGTCAAATGCGCGGACCAGAAGAAACGGATCAATTCCGGTCCATCCTTCGCCCACGGGGTGGGTACTTCCTCAACGATTGCACCAAGTTCCATAAAGCGCGCCACAGCGGCCTTCACTAGCTCCGCGACTTCCGGATCCACGCGGGCGAAACCTAGATTCGGACTATAGGCGATGCGCCTGCCTTTCACGCCGTCGCGCAGCCGATCGATGTAGTTGGCGGGCTCCGCCTCGAGCGACGTATGGTCGAGGCAATGTGGACCGGCCATGACCTCGAGCATCAGCGCGCTGTCGGTGACGGTACGTGTGATCGGTCCGTAATGGGCCGTCATGTCACCTTCGGGGACGGGATAGTTCGGCACACGCCCGAAGCTAGGCTTGAGTCCAAATACACCGCTAAAATGCGCGGGCATGCGGATCGATCCTGCTCCGTCACTACCCTGGTGCAGCGGCCCATAGCCTGCCGCTGCCGCGGCGCCCGCGCCGGCCGAGGATGCGCCGGCATTATAACCAAGCATCCATGGGTTGCTGGTTATGCCCGTAAGTGGGCTGTGCGAGACGCCCGTCCAGCCTAACTCCGGTACGGTAGTCTTGCCGACGATAATCGCGCCCTCGTCCCGTAGACGTTGCACGAGCGGCGCATCCGAGGTCGGCTGATCGCCGGCGAAGATCTTGCTGCCGTGCTGTGTCGGCATGTCCTTGGTGATCGAAAGGTCTTTGATCGTGACCGGCACGCCGTGCAAACGCCCAATTCGCCCACCGCTCATCAACATAGTTTCCGCCTTTTTCGCATCATTCATTGCGCGATCTGCGGCGAGGTATGCGAAGGCGTTTACCTTGGGCTCCAGCTCGGCAATGCGCGCCAGGAGGGCGCGCATGTACTCGACTGGCGAAATCTTCTTGGTGCGAATCAGCTCGGCCAGCTCGACAGCCGGCGTAAAGCCGATAGTCTGAGAGTTCATGCGATAATTCCAATGTCAATGGATCATGTTGATATCTGCCGCTCGACTCGAGATAAGCTGGGCAGTTTCGTATAGATCACTACATATGCTGCCCTAGCTGCGCCTAACGTTCAACGTAAGTAACGCTATGAAACACGCTCCCCCAAACATTCGGCGTGCCGTAACTGGAATTGCCGAAAGTCCACGGCGTTTAAGTACCTTAATCAATGGTGTAGGTTCTTATCACCTCACGATCTTCCATGCACGCAACGCAACGGTTCTGATTTCATGCGCCTAGGCCCCTTTTGTGAATGGAGAACAATCTGTAGATCGGGCTTACGTGAGGGTAGGTGCCGGACCCGAGAAGTACGGAATCGAGATCGTTTGCGAGGAGGATTTCCGAGAGGAGATCGTCCCGCTGACCACTGGGGAAGCCTAAGAGTATGCTGCCCGACTCCGTAAGGAATTCTGGGCCTTCCGATAGAAAGCGGCTGAGCAATTTATAACCCGGATCGATGGCTCCTCGTTCGAGGTCGTCACTATAGATATAGTCGTCCGGCGCAAAGTCCGACGGACAGTTCCAAAATACAAAATCAAATTTTCGGCGAGGCGGAATTTTGCTAAAGATGTCACTTTCGATTACCTCGACATTGTCGATGCCATTTCTTGCAGCATTTTCTAACGTGTTCGCGACTGCCCTAGGGTCGATATCGCAAGCAACCAAGGACAACGCGCCGAGTTTCGCGAGGTACAGTCCAGGCAGACCGAAGCCGCAGCCGATCTCCAGGATACGCTTCCCGACAAAAGGAGGAAAATTCTCTGTATACCAACGCCAAGACTGGAATTCATGTGGTGAAAGCACACCCTCGTTTACAGTCAAATCCAGTCCGAACTCATGTAAGTACAGTGGGAACGTGTGCTGTTGGCTGCGCTTGAGTTTCATCCTGATCTGTTCAAGATCCGTCACATTCCTGCCCTCCGAACTAAGTATAATAAAGGCTGCGAACGGTTCACAGCCATTCTTTGAGAACTGGTATCATAGGTAAAAAGAGACGACGGATGATTGCGTTGCCACGTCGCTCGAATGGTTTCACCAACCTACCTCCCATGGCCGGGGCTTGCCGTGGAAATACACCACGCGGATGCCGGCCGGAACATGGCCGAGGCGCTGAACGTCTATCTTGTAGGAACACAGTTGACCGGGGCAGATGTCCTGCCACAGGCGCCAATCGACTCCCCGGCAACTCCCAAGAAACGCCTGATCGCCGCCGACAGCGTCGCCGCCGATAGCGAACCGCTGCATGTGGTCCGCGGGTGCGGCTGTAAAGGCCTCCCATACCGCCGCCTTGATCGATTGCGGGATCGCCATGATGCCGCTTGCAACGCCCCCCGGCCAGTAGCATTCGTTCAGTATCACCGGGCCCTCGACCGCCGCCATATCCGCGAGACTGCCGACAATCGAAGTGTCCAGATCGAAAAACAGCCAATCGTCGGGAAGTTCTGGCCGGAACAGCTCCATCTTGGCCCAGAAACCCGGCCACTCATGCTGAAGCGGTATTACCTCGACGCCCTGCACGTCCACGTCGGAGAAGCAACGGAACTTGGCGCGGGGCAAATGCTCGTTCACCTGGTCCAATAGGCGAACAACATGGCGCGGCTCGAATTCGCCCCCCGAGCGGAGGACACAAGCAACCGTCTTCATGCTGCCAGGCCTACTCGAGCGTCGTCTTGGCTCGTTCTGCAACCGGGAAACCCGCGACGGCGGTATTTTTCGCTGTGCGTGATCATGGGACGAATTCTCCTCAGTCCGCGACGCATTTGCGAATGACAGTGCATCTCCCATGCCAGACAAGAAAACAGTTTAAATCAGGGGGGTAGATCTGGCTTTGCGACGTCGCGCATCCGACATGGTCGGACATCGGACAAGGGGGAAGGTGGTCTAATAGCGCGTGAATTCCTGAATTCCGCATCCCCGGAGGATTCTTGTCGCCAAAGGAAGCGGAGATAGGGCCACGCGGTATGGGCAATGACCGCCCCCGGGAAAGCGCCGCGGAGGTGATGACCCGCAAAAGAACAAGCGATCCATGATTGCGGTGGAAGGCACCAGGCCCCTTGTGGGAATGCCTCACGCAACAAATTCGAAAGTCTTCATTCACGCAATTTCACATATGAAGCCTCAGGAGGCTTTTTGCGTTAGTTTGTAAGCAAAACTTCATTGTATAATCAAGAATTCTGCTGTCACCCCTTGTTAAGATCACCACAGGCATAAGCTTTAGCTGTCGCCTCGCCGCGCGGCAAACCGGCCGTTTGAGCGGGCCAAGCAGCGTTCAGCCACGAATTGGAGGCTGCTTATGAGCATCGTGAGCGAAATCGATCAGCTGACACAGTGTCTTGCTAACGGCCACAAACGGACTTTCCCGTGCGAGACGCGTGAATTTGGGTTGGATTTCGTCATCTGTGAGGGCGCCTGTCTCACACGTGGGCCGAGCCATTCGCAGATACTCCGGGCGTCATCGCTGATCGACACCACAAGGCCAGCAACGCCTGCCCGGCCCAGAATGATAGCGCCAGTTGAGGGGCGTGCGAGCGACTTTGAGATTCACGACCGAAAATCGTCTTTATATCTTCACGCTTTCACGCCCAGGCATAGTTCGATGCATTCCGATTGGCTCGGTACGTGAACTGCGCATTTCGGCTGCCATGGAGGTTTTCTCGAAAGTGTAGAAACTGTCCTACGGCGCTACGCGTCTGGAGAACAGGCCAAGGGCGAGAGTCATCCTGCAAGAGCCCTCCACCATTTAGAATGGCGTTTAGGTCTGGGAGGTTGCGCAGGCCGAGCTCCTGCCCTGCGCGCGGTGGAATTACTTGAGGCAGCAATTTCGACCAGAGACAGGACAGGAAATTAACGATGCAAACGGACAAGCGATTGCGATCAAAGAAGGATGTGGATACATCCTATCACATTGAATGTGACTTCTGCATTGTTGGGGCAGGGTCGGCCGGCAGCGTTGTTGCTGACCGATTGTCTCAAGATGGACGCTTCAAAGTTTTGCTGCTTGAAGCAGGTCCAGTTGATAAGAACCCATTGATTCACGTGCCAGCGGGATTTCTAAAGCTTCAAAACGACAGAACGATTAATTGGAGATTTTTTAGTGAACCGTCTCTGGAGCTTAATGGTCGGAGCCTTGCTCTACCTCAGGGAAAGGTCTTGGGCGGTAGCAGTTCGATAAACGGAACGCTGTTTGTTCGCGGGCATCCGCAGGAGTACGATCATTGGGCTCAGCTTGGATGCACAGGTTGGAGCTACGATGGGTTGTTGCCCCACTTCCGGTCTATTGAGCACTACGATGGTGGGGAATCTGCTGGCCGGGGAAGTGATGGCCCTTTGCCGGTGACAGCTTTAGCAGTCCATCATCCGCTATCTTCGGCGTTCATCGAGAGCGCCAAGTCCCTCGGTTTTCCAGTGCTGGCGGATATCAATGGCCGCCGAGATGTCGGTGTCGGATGGTTTCAGCAGAACCGCCGAGGTCGCTTTAGGGCAAGCGCTGCCCGCACATTCCTGAAGCGAGCGCGAGCACGTTCAAACTTTCAACTGATCACAAATGCGCTGTGCACGCGCGTCCTCTTTGAAGATCGTCGAGCGATAGGGGTTGAATTCCTGCGAGCTGGAGAGCTATTCCATGTCAAGGCAAGACGGGAGGTTATCCTCACCGCGGGAGCTCTCAAGTCACCACAAATATTGCAGTTGTCCGGCGTGGGGCCTTCCAACCTCTTAGCATATTACGGTATCCCGTTGGTGCATCATGCGCCTGGTGTTGGCGAATACTTAAAGGACCACTTCCTTATCCGGATCGCCCACCGCGTTAAAGGCTCCGTAACCCTCAATGAGCGGGCACGTGGGTGGCGTTTCCTACACGAGTCGTTGGTATATGCCTTGTTTGGACGAGGACTCATGTCCTTAGGCGCGAGCAATGCAGTTCTCTTCGCTCGAAGCCGGGACAGCGTGGCCGCTGCTGACCTCCAATTGAGCTTCACTCCAGGCAGTTACGCTGGCTTAGGCAAACTTGAGCCGGCGCCGGGCATGACCGTCGGGTTATGGCAATCATTTCCTGAAAGCAGTGGTACCGTGAGAATCGTTTCCGCTGACCCGAATGTCCCTCCTGCAATATCTCTCGGCTATCTTTCCGCGCATTCGGACAGCGAAGTACTCCTCTCTGGCATAAGATTAGCTCGCGAACTGTTCGAGAGGCCGGAGCTCGCTCGATTTAGCGTCCGCGAGACACTGCCAGGCCCTCTCAGAACAAGCAGCGCGGAGCTTCTAGATTATGCACGAGAATATGGCTCATCTGCTCTTCACTTCTCAAGCACCTGTCGAATGGGGGTGGATGAAGGAGCTGTTGTCGATCTTGAACTCCAGGTTTACGGAGTGGGCGCACTGCGAGTTGTCGATGCATCCGTCATGCCAACAGCATCGTCTGTCAACACGTATGCCGTAACAATGGCAATAGCTGAGAAAGCGTCGTCGATCATTCGCTCATCAGTCACTTGAGGGGAACAAACTGCACGCCAGAGCGCTGTGCAGGTTCACAACGGGATTCCGCACTGTGATTTTTCATGGAATGAGGACCCTGTTTGAGGGGTGATTTTCGTCCAAACG
>NZ_RQXT01000044.1 GCF_003863365.1 Mesorhizobium tamadayense | reverse complement strand
TGAGGAGGCGCGCCGACACAGAACCGGTGGAGCATCGACGAGTACGTTGAGTGCGTACCGATCGCCTCTCTCTTCGACACCTGCCGGTGACCGGCCCGAGCGGTGCGGACGCGGCGTTGGTTCAGCTCCATGGCGATGCTTCGAGATGATTGCCGCGCTGATCGGCGCGGGCGAGGGACTGGTGCTTGAGTGAGATGGCCGCATCGTCGCTTGGTCCATCTTCAGGCGCTTCGCAACGATGTCGGTTGACGCCTGGCACTTCATCGCGATCAGCAAGAACTCCAGTGGCAAAATCAGGCTCTCGCTCGATGGCGCGTTCTGGGGCAGCGCTACGCCGGCCGATAGTTCAATCTTCAATTCGACGGCAGCACTGGAAATCGGACGCTCTTGGGGGGTCGCCAACTACAACGGCTGGCTCGACGAGATCCGCATCACCAAAGGCGTCTGCCGCTATGACACAGACGGCTCGATCACGGTACCGACTGCCGCGTTCCCAGGAAGCTAGTTCCAAGAGACCCTGACAAGGCCCGGAAAGTGTTCTACCTGCTGGATGTTGCGCTCGAACTGATGCCAGTAGCGGCCATCATTTGCCGCAGCATCCCAGACGAAGAACGCCGCAACGGCCGCGACGATCAAAAGCACAGGTCGCATCGGACCACCTGCCGATCTACGCCGGTTGAAGCTGTCCGACCGAGTGCGCGCGCATCCTCAGCACGAGCAGACGCGTCGCGGCGAACGGAGCCATGACGACAAAGGTCATCGCGATGCTGACCAAGATCGACAAGAAACAGAATGCGCTTGGGACGTAACAAACGGCTTCCATAAGCCAACCCTTTCAACCACCGTTACCCTGGTGGCCTCCTCCGCCCGCTCTCTAAGCATGATCCTGCTTTTGCTGAAATGCAAGCTATCGCTAATATGACAAGGATCAGTCAGTTCGAATTATCGGACCAAATTGGCGCACGTGGCGGCAGGGGAAGGATTCGACACGCGTAGCTCTCTGACACACGATTGATACGGGCCGAAATAGACAAACATGGCGGCGGCAATCACTATTGCAGCAGCGATGATCAATGCGCCTTTGATTATGCTGTCCACCTTTAGGCCTCGATTTGTTTCGCGCACCATCAAGTTGAGCGACGCCGCTCCTAGGCCGGGAGAATCCTAAACCCAGCCAGGAATTTGTTTTCTGCAGAATAGACCAGCGCCATGAGGCATGCGGCAAAGATGCACATCGCTATGGCCAGTACCAGCCGTTCAAACTGAACGGACTTGACCCGCCTCGCGCCGTCGCCTGCCACAAAATCCGATAGAACCTTTCCAGCAGACGAGCCGCTTTCATGCCCACACCTGGGGCATTTCTGGGTGCTTGAACTTATTACGAACGTGCATTCCGCACAGTTCACCGGCATCGGCCATCGCCCCCTTTGGCGAGAGGAAAATAGCACATGCAATTACGTGCGACAGGGAAATGGCGGCAGATGGTTAGCGCTGCAGGCGCGCCAGCACGCGCGGGACGCTTCGGCGGCAATGGGCAGCGGCCAGCGAGAACGCGCTCTGGTGGGCTTCCCTGCCTTCGCCTTATGTGGGCTTGTCGACGGGTGCGGTCTTCCGCTTCGGCGGCACATCGGCCCGCACCAGCCTGACCTTGTCTCTGGCGACAGTGACGGCCGGGCTGAGATCGATCGTCACCGTCTCCTCGTCGATCCGGATGACTTCGCCGACGAGTTCGATCGGCTGGCCGCGCTTCACCTTCGACGTCTTGTCCACAATCGAGTGGGGAAGCCGTAGGATGGAATCGAGACGCTGACACGATCCTCTGTGCGAAGGAAACAGACATGAACATCATGGGAGGCCACATGGCCCGCCGCATAGTGGAGGCCGGGTTCTCTGTGACCGCGTGGAACCGCAACCTACACAAGGCCGAGGCGCTGGCACCTTTCGGCGTCTGCATCGCAACTGATGCGGCGGAAGCGGCGCGGCATGCGGACGTCGTGATCTGCATGCTGAGCTCGGGGCCCGTCTGCGATGAAGTCCTGTTCGGGGCGAATGCCATGGCCGACGCAATGTCGCCGGGTCCACGCTCGTCGTGATGAGTTCCATCCCGGTCGAGACCGCGCGCCGGCAGGGAGCCCTGGCAGGAGCAAATGGTATCCGCTACGTTGACGCACCCGTTTCAGGCGGGGAGAAAGGCGCTCGGGCGCGCTGGCCATCATGGCTGGTGGGTAGGCGCCCGCCATCGATGCACTGGCGCCTGCCCTTGTCCCGCTTGGTCGCGTCACCCATGTCGGTCTGGTCGGAGCGGGCAGCCTGGCCAAGCTCGCGAACCAGCTGATTGTCGCCAGCAATATTTGCGCGGTTGCCGAAGCGCTGATGCTCGCGGAAAGGGGTGGTGCAGATCCTGCACGGGTACGCGAGGCGCTGCTCGGCGGCTTCGGCGACTCGACCGTGTTTCGCCAGCACGGGCGGCGCATGATCGAGGCCGATTTCGTGCCGGGTGGTCCAGCGAAATATCAGATCAAGGACACCGGCACGGCGCTTGCGCTTGCCGGCTTCACTTGGGCTACGGCTGCTGGTAGCCACGGAGGTTGATCGGATTTTTCGCGGCCTCGTCGACAATGGCGGAGGCGATCTCGATCACAGTGCGGCAATTGTCGAACTGCGGCGCATGAGAGCGGACGCATAGATCAGTGCCGTGCGCTTCTACAGATCTGCCCTCGACGCAATAGTGCCAAGCAGCAGGCACCTTCGATCCGTCGGCCGCGTCTGCGACCGAGCGATCGATAGCGCGAAATGGTTTCAACGACATGCACGGAAAGCTTTGAGCCGCTGGGCGTCCATTCCTGTTGCGAGAGCCTGCATTCCAGAACTTCGGACTGTGCAGCCTGTTCCGGGCAGGAGCCATGTTTGATCTAGCCCAAAAGCAGCGGTTGACGATTGAGCAGTATGGAGTCGCCGAACTCATGCGCGCGGTAACGGTGCGCCGCTAGGAGTGCGGAAGCGTTGGTGAGCAGCGCATCGTCGGCAAAGGCGCGCAGCAGTTCGAAATGACTCTCGCCAGGCTGATGGACGCCGGTGAGAATAGCATCGACTAAGCGAAGCGGCGTACCTCGCTCGATGCGTCCTGTCGCTATCCCGTTTCCGGTGCACACACTGCCGTCGGGATTGGCGGCTGATTCGAGCGCGCGCACGACGGTTGTGCCGATCGCGATGATGCGGCTGCCGCGGCGCTTCGCCTCAGCGACGAGCGCCGCAGTGCGCTCGGGAATGCAGTATGGCTCGTCGAAAGGAAGTCGCGTGTCGAGAACGGGATCGCCTGTGGAAGAGATGCCGGCCGCATGGGTGAGCGTTGCGAAGCCGACGTCGCGCCGATGCCAGGTTTGAAGCGTGCTCCAGTCGAGCGCAAAGCCTGCGGATGGCGCCTCGAATGCGACCGGCTCGATCGCGATCTTCGTCCAGACATCCCACAGTGCCAACGGCTCCGGAACATGCGCGTATTGGATTGGCCGACCGTGCTGAGCCAGTCCCGCAAGCACTGCTCCTCGGCTGCCGAATACGCGCAGCTCGAGCAGACGAGGATGGTCGAGAACGCGCTCGACGATCGCCTCGAGCGGGCCGAGCCTGAGCAGATCGCCTGACGAGAGCAGGGGTGGAGGCAGCCGGTCCTCCGTGCGCGTGCGATGGTCGCCTGCGCCGAAGGTAATCCCCACGAACCGCCTTGGATCGGGAAACGACAGCCAGGCCGCCAAACGGATCTCGACAGCCTCGCTGCTTCGGATATGGACGCCGTCGAGGCTGGCGGGCAAGGTTGCGGCGTCATTGGCGACAACTAAGTCGCCCGGATCGAGCAGTCCTGCGAGCTCTGCGCGCGGCAGGTCGCGCATAGTGCCATCCTGCTCGACCACCAGGAGCCTGGCGACGTGCCTGTCGCGTCGGTCGGCGGCGGCAATCATGGATTGGTCTCGACGCCAGGTCTGGCGCGAGTCCTCAACGCGTTGAGCATCTTTTCGAGGATCTCGGCTGCAGCCAGTTCGGGGCGCTTCAAGGTCGAAGAATCGGCGTCGGGGACCGCCAGGGCGTGAAGCGGGGTATCCATATCACCGGGGTCGAGCGCGAAGAGCCGTATGCCATCGGTCTTGGTCTCTTCGTCCCAGATCGCCGTGAGATGAGAAAGAGCGGCCTTGCTCGCGCCATACGCTCCCCAGCCGGGATAGGCGCTCACCGCGGCGTCGCTAGAGATGTTGATTACCAACCCAGCGCGGCCTTCGCGCGCGGATGCGGCAAGCGCGCCGAACAGGGCTTTCGTCAGCCGGAACGCACCGACGAGGTTGACCGCAAGCGCCGCTTCCAGGTCTTCGCAATCGGTATCGGCAAGAAGCGCCAAGGGGACAGGGCCGAGGCACGACGCATTGTTGACAAGAATGTCGAGCCCGCCGAGGCTTGATGTGACCTGCATCGCGATCGGGTAGATGTCGTCCTTCTTGCCGACGTCGCCGACGATGCCATGCGCTCCCGTTTCGTCAGCAACGCGCTCGACATTTGCGGCGGTGCGGGCGACGAACGCCACGCGCGCACCCTGCGACGTAAGCTGCCGCACAAGCGCTAGTCCGAGGCCGGACGTGCCGCCCGTAATCGCCACGCGAATGCCGCGAAGACCGTTGTCCGTCTGCATCACTCAAACTCCTTCACTCGCTCCTGGTCTTTGCTACAAGTTCAAGTTAACTTGAAGTCAAGCGGAAATCGTGCTGTCATTGTTGCATGGATGCCATGTTGACCATTACCGACGTCTCGCAGCGCAGCGGCGTCGCCTCATCGGCCCTGCGTTTCTACGAAGAACGCGGACTGATCGTGTCCAAACGGGCCGGCTCGGGGCATAGGCGCTTTCCGCGGTCCGTCCTGCGCCGGATCGCTTTCATTGTCTTTGCGCAGCGCATTGGCCTTACGCTTGAGGAGATCGGCGCCGAGCTCGCCAAGTTGCCGGCCGACCGCATGCCGACGCGTGGCGACTGGTCGCGGCTGTCCGGTGAATGGATGAAGCGCATCGACAAGCGGATCGCCGAGCTCCAGCGCCTGCGGTCCGGCCTGACAGAGTGCATCGGCTGCGGCTGCCTGTCGATCGACCGGTGCAGACTTGCAAACCCCGCCGATACGGCAGGGCGAAAGGGACCAGGCCCGAGATATTGGCTTGGATAACCGGCACGACGCCTGCGGTGACATTAAGGCTAGTGTCGCTGAACTTCGCGCAAGCGAACTGGTCGCGGATCGGCAGCGGCCCATATCAAATTTCCGCTCGCAGCGATGCTGGCGTTGGTCATGGCCGGAGCGGCGGACGGCAGCCCGGGGTCGTCGTCGCCCGCCTGGTTTCTGATAGTAATGCGACTCAATGTGAACTGCGTGAACTTTGCCGGCACGGCACCGATCCACACCACCTCGACCTGCTGCTTGATCAAAGATCGCGAAATGGTTGCTATAAGTCGACTTTCACACGGCCAACCGGATTAGAACAGCAAGCAAGGATATAGCCGTCGGCAATCTCTTCGTCGGTGATGCCGCCATTGTGGACCATATGCACATCGCCGTCGATTTTGCGAACCTTGCAGGTCCCGCATATTCCCATACTGCAACCCGATCGAATCACCAGACCGGCAGCCCGTGCCGCAGCCACGATCGTATCCGTCTCGACGCATTTCGCCGAGACGCCGGATAGGACAAATTCGATCTCGGCCTCGTTCTTCTCGGTGGGAACGAAGTCATCCGGGACCTTCTCGGCCTCAGGAAGCGGTGCGCGGAAGCTTTCCTGATGATAATGCGCCATGTCGAAACCGAGACCGGCCAGCGCCTCGCGCACGGCTTGCATGAAGGGCTCTGGCCCGCAGCAGAACACCTCGCGATCAAGATAATCCTGCGCCATCAGTCCGAGCATCAACTGGTTGAACATGCCTCTGTAACCGGTCCACGGCCTGTATGGATCGGTCTGTTCAACCACCCATTTCAGGTCGATGCCAGTTACGCGCGACGCCATATGCTCCAGCCGTTCGCGGAAGATGATCTCAGAAGGGCGGCGCGCGCAGTGGACAAAGACGATGTCCGGATCAACTCCGGAATCATACAGATGTGTAGTCATGGACATCATAGGTGTGATGCCCGAGCCGGCTGAGATGAAAAGATACTTTTCGGCTGGCTGATGCGCCATCGAGAAGGTGCCCCCCGGACCTATTGCCCGCAGGCGCATTCCCGGACGGAGGCTGTCAAACATCCACTGCGTTCCGACAGAGTCGGCCTGCGCCTTTACGGTAATGGTCAGCGAGGTCGGCCGCGACGGAGATGAGGATATCGTGTAGGTCCGATAGATCGGACCGCCGGGAGTGGGCAGTTCCAAAGTGAGGAATTGCCCTGGATCAAAATTGAACAGCGATCCGGAGGGCGACCGGAAACAAAAGGTCAGGACGTTCGGCGCCTCCGGAAGAAAGGAGGCACATTCGAGTTCTTCGGCGTCGGTCCAGAAAACCAGCCTGGGTTTTGCCACCACGTTCATTGGTTCACTCCGCGGCCAATCGCATCGAGGCCTGAGAGCGCTCAAGCCAGTTCGCATACCAATCGACGAATTGGGTCACACCGCTTTCCTGAACCGGCGAATATGGTCCGGGAACATAGGCAGGAGAAAAGATCCCTTGCTGGTTGGTCTCGACGATCTCACGGTCTTCATCATTGGTAGAAATCCAGACCTCGGTCAGGCGCTTGAGGTCGTAGTCGACGCCTTCGACGGCATCTTTGTTCACCAGCCAGGTGGTGGTGACCTCGGTTTCCGTGGCGCTGATTGGCGTGACTCGGAAGGTCAAGGAGTGATCCGGCAGGAAGTGGCTCCAGGTCGTCGGATAATGGAACATCAACAGCGAGCCTGCTTCGGGCAGAGCCACCCGGCCAAGATTCTTGTGAACGGCAGCCTTGCCGTCGAGCGTGTAGCTCACGGCCTTTTGCTGCAGCGGCATCCGCGCCAGGCGAAATTGGCCGCTGCCGCCAAGGCGGAACTGCGCCGGCGCGCCTGAGGCTTCGCAACGGTCAAAATGCGCCTGAAGGGTCGCCGAGACAGACCCGTCCGCAGACACTCCGGCCACTTCCGGGTCGAGCGAGAAGGAGCGGCAGAGCGACGGGTGGTTGCTGCTGCAGTGGTAGCATTCGCGGTTGTTTTCCCACACAAGCTTCCAGTTGGCCTTCTCGATGATGGTCGACGTATGCGCGGCCTTCGCATTGTTGAGGTCATGGACCTCTAGGTAGGGAAGGGCCAGGTCGGCAAACGGTTCGAAGTCTGGGGGCGTAGCTGACAGACAGACGTAAATCAGGCCGGCAAGATTGCGCAAATGGACCGGCTTCAGCCCGTGTTTGGACATGTCGAAGTCGGGCCCCATGTCATTTGCCCAGATGAGCTTGCCGTCAAGCTCATAGGTCCACTGGTGATAGGGGCAGACGAGTTTGGCCACTTGGCCTTCGCGCGCCTTGCAAATCATCGAGCCGCGATGGCGGCAAGAATTGTGGAAGGCGCGGATTTCACCATCGCGGGCGCGCACGATGACCACCTCATAGGCACCCACGCGCATCGTCACGTAGCTACCGGCTTTCGCAAGCTGGCACGCCGGGGCCGCGTAGAGCCATTCCTGGTAGAAGATGTGCTCGAGATCGAGATGGTAAATCGTCGGCGAAGTGTAAAAGGGCTGCTCAAGGGCATAGCCCGAGACGCGGCGCGCTAGCAACTCTTGGATCGAGGGCGAGGGGGCGATCATGCGGAATTCCATAGATGGCGTGCACATTTGAGATGTAATTTTCTTGCCTGAACGCCTTTTGCGCAATAGCACTAATTTTCAGCACGATTTAGTTCAGCTAATCTGTTGCACTCTGCGAACCATCCATGAGCCAAAAAGCGGGTCCGAAGAAGCGTTGATGCCAAGACCGTACGATCTCTCCTCGGTGACGGCTCTCATCTGCTTCGAGGCGGCCGCCCGAAATGCGAGTTTCAAAAACGCCGCCCAGGAATTGAATGTGACGCCTGCGGCGATCAGCCACCAGATCAAGGCGCTTGAGGGTGATTTGGGATGCAACCTGTTCCTGCGCATGAGCCGCGGCGTCGAATTGACTGAGAAAGGGGCGTTCTTGTTCGTTGCCGTGCAGCGCGGGCTTGAGACGATTTCCGAGGCCGTTACTCACATGCGCGATCGCCCGGAAACCGCTGACGTGACTATCCGGACAACGACGGCCGTTAGTTCGTTATGGCTTACACCGAAGATCGCAGCCTTCTGGAAAAGCCATCCCACCGTCACCGTGTCGCAGATCGTCAGCGACGTGCCCGGAACAGCGATCCGCTGTGATCTAAGTATTCAATACGGAGATGCGCAGGTGAATCGCGAGGAGTGTCACAAACTTTTTCAAGATCGCATTGTCGCGCTTGGAACTCCAAAATTCGCCGCAGAGCACGGCATTTGCCGAGTTGAGGATCTGCTCATGGCGCCTTTGATTCATATGAATAATGAGGAAACCGACTGGACGAACTGGCCAGAGTGGTTTCAAGCGCTTGGATACACCATCCCGAAAGGCCGCAGGTTTTCCGTGAACAACTACATGATTGCTCTCCAAGCCGCTCAGGATGATATCGGGGCGGTCTTGGGGTGGGATGGATTGGTCAAAAGCCTGATGGAACAGGGCCGGCTGGTCACACTTGTACCCGACAACATTCCCTCACCCAGGGCATTTTATCTGAAAATCCATCCCAGGGCAGGTTCGAAAGCTCGGCTTTTTGCGAGCTGGCTCGCCAAAAGCTCTTGAGCGGCTGCTCTCTTGCTCGCTGACTTCTTCGGGCGGCTTCACATCACCGCCCTCGCTATGCCTTGGCCAAGTGGGCGTAGCTTACTGCGAAACGCCCGAATTTGTGCTGGCCACAAGTCACCGGCTTATAGCGACGCGGGTTGCCATCCGTGACGCAGGACGCCAAAGGTTCGATGATTGCATCGAAATCAGCATCGATAAAGAACGGGATCGAATAGCGCTCCCGCCCAGTGGTGTTGACCACGCGATGCATGTTCGCCAGATAGACATCATTGGTGAGCCGCTGGATCAGATCGCCAATGTTGATGACGAAGGTGCCGTGGATGGGTGTGCCCTCTACCCAGTCTCCGTCGCGATTCATGACCTGCAGACCGCCGACGTCGTCCTGCGCGAGGATGGTCAGATTGCCATAGTCCGTGTGCGCACCGATACCGATGATGTTTTCCCCCACATAGCCACCTTGCGGAGGGTAGTGGAGAAGGCGCTGGATACTGATCGGGTTGCGCATCAGTTTCTCGAAATGAGTTTCCTGCAAGTCCAGGCTGAGCGCGATGCCCTTCAACAGTGTTTTCGAGAGGATGACCATTTTCTGATGGTACGCGTATGTCAGCTCGGAAAACTCGGGCAGGGTTGCGGGCCACTGGTTGGAGCCAAAAAACGGACCTTCTAGGGTCGAGCGCTCAGGGCCGATGTCAAAGCATTCTTTCAGGTCTTTCGTCTTGCTTGGATCGGTGTTTTCCCCGAATGGCTCGATGTATCCGCGCAGCGCTACATCCGATTTGCTTACGTGCAGTTCCATCTTCTGCGGCATGGGCAAATCAAAAAACCGGCGACTCACATCGAACACCGAATCGACAAACTCCTGAGGAATGCCATGGTTCCTGACGTACATGAAACCAGTGTTCGACAGCGCCCAACGTATCTGCTTGGCCACTGCCTGCTTATTGCTGCCATCGAGAAGGGGCGCGATATCGACCACCGGAATCTTGTCGAAGCTTTCGCGCTTCGCACGCAGCTTGTCGTCCAGTCTGGCAACGAGATCTACGGACATTGGACACCTTGGCTTGACGGAGGGAGACGGGCCGACCTTGGCCCATTCGTTCCAATCCCCTCAACTGCAATAATATTGCTGTCGGATTACTTCTAATAATCTGGCGTCACGGTGCGGACGGCACGAACGATCCGATCCTGATGGATTCCGGCATCTCAAACTGATCGTGCCTAAGACAGGTTGGCGACGAAGACGCCAAGTTCGGCGAGCAATATAGCGACACGAGGAGCGCTTAGGGGCGGAAGAACTCTAGCTGTCTCGTTCTTGCGCAGCGATTTCTCGTATCCAGCTTCGCAGGATTTCGGCAGCGGGCGAAAGCGTACGGTTATCGTTCCAGGTGAGATAGTAGCTGCCTGGCGCCGGGAGTTCGAGTTCGGTCAGCCTGACCAGTTTGCCTTCCTCGATCTGTGACGTCACGAGGCGATGCCAGCCCACGGCAACGCCCTGGTCGGCCTGAGCCGCCTGCATGGCTACAAAGAATTTGCCGAACCGGCGGCCGCGGGTCGGACCGTGGGGCACGGCCGCACGGCGCAATACCTCGTCCCAGCCCGCCCAGTTTGGGTCAACCCAGTCAACATGCAGCAAGGGAAGATCCGGCAAAGATGCTGCCGTCGCGTCTCGATGCACATTGGCAAACTCCGCCCCGCAGACCGGATATATGGTTTCGCTGAAAAGGAGCTCGGCATTCTCGTCAGGCCAGGAGCCGAATCCGTATCGGATGCGCAACTCCACCTCGGCCCTTCGATAGTCACGCGGATTGTCGGAAATCAGATGATCGACTGCAATCTCGCCGTACCGTGTCCAGAAATCGGGCATACGCGGTATCAGCCACATTGTAGCAAAGGCGTCAGAACAGGCGAGCGTGACGTTCTTGGAGCGATCGCCGCGCTTGACGGTGCGGACAATTTCGGCTGCGCGCGAAAAGCCGCTCGCAAGAACGCCATAAAGGTCCTCGCCGGCACTCGTCAGCATCACCCCTGAGCCCAGCCTTACAAACAGCTGAACGCCAAGTTCGTCCTCGACCGCCTTGACCTGTTTGCTGACCGCCCCGGGGGTTACATTCAGCTCTCCCGCCGCCAGCTTGAACGACAAGTGCCTGGCGGATGCTTCGAAGATCGCGAGGGCTGTCAGGGAGGGCAGGTCATAATATCGGCGAACCATCCTGGGCTCCAAACATTCCAAAACCGAGCGGCGCCGCGATTTCGGCAAAACGTACGTGAGACGTCGGCACGACATTGTGATCGCTGCCATGCATACACCAGATCGCATCTGGCGAAAGCTGGCTCTGTCGGGACTTTAGGCATTTTGATGCGGAATATGCTGACCGTCGCAACTCAGCAAAGATGAGACTTCTGCTGGGGCGCGTGGGAATGATTTACGGGCCGGCTTTCAGTGATTGAGCTGCGTTTCCCATAACGATGCTGATTGGATCAATCGTGAGCGACGAGGCGAAGCCACGGACTTCAGCACTTTAGTCAACACGCACGTGAGACTTTTGCAGTAGGTCAAGTCGGCCGGTTGCAGCAATAGTCGCGCGCGGCCCGGCTGCGGCTCGCGTATTCTTTTTTTGGAGGCCCGCATGACCATTGAAGCGCAAGTCGCTCGAAGGGGAGGACGCGATGCGCGCCGAATTATTCGGACCGCGCCCAAAGTGGAGATGCTGCCGACGCTCAAGCGCGGGCTACCCGTAATCGAGCCCATGGATGCAGAGCAGGTAGAACGTATTCACGAAGCGTCGCTTGCGATCCTGGAAGAGGTCGGGGTGGTGTTCCGCGACCCGATCGCTCTTGAGGACTGGAAAAGAGCAGGCGCCGACGTTCGCGGTGAGCGAGTCCATCTGGATCGCGCGTTGGTGATGGATCTGATCAAAACAATCCCACCCGACATTGAATATTTCGCTCGCAACCCGGCGAAAAACGTACAGCTGGGCGGCCCGAATTCGATCTTCGTTCCGATGACCGGCGCGCCTTACATGCGCGATCTTGACGACGTGCGTCGCGGCCCGACCATTGCCGACTTGGGGACCTTCCACAAGCTGGCGCACATGATGCCGGCGCTGCACTCATCGGCGCACCACATCGTCGAGCCGATGGATATCGTCGTAGCGCATCGACATCTGCACATAACCTACTCGTCGATGAAGCATTCCGACAAGATCTTCATGGGAATGACCACCTCGCCCAAGAACGCCGAGGACGTGCTCGACATGTGCGAGATTCTTTTCGGCGAAGGCTTCATGGAAACGCATGCGGTCACAACCGGAAACTGCAACGGCAATTCTCCACTGGTGTGGGACCAGGTTATGCTCGGCGCGATGCGGGCATTCTGCCGGCGCAACCAGCCGGTGCTGTGCTCGCCATTCGTGCTGGGCGGCGCGAACACGCCCGCGTCGACGGCAGCCGCGGTGGCGCAGCTCAATGCCGAGGCGCTTTCTGCACTCGCCTACACGCAAGTGATCCGCAAAGGGTGCCCGGCCATCTACGGGCATTACTTGTCGACGGTCTCCATGCAGTCCGGCGCCCCCATGGCTGGAACGCCCGAGATATCGTTGATGAACTTCATGATCGGCCAGATGGCGCGACGCTACAACGTCCCGTGGCGCACATCGAACCTGCTCGGCGGTGCCAAGATTTTCGATGCTCAGGCCGGCTACGAAAGCGCCATGACAATGATGGCGGTGCTGATGTCCGGCGCCAACTACATCTGGCACTCGGCGGGCTGGAACGAAGCCGGGATGCATTGTTCCATCGCGAAGTTCGTCGTCGATGCCGAGGTTTGTGCCATGGGCTATCGCATGACCCAAGGTATCCACTGGGATGATTTCGACGAGGCCTTGGCCGCCATCCGTGACGTCGGACCCGGTGGCCACTATCTCGGACATCCGCATACTCAGGCCAACTTCGAACGCGCATTTTTCATACCAAAGCTATTCGATAACAATTCGATCGAGCAGTGGAAGGTCGACGGCTCAAAGGACATAAAGCAAAGGGCGCTCGACCACGCGAAGCACCTTTTGGGAGAGTACCAGGAGCCCACGCTGGACCAGGCCAAAGATGAAGAACTGCGCGCCTATATCGATCGACGCTCGCGCGAGATCCCGGCGGTTGACGCCCTCAACGAAGACTATTGAGGGTCGTCATGCGCATCAACAGGATCAACGTCTATTCGACCCAGCTTCCCACCAAGGGTGGCGCCTATAAGATGGCGAGCACCGAAGTCCACTCTTTAGACAGCACCGTTGTCGAAGTTATGACGGATGACGGCATCACGGGATGGGGCGAAACCTGCCCCGTCGGGCCAGTCTATCAACCCCATCACGCGCTGGGAGCTCGGGCGGCGATAGCTGAGATCGCGCCAGGCCTGATTGGAGAGTCGACCCAGTCGCCGCGACATCTGGCCAAGCGGATGGATGAGAGACTGAATGGGCACAACTACGCCAAGGCGGCGCTCGACATAGCGTTCCTCGACCTCATCGGCCAACGTCTTGGCGTGCCGGTCTCGACGCTGCTGGGCGGAGCCCTGACAGACCGCGTGTCGTCTTACTACTCCCTGATCGTGGGCTCTCCAGACGAAACCGCGCGTATCGCGGCCGACAAGGTCAAGGCGGGCTACCCGCGTATCCAGATCAAGATTGGTGGGCGCAATCTGGAAAAGGATGTAGCGACCGTGCAAAAGGTCTGGGAAGCCGTTGGCCTCAAGGCAAGCATAGTTGTGGACGGCAATCGCGGTCTATCCGTAGCGTCTGCCCTTCACCTAGATCGGCTTTGCCAAAACATCCCGTTCGTGTTCGAGCAGCCCTGTAACAGCATGGAAGAGATTGCGGCTGTCCGGGGCAGGGGTACCCATCCCATCTATCTGGACGAGAACACCGAAGACCTGAATGCAGTATTGCGGGCCATCTCATCGGGTATTGCCGATGGTTTTGGCTTCAAAGTCACTCGCCTGGGCGGACTGACCAAAATGATGACCGCTCGCGACATGTGTTCCATCCGGTCGCTGCCGCACACCTGCGACGACGCATGGGGCGGCGACATTATTGCAGCCGCCTGCGCACATCTTGCTTCTACGGTCGAGCCACGCCGCTTTGAAGGCGCCTGGATCGCGCAGGAATATATCGATGGGCACTACGACAATACAAACCCCGTAGTCATTGAAAATGGTCATATCGCCGTGCCACAGGGAGCGGGCCTTGGGGTAAAGCCTGAAGCCGGCATCTTCGGCGTCCCGGTAGCGAGCTATGGTTGCTGATGAACGCTCCGGCCCGCGTCCACGAAACCAGCAGCCCCGTCCACGCTGACGTTGCGCTTCAGGTGTCGGGGAAGCCGCATGACATTGCCGTGCTCGTGTTGCCGGGATTTTCGCATTTGGCGCTTCACGCCTATATCGAGCCCTTTCGCATAGCCAACACTGTTTCCCGGCTTCCTCTTTTCCGCTGGCGGATTGCGGGGATCGACGGCCAAGCGGTTGTGGGCGCCAACGGGCTCTCGATAACGGTGGACGTTACGATCGAGGAATTGACAGCGGACCGGTCCTACAGTTGCAGACTGAACCAACTGGCCGTCGTGGCAGGCGAGCCGGTCGAGAAGCAGATGACGCCTCTGTTGCACACGTTCCTGCGGCTACTGGCGCGGCGAGGGGCATCGATATCGGCGATCGGCACGGCGACGTGGCTGCTCGCTCAGACGGGGCTTCTCGGGGATACCCGTTGCACCATTCATTGGTCGCGGCTCGCGGCTTTCTCTGAGGTTTTTCACAAGCCACGCATCCGTGATTCCCTGTTCGTCAAGGATGGCCAATATTCAACGTGCGGCGGCGAATTGGCGGCGTTCGACCTCGCGGTGGATCTCATCGCGAGTCACGCGGGCGCCTACATCGCTCAAGAAGTATGCCGTCATGCGACGGTGGAGGGCCAGCGGTCCGGTTCGAATCGCCAGACGGGTCCTTCTGGTCTGGCGTTTGCAGGAGTCAGCGACAAGCTGGCGATGGCGATGCGCATTATGGAAGAGAATGTGGAGACTCCGCTGTCGATGGGCGACGTTGCGGATCGGGTCGGGATTTCCCGCCGCCAGCTTGAACGCCTGTTCGCAATCCACATTGGTCAACCACCGGCTCGTCACTACCTCAGGATCAGGGTCGACCACGCCAAGCGCCTGATCGAAGGCACGCGAATGCCCATCATAGACATTGCTGTTGCCTGCGGGTTTATGTCGGCGTCGCATTTTGCCAAATGCTTCCGCATCATCAATGGCTTTTCGCCACAGCAGTGCCGGACGATGGTGCCGGCTTGGGTCGGGCCGGGACTAGGTTGAGAAGCTCAGCTGCAGGGTGACCGTCCTGGCCGCGAAATGTCAGGAACACGTTGAACTTACTGGTCGCTGTCGACCGAACACAGCTGTTTGCGCAGCCACGCGAGGCAAGCGCCCAAGCGATGCCGTAGCGCCTGACCAAAGGCCTCAATCACCGTGGTTGCTCGGCGCCGATGCTGGTCATGCACGTGCTTGCAACCGGCGTGACCTACACCGCTCAATCAAGAATAAGTTGCAACTGGAGCGCCCAGGACGTCTAGGCGCGGAGTAATGCCTAGTCCAGGCACGTCAGGCGCGATGACACGCCCTTCAGCTACCACGAAATCGCCGTCTGCCACCTTTGTAGTCACCATATCTCGACATTCCAGAATGCATCGAAGGTTCTTTTCGGGAACGGTCTGTCCAAGATGCACTATGCCCGCGAACGCGATATCCGATCCTACAGTGTCTTGTACGCTGACGGTGTAGCCCGCTGCGAGGCAGATATCTCTGTGGCGACGACCCTTAGTGAGACCGCCATTCTTGGAAATCTTGAGGCCGATACCGTCCGCCGCATCGTCTGCGATTATCTGGACGATTGAGGCGTCATTCGTCGCGAGCTCATCGAAAATTATCGGAACGTCAGTGCGCCGACGCAGCGACACACATTCGCGCCACGTCGCGCAAGGTGCCTCCAAGACAAAGTCGAGACCTTGCGGCAGCAATCGCAACATTCTCAGCGCCGTCTCCACCGTCATGCCGCCATTGGCGTCCACGAGAAAGAACTCGCCTGGCTTCTTGTCAGCCATCGAAGCGGCTATGCGTTCGGCGTCGATCGCCGGATCGTCGCCCACCTTCACGGAGTGCCCGATATATCCTTTGGCTCGGTGTTCCGCGACGCGCCTGCGCATCTCCTCGGGATCGCCCACATAGATCGACGAGATGATCGGCATGCGCACGCTCGTCCGGCCGCCTAGCAGCTCGCAGACCGGCATGTCGACCGATTTTCCGAAGATGTCCCAGCAGGCGATGTCCAGAGCCGTCTTCGCATGTTCGTGGCCGACCAGCGCGAAGTCCATCGCCTCGTTGATGCGGTCGACCCGCCGCGGATCGAGACCGATCAGACTGGGCGCAATCTCGGCGATTCCTGAGCGGACACCAAGCGCGTGGGCCGCGACATAGGTCGAACCCCACGGCGTGCTTTCGCCCCAACCTTCGATGCCGGCGTCGGTGGTCACTCGAACGATCGTCGCATCGAAGCTGCGGTATTCTCGTCCACCCGAAAGGAGGTAAACGCCGCCAGAATAGGGGAGGTCGACCTGAAAGACGTCGATTTTTTGGATCTCGAGGCCGCGCATTTTGGTCGCTTTCATTTGGGTATGACGAGGACCAGCTTGCCGCTGATTTTCTTGGACAGGAAATCCTCCTGCGCCTGCACAATGTCTTCCAATCGATAGGTCTTGCCGATGTGCGGCTTGATTTCGCCGCTCTCGACGTAAGACACGAGATTCTCGAAGACTATGTCCTCCTGGAATGTGCAGCCGAAGAAGGTCAGATCCTTGAGATAGAGCGTGCGCACATCAAGCTCGACAATAGGTCCGGCAATTGCGCCGGCAACGGCATACCGTCCGCCACGACGTAGCACGTCCAGCAACTGCGGAAACTGCGGCCCTGCCGCGACGTCGATGACAACATCGATCGAGTCTCCTCCTACGGCACCGAGGAGGCTCTCGCCACGCGCTACCACGCGATCAGCACCGAGGTCGCGTACCGTGGCGGCCTTGCTTTGGCCCGCAACCGCGATGACGATGGCCCCACGCCGCTTTGCCAGTTGGACCGCAGCGGACCCGACGCCACCGGACGCGCCTGTGATGAGCACGGTCTCGCCGGCCCTCACGTCTGCCCGATGCAACATGCCTTCAGCGGTCGAATAGGCGCAAGGCACCGCAGCCAATTCGACGTCGCTCCAGTCGCAGTCGACCTTGAACGTCTCACGCGAGGGCGCTCGCGCGTATTGTGCGAATGCGCCGTCGCATTCGGAGCCAAATGTCCAGCATTCCCAAGGTCGATAGTCCACATAGGTGCGAAGCAAATTCCGCACGATCACCCGTTCGCCGATGCGCCCCTCATCGACACCCTCTCCAACAGATACGATGTAGCCACAGCAATCAGCGCCCTGAATGCGCGGGAAGGACAACGCCATGCCTGTCCAACTCGCGTCGTCATTCTCCAACGATTCAAATCCGGAGGAGCCGCCCTCCGAAGTTCCGCTCCTCACTGCCTTGGAATACCAGCCGATCCGGGTATTGATGTCGGTATTGTTAATCGCAGCCGCAGCCACTTTTATGAGAACCTCGCCCGGTCCAGGATGTGGAACCGAGAGGTTGGTCTTGAATTGCAGCTTGTCGAAGCCGCCATGTCCGGTCAGCACTACGCCGGACATGGTCGTTGGAATGCGGGTTGATGGGGACAATTTCGTGGCCTCTCTGTTCATGCTCGTGTCGTAGGGGGCAAGATCCGGCAGACGGCGGCTGGCGCGAGATCGGCCAGGGACTGGTCATTGTGGTAGACTAAGCTTCGCCATTCGACCGCCGTCGATGGTCCAAACCTGACCTGTCACGAACGACGACTCGTCCGATGCCAACCAAGCCACCAGACTTGCGACCTCTTCGGGCTTTCCGGTGCGTCCCACAGGATGAATTTTGCCGATATCCCGGCGGAACCCTGCCGGATCGGGCATGCTTTCGATGAACTCAACGTTGAGATCAGTGTCGATCCAGCCTGGCGCAACGGCATTGCATCGGACACCTTCGGCACTGTGGTCGACCGCTACCGCGCGGGTCAGACCGTTAATTCCAGCCTTGGAAGCGCAATAGGCAGCGTGTCTCGGGTTGGAGCCGAGCCCCTCGATCGAGCCAATATTGACGATCGTCCCGCCAACCGCTCGCAGATGCGGAAGCGCTGCCTTGATCATGACAAATGGTGTGGTCAGATTTACCGCTATCGTCCGCTGCCAGTCCTCGAGGCTCATGTCCTCAACGAGGGCTTCTTGCATCATGCCGGCGTTGTTTACCAAAACGTCGAGCCGTCCGGCACGGCCGGCAACTGACTGCACAGCGTCGGAAGCCGCGAACGGGTCGGTGAAATCAACGGCTATCCCTTCGAACTCCAGGTCCTTGCCACGTTGTGCCGTGAATACCCGCGCGCCCTCGTCTCGCAACCTTCGTGCAACGGCTAGACCGATGCCACTGCGACCGCCTGTGACGAGGGCGACTTTGCCTGCGAACCTGTTCATCCCACGGGCTTCCCACCATTGACCTCAACCAGCGAGCCGCACATGTAACGGGCGGCGTCAGAGGCAAGAAACAGGACCACCGCGGCAATATCCTCCGGCTCCGCAATCCGGCCAATCGGGACGGTCTTTCCTAGCTCGGCAACCGCCGTGTCCGGGTCGAAGCCGCGTTTGACAAAGCCTGTTCGAAGCATCGGCGTGTTGACCTCGTTGGGGCACACGGCATTGACCCGAATGTTCTGATGGGCGTGGTCCATGCCCATGCACTGGGTCAACGAGGCCACGGCTGCCTTCGTCATGCAGTATACGGCGTGGTTCGGACCCGGCCGAACGCCCCAGCATGACGACACGTTGACGATCGCACCGCCACCCCGATCCGCCATGATAGGAATGGCGCCCCGGCACACACGAAACGGGGCCTCTACATTTACGCCGAGCGACAAGGCCCAGTCGGCGTCCGTTGTGTTGGCTACCGAACCCCGCGTGATCACGCCGGCGTTGTTGACCAGAATGTCCAGGCCACTCAGAGCCGCAAATGCGGCTGCGGACAAACTGTCCGCATAGCTTGCATCGAGCAGGTCGCCAGGCAGATGCGCCTCCGCGTCCACGCCCGCCACGTCGCGATCTGCGACGGCGACCCTGACGCCTTCAGCTCTCAGCTGTTTGACAATCGCCGCTCCGATGCCGCCGGCGGCACCTGTCACCAGGGCGGTCTTTCCCCTGAAATAACTCATCAGCCCGTTCCTGTTCACTTCAATTAGGGTCAGTCCTGGCTACCCGGCGTGTTGCCGAAATGCTCTCGATAAAGGGCTTCGAACAATGCGACGTCGACGTGAGCCCGCATGCCAGAGCGATTTCCTGGTCGATAGGCGATGCAGGCTCGTATCGCTCGATCAACCGCTCCAACTGCCTGGAAGGCATGCCAAGCCGGTTATCGAGTTCTAATCGCTCGTTCGCGCTCGATGTACTCTTCGATGATGTCACTCCGCCAAGGCGGCTATGATCGTGCCGATGGCGGCGGGCGAGGGGGCAAAAAATGGGTTGCGGGGCGCTGTCTGGAGCGCCCCGCCGTCGACAATCATTTCACCGTTTCGCGGGCCGCTTTGACCCAGCCGTCGTACGCTTCGCGGTGGGCCGCGATCCAGGTCTCGACATGCTTGTCGATGTCGGCGGAGTTCTTTTCGCCGTCGGCGATCAATTTGTTCTCAGCCGAGATGTCTTTGATGTCGATCTTCGCGAGCTCAAACAGCTTGGCGGCCGCCGGATTGGCCTTAAGGAAATCGTTGCGAGCAACAATCCGCAGGCTGTCCACCGCGAAGCCCAGATTCTTGCCATCAAACTCGGTGTTCGCTTTGGCACCATCGGGCAGGGAAGTGTAAGGCACGCTCAACCATTCCACGTCCTTGCCTGGAACCAGCGCGCCCGAGACCCAATAGGGCGTCCATGTGTAGTAGAAGACGGTCTTACCGTTCTTGGCGCGTGCGATCGTATCGGCGATGATCGCGTTGTATTCGCCCTGGTTGTGTGTGACCGTGTCGCGAAGCTTATACTCGGTCAATTGATGCTCGATCACGCGTTCGCATCCCCAGCCGGGCACGCAGCCGGCGAGATCGGCCTTGCCATCGCCGTCCTCGTCGAACTTCGCAGCGATCTTGGGGTCTTTCAGGTCGCCCAGGTTCTTGACTCCGGCGTCGTAGCTGGCCTTGTCGACCAAATAGCCCTGGAGGGCGCCTTCGACCAAAGTGCCCACCTTGCTTATCTTCTCCGGTCCACCCGCTTCTTTGAAGAATGCTTCATGCAGCTGATCCCAGCTATCGGTGAAGAAATCGGCATCTCCGGTGCCGACGGCCAGATGCGCGGTCTGGGCGATCACTTCCTGCGGTTCGGCAACGGTATAGCCAAGATCCTGGAGCGCGCGGAAGATGATCCGCGCCTGGAACATTTCCTCGATCGCTGGCTGAATCACCGGTCGTACGGTAACGCCTTCGCCTGGCTTTTCCTTGGCAAAGAGCGGACTTGCGATAAGCGATAGGACGATGGCTGTAGTCACAGAAAAGAGTTTCATGCACTTTCTCCCTTGTTGCATGTGAAATTGATTCTCATCAGGCATGCTTGTGGAACAGGTTGGCGATCAGCCCGACAGGCCCGCTCTGCCACCAGTGGCGGTGGCCTCTTTCGCGCCTCGACTGATTGAGGCCTTGGGTGATGCGGTCGAGGACTATCGCCAGGATCACGATGCCAAGCCCGCCGACGATGGCCTTACCGGCATCGAGTCGTCCCATTGCGCGCAGCACTTCGTTGCCAAGGCCGCGGACCGAGATCATGGAGGCGATTACCACCATCGACAGCGACAGCATGATGGTCTGGTTGAGCCCAGCGAAAATGGTCGGCGTGGCCATCGGCAGTTCGACCTTGAACATGATCTGTGATGGTGAGGCACCGAACGCCCGCGCCGCTTCGACAACGCTTGGATTTACCGTGCGGATACCCAGCGAGGTGAGCCTTATCAACGGAGCGAGCGCGAATATGACCGTAACCAAGACGCCCGAGACATTGCCAATTCCGATAAGCATGACGACGGGAACCAAGTAGACAAACGCTGGAATGGTTTGCATCGTGTCTAGGAGGGGCCGAAGTACAGCTTCGAAACGATCGCTCTTGCCTGCGAAGATTCCGAGAGGAAGCCCGATGATCACGGCGAGGATCACCGCAGCCATCACGATAGCCAGCGTCGTCATCGCGAGTGACCACGCCTCTGGCGAGAGGAACCCGAGGACAGTCAGAGTGACTGCGACGTAGATGGCGGTCCGGCGGCCCGCGGCCTGCCAGGCGATCAACACGATGATAGCGAGCATGACGAGCGGCGGAGTCGCCAGAAAAGCTCGTTCGATGCTTTGAATCACGCCATCGAGGAAGATTTTGAAGGGCTGTATTGCTTCGCGATTGTCGATCGCCCACTGCTTTATGCCGTCGGAATGATCAGCGATTTTCAAATCGACGCTCTCGAACGGATTTAGCCAGCTGAAGGTCTTTTCGTCGGCCATCAATTGATCTCCCGTTTGGCCGGGCCGGAGTGGTCCCGGCCTTGAATGCCCCGCAGCAAAGCGTCCTTGGTCACGACACCGGCAACGACGTCGCCGTCTCGCACCAAAATGGGATGGGCAGTTCCGATAGACAGATTTACCAATGTGTTGAGCTTGTCGTCGGGCCGGGCGACTGGCCAATTCGCGGTATCGGTCGAGCCGTTCGTCTGTCGGTACTGCTCAAGTGGCAGCATCACCTTGGCTGCGGTGACAAGATCGAGTTTGGAGATGCCGCCGACGAACTGCGCGACGTATTCGTCGACCGGGTTTGTGACGATCTCCTCCGGCGTCCCGATCTGCACCAGAACGCCGTCTTTCATGATGGCAATGCGGTCGCCGATGCGGATCGCCTCGGATAGGTCATGCGTGATGAACACGGTGGTCTTATGGAGTTCGGCGGAGAGCTCCATGAAAGTGCCCTGCAACTGGTGGCGGATAAGCGGATCGAGCGCGGAGAACGGTTCGTCCATCAGCAGGATCGACGGGTTGGCCGCTATGGCGCGCGCCAAGCCCACGCGCTGTTGCATGCCGCCGGAAAGCTCGTCAGGGTATTTGAGGTCCCACCCGGTGAGCTCCACCGCCTCGATAGCCTGCCGGGCAACTTGACGGCGCTTGTCTTCAGCGATGCCTCTCACCTCCAGGGCGAATGCTACGTTGTCCCGGACGTTGCGGTGGGGCATCAAGGCCATGTTTTGGAAAACCATGCCGATGGTTTCGGCGCGGATCTGACGCAGTTCCTTCGCGCTCATGGCACTGACGTTTCGGCCCTCAATGTAAATCGCACCGTCGGTAGGCTCGATCAATCGGTTGATGTGTCGGATCAGGGTCGACTTCCCCGACCCCGACAGCCCCATGATGCAGAATATCTCACCGCGGCCGACGCTAAAGGTGGCGTCACTGACGCCAACGACGCAGTCGAGCTTGTCGCGGATTTGAGCTTTGTTCAGCTCTCCAGCCTTGACGGCGCGGATCGCCTCTTTGGCCTTGGAACCGAATACCTTCCAGACGCCATCGCATCGAATGACAGGCTCTGCAGCCGGAGCACCCATTCGCTGTTCCCTTATGTCGTTTTTTCTCTTACAACATAAATTTTCTGAATAGACAATATGTATTATAGCGCGCTACAAAGATTGTGATGCTAGATCGCAGGACGAAACCCTTTGTGAGGATCATCCATGCCCGGTGACGCTAAACGAAACAAAAGCAATTGCTTGGAGGACCTGCGCCGCCGGATTCTGACTGAGAAACTGGAGCCAGGGAGCTATATCGACGAGACCGAGATCGCCGAGTCGTATGGCATGTCCCGTCCGCCGGTGCGCGAAATGCTCCGGCAACTTGCCGGAGAAGGCTACGTGGTTCTCCACGAGAATCGCGGCGCTCAGGTCGTCCCGATGAACCACAAGACGCTAAGGAATTTTTTCATCGCCGCGCCGATGGTCTATGCAGCAATCGGCCGGCTGGCTGCCCAAAATGCAACCCCGCCACAGATCATGCGGCTGAAGGACACGCAGCTTCTGTTTCGTGCCGCCATCCGGGATGGTGATACCGAGCAACGCGCCCTGACCAATGAGCGCTTCCACTCGATCATGGGTGAGATGGCGGACAACGAATTTCTTATGCCCAGCCTGAAGCGATTGCTCATTGATCATACGCGCATCGGGATGACGTTCTACAGCCCGCGAAATGTCGACCTGGCCGCCCAACGGGCGACAGCCGCTCAGCAGCACGATCAGTTCATTGAGCTTATCGAAGCAGGCGATGCAGAACGCTGCGCCGAGCTATCGATAGCGCACTGGGAGCTGTCGCGGGCTCAGATCGAAAGCTTCGTCTCGCCGGCAACCTTTTTCGTTCCGCTGGGACGGGTGCCTGACAGTATGGGTTGAGGAGAATTTGATGAAATTCGAAGGGATATACACTCCCGTCATCACGCCACATCGTGACGACGGTTCAATCGATCGCGAGGCGTTCGCCAAAATTGTCGAGCACCTAATAGCATCAGGTGTGCACGGCGTCATCATCGGCGGGTCGACGGGCGAGTACTATGCGCAATCGATGGACGAACGCGTCGAAATGGCAAAGTTCGCCAAGGAAGTCATTGGCGATCGCGTGTCTCTTAGCATAGGCACAGTCGCCATCCGTCTGGAGGACTCGATCCTGATGGCCGAGACGGCGGCCAAGATCGGTGCTTCGTCCATTCTCGTCGGGTCGCCGCCTTATTCGGTGCCGACCGAGCGTGAAAACGCGCTAAATGCGTTGGCGATCGACCGGGCGGCGGACCTCCCGATTATGCTCTATAATTACCCAGGCCGCATGGGGATCAACATGGGCGAGGATTTTCTCGACCGTGTCGCCCGCAGCCGCAATTTCTGCGCCATCAAGGAGAGCTCCGGCGACATCAACCGGGTACATTTGCTCGCCCGCGACTACCCGCACATCCAGATGTCCTGCGGAATGGACGACCAGGCCTTGGAGTTCTTTGCATGGGGAGCGCGCAGCTGGGTTTGCGGCGGCTCGAACTTCCTGCCTAAGGAACATCGCGCGCTTTATCGCGCATGCGCGATCGAGGGCAATTTCGCCAAGGGGCGTCGGATCATGTCCGCCCTAATGCCTCTGATGCGCGTGCTGGAGCAGGGCGGGAAATTCATTCAATGCATCAAGCACGGTTGTGAAATGGCTGGGTTCCGTGCCGGCCCCCCACGACCACCGCTAAGGGGATTGAACAAGGACGATATGCGCCAGCTGGAACAGGTCATCCGGGTCCTGAAGCGCACGATTGCGGAAATTGAAGCGGAGGCATGAGCATGGGCAATCTTCTGACACACGAGGAATATGTGGCGATTGCCGCCGGATTGGAGTTTCCGACACAGGCATTCATCGACGGCGGCTTCAGACCGGCAATCTCGGGGAAAACATTCGAAACGACCAATCCGGCGACGGGCAAGGTGCTGGCGAAGGTTGCCTCCTGTGGTCCTGAGGACGTCGCCTTTGCCGTACAAAAGGCGCGCGACGCGTTCGAGGACGGTCGATGGTCGCGCCTTCATCCGTCGGCACGTAAGGAAGCCCTCATCCGTCTCACCAAGCTCATGAAGCGCAACGCCCGTGAACTGGCCGTTCTGGAAAGCCTCGACAGCGGCAAGACGATCTACGATTGCGAGAACGTCGATGTCCCTGAAACCATCCATTGCCTTGCCTGGCATGCAGAATTGATCGACAAGATCTACGATCAAGTGGCGCCGGCCTCCGACAACCACATCGCGATGATCGTGCGCGAACCGGTCGGCGTGGTGGGCTTGGTTCTGCCCTGGAATTTCCCGTTGCTGATGCTGGCCTGGAAGATCGGACCGGCGCTCGCCGCGGGCAACTCGATTATCGTCAAGCCGGCCAAGGAAACGACCTTGACCGCGCTGCGTGTCGCCGAGCTTGCGATGGAGGCGGGTATCCCCTCCGGCGTTTTCAACGTGCTGCCGGGCGCTGGCTCCGAAGTCGGGGAGCCGCTTGGGCGACACATGGACGTCGATATGGTGTCGTTCACGGGCTCCACGGAGACCGGAAGACGCTTTCCGCGCTATTCGGCCGAGTCCAATCTCAAGGAAGTGACATTGGAAATGGGCGGCAAGAACCCGGCCGTCGTGCTGGACGACGCGGAGAATATCGATCGCGTCGCCGCCCACATCGTCAACGGCGCGTTCTGGAATATGGGACAAAACTGCTCTGCCTCGTCGCGGCTCATCGTTCAACGCGGCATCAAGGACGAACTCCTCAAGCGGGTCATCGCGCATGCCCGGGAGTGGCCGATGGGCGACCCGCTCAATCCCGAGAACCGGGTGGGTGCGCTGGTTTCCAAGTCGCACTTCGAAAAGGTCTGCTCCTATCTCGAGAAGGGCCAGAAGGTGCTTCTCGGCGGAAAGGCCAAGGGTGGGTTCGTTGAACCCACGATCCTGGACGTCAGCGACCGCGACGCGAAGGTCGTGCGGGAAGAGATCTTTGGACCGATCCTCACGGTGCTGACTGTCGAGAGCTTCGATGAAGCCATTACGCTCGCGAATGACACAGAGTACGGACTGTGTGCGTCGATCTATTCGTCGAACGCGAAACGAGCAATAAGGGGAGCACGTGCGATCCGGGCGGGTACCGTGACCGTCAACAGCTTCGGCGAGGGAGACGTCACAACGCCCTTCGGAGGCTTCAAGTCGTCCGGCTTCGGCGGCCGCGACAACGGCATCCACGCCCACGACCAGTACACCAGAATCAAGACCATCTGGCTTGATCTCACCGATGACGCAGACGAGGCGGTCGCGTGACCGTCCACAAGGCTGAAAGGCTACCGGTCCAACGGGGGCCGGCAGCCTGGAACGCCATCCTCCCGGCCCAACCCTGTCCTGCGCCCCTTGAAGGCGACATCCGTATCGATGTCGCCATAGTTGGCGGCGGCTTCGCTGGTCTTTCAGCCGCCAAACGCCTACGCCAACAAGACGCGAACCTTCAGATCGCGGTTCTTGAGGCCGGCGCTCTCGCGGAAGGCGCTTCCGGCCGCAACTCCGGCTTCATGATCGACCTGCCTCACGATGTGCAGTCCGATGATTATGCCGGAAAGGGTGTCGAGGAGGACAAGAAAGTGATCGCGCTGAATCGCGCGGCCATTAGCTTCGCCAAGGAGTGCGTCGAAGAATACGCAATGGACGCCGCCTATTTCGATCCAGCGGGCAAGATCAACGGCGCAGCCAGCGAGACCACGCGCAACCTCAACGCAAGCTACGCCAAACACCTCACTGAACTGGGCGAAGCCAGCGAGACACTCGACGCCAAGGCGATGCAAGAGTTAACGGGAAGTCGCCACTACACGTCTGGCCTCTACACGCCCGGAACAGTGATGATCCAGCCGGCGGGGTATATCCGGTCGCTTGGTACAGGCCTTCGACGCGACGGCGTGTTCGTGTTTGAGGAATCCCCTGTCTCAAAGCTAACAAGAGTGAACCAAGATTGGATACTTACAACGCCCAATGGCCATGTCACCGCGGCGAAGGTCATTCTTGCCAACAACGGGCACCTTGAGAGCTTCGGCTTCGCACGCAAGCGCCTCATGCACGTTTTCCTGTACGCTTCTATGACTGTCGACCTCAACGCTGACGCCCTGTCCAGGCTGGGCGGGCAGCCACGTTGGGGTGTAACCCCGTCCGACCCGATGGGAACGACAATGAGGCGCATCGACACCGCACAGGGCGGAAACCGCGTCATCACCCGGACCTGCGCCAGCTATCTGCCTGGGATGGTGGCGTCGAAGTCAGCGGTCGCCCGTGCGGCAAAGGTTCATCGACGAAAATTCGCTGACCGCTTTCCAGCCCTCGCGGATATCCCCATGGAATACAGTTGGGCCGGACACCTTTGCCTGACCTGGAACGGCGTCTCGGTGATGCGCGAACTTGAGCCGGGTCTTTTCTCGGCCTGCTGCTGCAATGGCCTGGGAACGGTGCGCAGTACGCTAACCGGCATCGCCGCGGCCGACATGTTGTTAAACCGGCCCTCGAACATCTCCGCGCATTTCATGGCTGAACCAGAACCAGCGAAGCTCGTACCGTCGCCTTTCGCCGAGATCGGCGCGAACCTCTATTTCCGTTGGAAAGAGTGGAGAGCGCGTGAGGAATAGCAAAACCGAAATCACTAATCTTGCTGGGCCGATCGTCTAACTCGACGTCCGCACGTGTTGCCTCGCGAAGAATATTATCCTTCAGATTGGAACGAAAATGAAAATCAAGGAAGTCCACGTCTTCGCGCATGATCTGCCGGTCAAGAACGGCCCCTACACAATGGGCGGCGTTAAGGTGTATGCGCTCGACACAACGATCGTTAAGATCGTGACCGACAATGGCCTCATCGGTTGGGGCGAAACCTGCCCCGTTGGCCCGACCTATCAGCCGCATCATGCAAAAGGTGCCCGTGCTGCACTGGATGAGATGGCTCAGGGACTGATCGGAGCCGATCCCCTTCAGCCAGTAGCCCTTCGACGCCGGATGGACGGCCTCCTTAATGGCCACCGATATGCAAAGGCAGCCGTGGATATGGCGGCATACGACATCATGGGCAAACAGTTCGGCATGCGCGTCGCCGATCTTCTAGGCGGCGCCGTGACCGAACGGGTTCCTTCATATTACGCGTTGGGCATAGGCGAGCCGGATGAGACCGCGCGTATTGCGGCGGAGCGTGTTGCAGAAGGCTATCCGCGCCTCCAGATGAAGATCGGCGGGCGACCGGTCGAGATCGACATTGCCGTGGTGCGCAAGGTCTGGGAGCGCGTCGGGGGAAGCGTCCGACTTGCGGCCGATGCCAACCGGTCCCTGACGACGCGCGACACGCTGCGGCTCAGTCGCGAATGCCTCGATGTTCCGTTCATCCTGGAACAGCCTTGCAATACGTTCGAGGAGATAAAGGCCATCCGCAATCAACTACACCACGCTGTGTATCTCGACGAAAACACAGAGCACCTTTCCACTGTGATCCGAGCGATTGGAGAGGGAGTATGTGACGGCTTCGGGATGAAGGTGACCCGCATTGGTGGTCTCCATGCAATGGCGACGGTGCGTGATCTTTGCGAGGCTCGTTCAATGCCCCACACTTGCGACGACGCGTGGGGCGGCGATATCCTCGCCGCCGCCTGTGTTCAAATCGGTGCAACCGTCAGTCCGCGCCTGAACGAGGGCGTCTGGATCGCTGCACCGTATATCGAACGCCACTATGACGAGAAGAACGGTGTATCCGTTGAAGAGGGGCATATCAGGCTTCCGAGCGGGCCTGGCCTGGGAGTTGTTCCGCAGGAATCCTGCTTTGGCTCTCCGGTGGCATCTTATGGTTGATCGGTAGAGAAGTCTCAGTCCACCGTCGGACAGGAATTACGCGACATGCCAGCCGCCAGGGCTACGCTTGGGCCGCCACTGCCACCAGCACCGAAACCATACCCTTATCGGCTGGCATTCAAGGAAATTCGCTTTCCCTAGGCTGGAAGCATTGGAGACCTGAGAAGAGATGGCTGACTTTCTGTTCCCTGGCTTGAACCTGGCGATCACAACACCGTTTGACGCCACTGGTCATATCGATTGGAACCGTTTGCGGGGACTTGTCGAACGCTACCTTGCCGCCGGGATAAAGGGCTTCGTGCTTAGCTCCGGCACCGGGATGCACGTGTATCTCTCCAAGGAAGAATCCAAGGAGCTTGCTCAGCAGGGCAGCAGGATCATCAATGGCCGCGCAAAAATCATAGTCCAGACGTCCGCGCTTCTCGTCGAGGAGGTCATAGAGCGTAGCAAGCATGCCGCCGACTGTGGCGCGGATGGTGTAATGGTCCTGCCGCCGTTTTTCGAAGGGCCGACCGATCACGACGACATCGTGGCCTTCTATTCCGAAGCCTCTAAAGGCGGTCTTCCGATCATCGGCTATAACGTGCCTCAGGCCGTAGGCGTAGAGATCACTCCAAGCCTTATTCAACGTCTCTGCGAGATCCCCAATTTCCACACGGTCAAAGACAGCAGCGGCGATCTCGGCAAGCAGGCATCCCTAATCCGCACGGCTCTTCCCGTCATAAATGGCGCGGACCCATTGGTCCCTTACGCTCTTTTTGCAGGTGCTCGCGGCTTGATATGGGGAGGCGCAAACATTGCGCCCAAATCCTGCCTTGGCGTCGCCGAAGCCGCGCAGGCTCAGGACTGGCAGCTCGTTTGCGAGCGATGGAAGGCCCTTGAGCCCATCATGTCGCTCATTTGGCAGGGCGACTATGTGCAATCGGTTTATGCCGCATCGAAGATCACCGGGTACGACGCTGGAAAACCGCGCCGACCGCTGCGCGCTCTACCAGCACAAAAGATGCTGGCGCTTCGCATCGCGCTCGGCGATCAGCGTGCGTCATGCTGTCGAAACCTTTGACCCGAACTTCTCGGTAGAAGCCGACCTCGGCCAGATGTGCCAGGCCTTCCGGGTCGTTCGCATCGGTCTTGTTCGCGGCCATGTTCAGGCGATTACGTCATGTTCGTTCTTCGGCCCAAAGCCGCCTCGTCGATTAGCATTAGACCACTTGATCCTTTACAATGAACCAAAGGGCGAACAACGGGGACGGCATATGTCGGCGAGTGCTTTTGCATTGACCGGATTCATCTCGTGGGCACTAGGCCTGCTGATCATTATGGAAGTCATCCGAACGTACCTAGTGATCTCCGGACAAGTCGCGGCAAACGGCTTTACGCCAGATAACGCATCGCTCTCCCCCTTCATGCAGAGGTTGGCCCGTGCCCACGCCAACTGCATAGAAGGGCTTCCAATCTTCGGAGGTCTGCTCGGAGTCGCGATCATTATTTCAAAGACAGATGTCACGGATCCCTTGGCCTCCACGCTGTTAGGCGCACGGATAGCGCAGTCGGTGATCCACCTCGTCTCGACCAACCAACTCGCAGTCAGTCTCAGGTTCACCGCGTTCGCGGTGCAAATGGTGATTGGTGCGTATTGGTGCTGGATGCTGTTGATCTGAGGAGTGCGGAATGACCGAAAGCGGACCACCTCGATTCCGGGAGCCTTGCAAAACCCCGCTCCGGGTCGTGAGCCGAAAGATTGTCCCTTTTGACAGGCGAGCGAACCGCAAAAACTGGCAGCAGCAAGGTGGCCTGCTGCCGGTTTCGTGGACACCGAGATAAGGTGTTTAACGGAACCCGAGCCGCTCGTAGTGGGATGGATGACGTCTTGAACGAGAACGGCGGCGAGTATCTGGGACAGCGCTCTTTCGCCGACGCATTCCCTCGCCAGGACATGGAGCCGATCGGATGAGCGACGTACCAGACACCAAGAACCGCTGGCCGGCGTTGCCCTATGCAGATTGGGCCGAGACCTGCGCCGCACTGCACCTTTGGACCCAGATCGTCGGCAAGTACCGCCTCGCGCACACACCATGGGCGAACCACTCCTGGCAGGCCACGCTTTACGTGACGCCCCGCGGTTGACCTTCGATCTCCACGAACATGCCCTGATCGGTGAAACACCCGCCGTGCGCGAGCGCTTCCAGCTGGAGGCGATGAGCGTGGCCGATTTCCTAGACAGGACCACCAATCTGGTGGGGCAGCTTGGCGGACGGATGGACATCCATGGGGCTCCAAACGAGATTCCCAATGCGAAGCGTTTTGCCGAGGACACCGCGCAGCGTCCCTACGACCGTGAGGCGGCGGAGCGGTTCCACAGGGCGCTGATGCAGATCGAGCGGGTGTTCACGCGTTTCCGCACCGGATTCCTGGGCAAGGTGTCGCCTGTGCACCTGTTCTGGGGATCGTTCGATCTTGCCGTGACGCGCTTTTCGGGCCGCAAGGCGCCTCGCCATCCCGGCGGAGTGCCGGCGCTACCCGATGCGGTGACCCAGGCAGGCTTATAGTCACGAAGTGTCTTCGGCCGGGTTCTGGCCCGGTGGCGGCGGCGTGAACGAGCCGATGTTCTATTCCTACGCCTATCCGGCGCCCGACGGCTTTGCCGAGCGGCCCGTAGCGCCGGCGGCGGCCCACTTCGACCCGACATTGGGTGAGTTCCTGCTGCCCTATGAAGCGGTCCGCCAAAGCCCGGACCCGGAAGAGGCACTCATGCGCTTCCTGCAATCGAGTTACGAGGCCGCGGCAGAGGCAGCCGGATGGGACCGGAAGTCCCTCGAATGTAATTTCGGAACCCCGCGAGTGCCGCGCACGGTGAGCTAACAAAAGGAGCAACCAAGACCAAAAGAGGGACAAAACTCGGAAGGCTGGCTTCCGGAGGAATCTACGCAGCGGCCGGCCGATGATCCCGAGCATTTCGTTGTGTGGTCCTGCTTCTTGCGCGATCCGACTTTCCCCCATACGAAAGGGGACTTGCAATAGGAGTTGATGAATGACCGAAGAGAAGAATCGCCAGAACGCGGAATTGATGGAATTGACCGCGGATATTGTCGCGGCGTTTGTCCAAAATAACGCAGTGCCCGTAGCAGGCCTGCCCGATCTTATTTCTTCGGTGAACTCCGCTCTCGTCAGCTTGGTCAAGCCAGCTGTAGTTGAGCAGCCAACACAGACCCCGGCGGTCAATCCGAAAAAATCTGTGTTTCCAGACCACATCATTTCCTTGGAGGACGGGCGCAAGTTCAAGTCGATGAAACGGCACTTGGGCTTGCTTGGCATGACGCCTGACGAGTATCGAGCCAAGTGGGGGTTGGCGCGGGACTACCCTATGGTGGCACCAAGCTACGCCGCACAACGGTCAGAGCTGGCGAAGTCAATCGGACTTGGTCGCAAGGCGGGCGCAATAATGCCCACCAAGAAGGCACCGTCCAAGAAGGCACCAGTCAAGCGGGTGAAGGCTTAAGAAGACCCTGCCTCAGGCAAGCGGACTGATGCGATGACGCGCCAATCTATTGCCGAAGAGCTTGAAAGCGCGGCCGATCGCATTGCGGACATTTCCCGCGCGGATCTGCAGACGATTTAGGTTGGATTGACAGCGTCGGCTCCTCAAAGTGCCCAAGCGGCACGCCGGAGCCAAAACGCGACCCGGCTCGATCTCCTTTGGCGCAAACGAGGATCTTAGGCACTGGCCTTTTTTAATTGTTTAGAGAGCGTCCGTGGTCAAGCCGCCCTCAGTTCCCGCACGGTTCGGGCTACCCCGTCGGCTGTCTCGAGCGTCAGGGCCTTGTATGTTCCAGCAGGCGGCAACAGCGGTGAGTTGGCGCCTGCACCACCGTCATGCAGCCTGGCAGGCATACGTTGGGGCGCGTGGTGCAGAACAAGTACAACTCCGCATCTCGCTCACGCTTGCTGTGGGACGGCTGCTCGCTTTGCTATTCCTCGATAGGCGGACGGCTCTCCTCTTCGCGGGCGAGATCACCGTCAAAGCCTTCCAATCCAAGCGCAAGTTGTTCAGGGGTCGTGCCGCGCTCGGAGCGGCAGTCGAACCGAGCGCGCTGCAACTGCTTGATGAAAGGCGATGGCCAAACGGCAACGGAACAGTTCCGCCGTCGGGCGGCACTCTTAACTGCCGGTACTAAGGTGATCGCGGGGATTTGGCACGTGTACGATCACCGGTGGCCTGCCGGGATATGACCTCTCCAGAGATCCTCGCTGACTTCGGCTTGCACCCGCACGCGCACCCCGCCGACCAGGCGATTTCAAGCACGCCGTGCTGTTCCGCCCCTGCTGCCGCGGCTGGGACAGCAGCCGGCGCGCTACTGATGACCTCGACCGGAGTCAATTCCAGCGCGAAGCTGCCGACGCCGGCGTGCGCATCTCCGGCTCCACGTGATCAGCAGGTTCGCATTAATGTCGTACTTGCCGGATGAGTGTGTGGCACAGTGACTCAGGCGTTGTCTCCGATGGCGTTATCGGTGTTCATGTGCTTGAATTAGCGCATGAATCTGACGGTTCTCCAGGAAGAGAACGAGCGTTTGAAGGCGCTCCTTGCCCAGACGCGAGCGGCCCTGGCCGAGCACCAGGCTGCCTTGGCTGAGGCCGAAGAGGCGCGGCGTCGCCTGGAGAGCATCGTCAGCCAACTCAACCACGAGAAGTTCGGTGCCAGGTCCGAGAAGCTGCATCCGGATCAATACCACCTGCCGCTCGAAGACGTGGAGATCGCCCAGGGTGTGCTCGACGCCGCGCAGGAAAAGGCGCAGCGAGTCGTCCAGGGCCATTCGGACGACACCTCCGGTTCTCGCCGGCGCAACCGCGGTCACTTGCCGGCCCATCTGCCGCGGGTGGAGCGGGTCATCGAGCCCGAGAGCACGTTGTGCCCGTGCGGCTGCGGCGAGATGGCCAGGATCGGCGAGGACGTCAGCGAACGGCTGGACGTGATCCCGGCGCAGTTGCGCGTGCTGGTCACGCGCCGCCCGAAATACGCTTGCCGCCGCTGCTCGGGCGCGGTCGTGCAGGCCCATGCCCTCGAGCATGTGGTGCCTGGCGGCCTGCCGACCGAGGCGCTGATCGCCCAGGTTATCGTCGCCAAGTTCGGCGATCACTTGCCGTTCTACCGGCAGGCCGAGATCTACGCTCGCCAGGGCATCCAACTGGATCGCGCCACACTGGGCAATTGGGCAGGCCGGGCCTGCTTCCATCTCAAGCCGATAGCCGAGCACATGCGCAGGCATCTGGCTGACGCGGATCGCCTGTTCATGGACGAGACCACCGCGCCGGTGCTCGATCCCGGACGCGGCAAGGTCAAGAAGGGCTTCTTCTGGGCGATCGCTTCCGATGACCGCGGCCATGGTGGCCAAGGCCCGCCCATCGTGCTGTTCCACTATGCGCCAGGGCGCGGCGGCGACCATGCTGAACGCTTCCTTCAAGGCTTCGGCGGACAGTTCCTGCAAGTTGACGCCTATGAGGGCTATGACCGGCTGACACGCCTGGAACGGCCGCAAGGACCGTGGCTGCTCGTCCATTGCTGGAGTCATCTGCGCCGACGTTTTGTGAAGCTGGCGCGCAACACCAAGTCCCCGATCGCCGAAGCCGCCGTACGCCAGATCGCCACGCTCTACGCCGTCGAGGCGACGGTGCGCGGCATGACGCCACAAGCTCGGCTCGCCGCGCGACAGCAGTACTCCACCCCGATCATCGCCGCCTTGAAGCCGTGGTTTGAAAAGCAATTGTCGATGATCTCCTCGGGCTCAAAGCTGGCCGAAGACATCCGCTATGGTCTTGCCCATTGGGAAGGGCTCACCCGCTTCCTCGGCGACGGGCGGCTCGAGCTCGACACCAACCCAGTCGAAAACGCCATCCGTCCAGTATGCTTGACCAGAAAAAATGCTCTGTTTGCTGGCCATGAAGTCGGGGCCGAAAACTGGGCACTGCTCTCATCCGTCGTGGCCACCTGCAGGCTCAACGACGTCAATCCCGTTGCCTACCTCGCCGAAACTCTCGACGCCATCATCAACGGCCATCCGCAGAGCCAGATCGAGGAACTCATGCCCTGGCGATTCCGGAAAACGTCAAGCCCAAATCCATAGGCGATCGGCGAGGCGCTTACATCCGCGTCCGTGCCTGCTCGGATCTAATGGCGCGAACCATGCCCATGGCGGGGCGGCTGGCCGCCTTTGCAGGTTGGGCAGTGATGGTGCTCTTCGAGATCAAGTCAGCAGGGCTCGCGTTAATGAAATTATTGTGAATAACTACGCTTGAGGCGAGACGGATGTATCTATATTGCAAAGCGGGTAATGAGAATTAGCCATGCCTAAAGTACCAAACGCTAAAAGATTACTTGCCGAAGAGAATCCAAAAGATTTCACTCGGAGAGAGGCAAAGGATAGGATGACGCGAGAAAGCTGGGGCGAAAAGCATCCGGCTCTCGAGCAGCCCATCGCAACCATAATGGATAAGACCACCACGACATCGCCGCCATCCTAGGCGCTGGCGACAAGTTGCTGATCGACATTCGCATTGCGGTCTGGATGTGCTTCGCGGTGTTGTGCGTGATCGCTTGGCGCGTCTGGTGATCAGCGCCCGGCCGGAGGCCGTGGCCAGCATCGACACCAGCGCCGAACCGGCAAGACGGTCAACCGCAAGGCGGGGCGCGTCATCAATGACGCGGGGCTAGACTTCGCGCGTTGTAGGCGCCTTCAATCAGCATGCCCGACCATGGTGAATGATCGGTTACTATCCACAGGGTGATCGGCGGTCAGCTTCTCGACAGTGGCGATGATCGCTTTCGCTAGGGCTTCAGCCTCATGAATAGGCGCCGGACCGTAGAGACCCAGAACCGCTTCTTCGCTCGGCAGCACGCCGGCCGGGCACGTTTCCTCGATCGCCATCCTGATCAGGTGTAGTGCGGCGCGGCAGTCCGGATCATTCTTCATTACCATTCTCATATACAATTTTGCTAAAATACGCGGAACCGATCGCAGCCACCGGGCTTGAATCGCGCTTGGGGAGTAGCGAGTGCATGCGTAACGCAGGCGACCGCCTGAAGTTCATCCCGCCTCTGATGCCGACTTTGGTCGACAAGCCGCCGGAAGGCGATGGCTGGCTGCATGAGGTGAAGTTTGATGGCTATCGGTCGCAGATCGTCATCGATGATGCTGAAGTCCGGATCTTCACCCGTCGTGGGCTCGATTGGACGGCAAAATATCGCGGCCTGGTGGAGACCGCAAAAGGGCTCAACGTTCAGAGCGCAGTCATCGACGGCGAGATCGTCGTCCTGAATGATGTCGGCGTTTCAGACTTCGGCGAACTTCGCAAAGCCATCACGCGGCGTCAGCACGACCTCTATTTCGTCGCCTTCGATCTCCTGCACCTCAACGGCCACGACTTGCGAGATATGCCGCTAGAGGATCGGCGCGAGGTGCTGCAGGCGATGATCCCGGCGGGGGAGCGGATTCAGTTCAGCGAGGCGCTGCCAGGCACCGGCGCCGCCGTCTTTCATCTGGTGGAGCAGGCCGGGCTTGAAGGCGTCGTCTCGAAGCGGAAGGACAGCAAGTATCGATCGGGACCATCGACCAATTGGCTGAAAGCCAAGTGCTACACCATCGATGAATACGAACTGCTTGGGGTTGAACGCGAGCCCGGCAAGCCGGCGTTCGCTCTCATGGCCGAGCCCAGCACCGGCCGATATGTTGGGTCGGCTTTCATCACCTTGAACCGCGAGATGCGCGAACAGCTTTGGAAGAGCGTCCAGGAGCACGCGGGGACGGCGCCCAATGGCATGAAGCGGCCGGCGACACAATGGGTCAAGCCGGGGCTGATCGGCCGCGTGAAGCATCTGCGCGGCGAGGAGGATCTACGCCATGCCTCGCTGCAGGATTTCAGGGAGGAGTGCGCGCCTGGGAAGCTAAGAACGTGACCGAAGAAGCAATGGCTGCTGCTCTGGAAGCCAGGAATAAGGAGGCGCAGATTCTTGGCGTATTAGATCCCACGACCAAATCGGATGCCGCGATCGACTCCTGCCGGTTAGGAGAGGCCGTCCAGTTTGTCGCCAATGCTTCAATCCTGGGTTACGACGTCCGCGCCGCGATGGTCTTGTATGGGGAACCGGGAAGCCCGAGCCTTAGGGTTAGGGACTGCGAGCAGTTGTGGGCCAAATATGGAGAGGCCCTGCTTCGACAGGACTAACGGCAAAAGCCTCTTGGCAATCGACAGGCCTTCAGGAATATAATCCTTCCCGGTGCGGCGACCCACTCACGAGGATCGCCAATGACGATGAAATTCCCCTTCGTTGAAGACACGCTCGGCAAGAAGCTGGAGGCTGGCACAGGTCTGTCGGTCGACTGCCTCACTTGCAGGCGCAAGGCGACCCTGGACGTTGCCGAACTGGCGAAGCGGCTCGGGCCAGACCATGGGTGCCTTCACTGGGATTTGGTCAAAGTGATCTTCTGCCACGAGTGCCGCGCCGCCGGCCGCGAGGACCGAAACCTTCAATTTACGAACCATGCTGTCACGCCAGGCAAGCGACGGTGCTAGTACCTTTTCACAGTGATCTAGTACCTTTTCACAGTGATTTTGACTCTTTGAGCGCTGTTGCGGTCCCAAGCGTGTCAGTAAGATCGAAGAGTGGGAAAATATCGCACGCTGGCGCGCGATATCGCGCCGTGGCGTGTGATTCCCCTGAGAAGGAGTGCCATACTGATCCAGCAGCAGGGGATGCAACTATGCGCGCTGGAATGCTGTTGTTGATATGTTTCTATTTGATCCCGCTGACATCGCAGGCGGCAGCCATTCATGACGCTGCCAAGAAGGGCGACATGGCTGCCATTGCGGCGGCTCTGGACGCGGGGGCGAACGTCAACGGTCCTGATGGCTATGCAACGCCGCTCTACTATGCGGTCAGCAGGCAGCATCTCGGTGCAGCCAAACTGCTGATCGAGCGCGGTGCAGACGTCAACGCCGGATCGAAGATAGGGGGGCCGCCCTTGATGGCGGCCGTTGCAAAAAACAAGCTCGAATTCATCACGCTGCTGTTGGCGCATGGCGCCGATCCCAACTCAACTGCAGGGGATCAGGCTGCCATTCACGTGGCCGTCAAGCATGGCTGCCTGGACTGTGTCAAGGCACTGGTCGCAGCGGGGGCTGACGTCAACGCCCGAACGACGGAGCCCATCGCACGGACACCGATCCATCTCGCCAGGTTCTACGATTTTTCCGAGATATCTGAATACCTGATGGCGAATCGCGTCGTGCTGCCGAAGCCCTCACCGATTGCCACGAAACTGGCTGCCGCCGATGTCGAGAAAGGCCGGAAATATTTCGATGGGAACTGTGATGGCTGCCATAACAACGAACCAGGCAAGGGCGTCAAGCAGGGTCCGAACTTGTGGGAAGTCGTTGGCCGCGACAAGGCATCCTCGCCGGAAGCCAAATACTCCAAAACTCTACTGGCTTGGGCGGGCGTGTGGACCTACGAGGACCTGAACACTTACCTTTACGGCCCCACGCTCACCACGCCTGGCGTGTTCATGGAGATACCCGGTGTTCGTGACGAGGCGGAGCGCGTTGATCTGATTGCCTATTTGCGTACGCTCAGCGACAAGCCGATTCCTCTGCCCTAAGTCCCGGCCAAGGTCGGGCTTCTCTATGCCTTTTCTGGCTAAAATTCGCCTGATTGTCAGGATGTCGCGAGATCCAATACGATGGCGACCCAAACCGACACGCAGTGCCATTTCCGAGTCAGCCCATGCCCGCACGTTATCGACATCACGCCGAACAGGCTCGGTTGGTGTGGCGCGGCCCCAGGCAGGCGCCAGGAGGCGCGGGACGCTTCGGCGGTGCCAGCGGCCAGCTGAAACACGCGCTGGCGAGGCCCCGGCATCAAGCGGCTAGGCTACGAACTCCCGTTCCAGCGCAGTCTTTGCATGCAACGGACACCCAAGTTGGTGCGTCCCGCCGGGGCAGCAAGACCCGATACCCACTTTACGCAATCGAAGACCTTGCCAGCGCCATAGCAGCGCCGGCATTCAAGCCGTGTTGAATCCGTCAAAATGCCCCACACCAATTAGGCGTTCGCCCGAACGCGTTTGTCCCGCGGCTGATCTAGCAAAGCTTACAATTTAAGCAATGCGGAATGTATCCAGTCACGGAGGCGTGACATTGCGCCCAGGGCTGGGATAGCAGCAGCCCGGCGCACTCTGTCGGGGGTAGGACAGCAGGACCACCGGCGTTCTTCTTGGCCGTAGACCGATGCTGCGGCAAGGCGCATAATTCGTAAATGGCCTTCACGGTGATCTGGTACGGGAAACACGGCATTCTTGAAAAGACGCCCTTCGATACCGAGAAAGCGGCACGGGACCACGCGCTGGCGACCTTTCAAGATCGGAAGGCCGGTATTGTGGCGGTGGAAGTTCGCAAAGACGACGGTACGGTTGTATTCAGTCAAGCTGGGGGAAGCTAGCGCTCAATCCTCTCCTTTTAGACATTCCTCCGCAGCCTCACCCCATCGCCGCCGCCATTCTCGGGGATGAACTCGACGCCGGACGGGCACCGGTTGCTTGATAGTATATGCGCTCTGGCCAATATGCGCAGCATGTGAACGAAGGATGCCTTGGCTGGCGCCCGTGGAAGGTCGCTCTTCTACCTGTAGCTGGTCAAATCCGGATCGACGTCCTGCTATAATCCCGAATGGCCGTCCGAATAATGGTTGTCCTGGCGCTTCTTTTCGCCTTCGCCTACGGATTCGCAAAACTCGTGGAACACTATGGCGGCGTTGGCGACAGGCACCCTTCGTGTGAGCAATTGTCCGGTTGCCCTGACCCGAACGCGCCGCCTCCAGAGCCCGAGTTTAGGACGAGCTAGCGCAAAGCCAGACGGCAAGGATCGTGATCGGCCTACGCATATTTTCAGCCCTCGATAGTCCGCTCGATCGTGACTTTCTTGCCCCGTGAAAGCAGAACCAGCAGCCCGAGGATGATATCGCCGAACATCCAAAGCCAAAGCAGGATCCCGACGGCAATGGTCCCGCCGATCGCGGTCCCGGCCTGTGAGGCAGCGTCGGCCATGGCTTGGTAATGTTCACTGGAAATCTTGGCGGCGTAGAATATCCAGAGCCCCATCAGGCCGTTGAAGGCCAAAAAAACATCCACCAGAAGATCATTCCGAAGAAACCGCGCTTGCGGGTCTCAACGCGCTCTATGCGTGCCATGTTTAAGCCCCTCCCTCTATTTCCCCTAGGGCAGCATCGCGCGATGCGCGATCTTGCGCAAGTGCGAGCGCTATCGGGCGGTATCTGCCGATCAGACGGCGCTAAGAGGCGGCCTTTCGCACGACCTCGAAGAAGCGGTCCAGCGTCGAACCGTCGATCGCCAGTGTCCGCTCGCTTGCCTTCGCCGCCGTCGCGACTGTCGGGAACAGGTCCGGCGCCATCTTGAATAGGTTCTGACAAGAGTGCACTGGGCCATGCTTGGCGCAGTTAGCCGCTCGCTCCAGTTCGAGGATTTCCTTGGCGTAGGGGCTCTTTCCTCGCTGGCTTAGCCATCCCCGCGGGTGCCCGTAGGTTGCCCGTTTGAGTTCGGCGTTGCAATGCCGTTCCCAATGGTGAAACAGGGCAATGAGGAACGCCTTGCGGACAAAGTGCGCACCTCTGTCGGCCCGCTCTTCCAAGTCGCCGGCCTCATCATAAAGGCGGCCGACATAATCTTCCTCGTTGTCATCGTTTCGGTCAGGGAAGGCATCTGTCGGCCCAATACCAAGCCGCCGGCGCACTTCTTCCTCGATTTCATCCGGGCGGCTGCTAAGGGCTTGTGCAGCGGCCTTGTAGGCAGCCTGAATGTCATCCAGGGCTTGGAGAAAAAGCCAAGCACGAAACGCGTAGGGCAATGGCGCCACGGGGATATGGTCCGATCAAGCGTCGCGGACAGCGACCAGTCGGTTTCCCGCCTGCCCTCGATCCGCTGGCTTCGAGTTCCATCGCCGAGAATGGCGGGCGGCCCTGGGGGTGAGGCTTCGCCCGAGTTCACTCAGCCTTCAATACCTGATGTCTGATCAACCAGTCACGAATGATCAATCGAACGGCTTCAGGTCGCGAAACATCATGCTCGGCAACAAATTGATCGACGCCCGCGAGCATGTCCGGTTGAAGGCGGACCATGATTGGAACACCCTTGCCAGTTGGGGCCGGTCCGCGCCGTTTCTTTGATACCACGGTTTCTTGCTTTGGCATAAAAACTCTGATATCAGAATTCCCGTTCTGGCGGAAGCGCTGGAGCCTCACATGAAACCGAATTGGAGAAGATCCGATGCCGAACATCCATGTTCCGGCCGCCGGCGAAGCTATACCCGGCGCCGAGGGAAAGACCATCACAGGGCGGTTTTCCCGTCGTCTCCTGCTTGGCGCAATCGCTGCCATTCCCGCCATGGGCGCGGCTTCGGCTGCCCTGGCCGCCACCGTCGCCGCGCCTGCCGAGCATCCCGACGCCGAGCTGTTCCGGCTCGATCGCGAAATGGAGGAAGCCCACGCCAGGATGGAACTGGCGTCGATAGCCCAGCACGAGATCCACGGGCAGTGCGTGGCTCTTTACTCGCTGGAGCCGCCGAAGTGGGAAGAACCGCGCATGCCAGACGACGTAAAGGAGGCGTTCGCAGCCACGACGATTGGAGACACGTGGAACAACAAGCTCCCGGCCATCTGGGTCGCATGGACAAAGGAGGTCGAGGCGCAGAGAGCCACGTGTGAGGCCTTGAAGGAGGCCTACCTCGCCAAGATCGAGGAAATAGACCGAGCAAGGCTCTACCCTGCAGACGAAGCCTATGATGCCCGCGTCGACGAGATGTGGCAGGTCGGCCGTCGAATCTTCGCAACGCCGTCCGGGACGCTCGACGGGATGGTGATCAAGCTCCGAGCGTCCGACAGGCTCGGCTTCAATGATTTTCCAGACAATGAGGCCTTTCTGTCGATCGCCGCCGACATCAGGCGGCTTGCAAAGGCTGGGGCTTCGCCCTCTGAAGGGTCAACCCGGGTTGACTCCTCACCGGCCGCGTCGGGGGCGAGGAGCATCGACGAGAAGTTGGCATTGCTGCCCGAAGAGACGCAAGAACGCCTCAAGCGGGAGATGGTCCAGACCATCGACCATGTTCAGGGCATGATCGACGCCGGCGCCGGCCGGAACGCTATCCGCGCCTACATCAAAGGGGCCGGGCAGGCGACAGCGTGATGGGCAAGCAAACGCCAGACGCAAAGCTCTTGCGGCTCGAGGCCGAGTTCAACGCCGCCAGACGCGCGGCGCCAGAAGGCCACTACAAGAACTGCGGAACTCGAAGCGGAGCTCGATCGCCTTACAGCCCGCGTTCGCAAGGCCGAAAAGAAGGAGGCCAAGAAAGCCGCGGCAACGGCCGGCGCGTTTCAGCGTGTGATGCGGACTCGCGCAAAGAGCCTGGAGGGCTTGCACGCGAAGGTGAGGGTCCGGCGCCGCTGGAACACGGATGACGAGGTCAGCGAGATCATGATCCTCAAAAGCCTTGTCGACGACATAGTCGCTCAGGCCTGACGCTCAGGGCAAATTTGCACGAAGTGGCCCGCTGCCGATGGTGGCGGGCTTTTGTCATTGCCGGAACTTTCTTCCAATGGGGGCCGTTGAGCGATCGACGCGAAGGAGAAAACCGATGCCTGACACGAGCGACGAATCCTCAACGCCGAAGATAACCCAGAGCGAGGCTCAGGAGGCGCTTGAAAAGCAAGTCGCGCAATTAAAGCGCGAAATCAACAAGATCAATCGGATCCTGGCCGAGCGCGCCGAAGAGGCAGAGGAGGTGGCGGAAGGCTGGTATGAAACCGCTGCCGACCGCGCGGGCAAGACTGCTCAGGCGCTCCGAACCGGGGCTGAGTCGGTTTCGGGTGCCGTTCGAGAAAATCCGGGGATGGTTTCAACGGCGTTCATGGTCGGCGCCGGGTTGGGCCTGTTATTGGGCCTCACCCTAAACGAGGCCACCGCGCACGATCGGGATCGCTGGTTCTATAAGTAATTGCTGAGCGCATAATAAGAGGGCCGCTGCCTCATTGTGCGCGGCCTTCATGCAAGCCGCTTGCCCATTTCTTCTAAATGCCGACCCTGCGCTTGTCGAAGCCTCTCCCTGTTTTTGTCCTCGGCCCTGTCCACAGCCACTTTCTTCGATTGATCTCCGTCGGGCAACCGTAACGGCACTGCAAAAACGACCCTGCTAACCGTCTGTGATCGACTGTCCTTACCGCCCTCGGCACCGAGTCCCCAAACCCTGATCGACCCCTTGCCGCCGACAGTAGATTCCGCTGTTACGGCAACATCGAAGTCGACGCGCGCGAACACTCCGAACTCAGGAAGCACGGACAGATTGCTGCCCAGCACGCCAGGAAACGCGGCATTGACGTTCTTGCCGATCTCGGTGTCTTGCGCCTTGGCAGCGCCGGAAAGTATCTGGCGAAGCGTTTCGGATATGAATTCTTCAAGCTCCATTTTGATCCCCTTCCCATGTCGCGTCCATGTCGCATGGACCTGCCGATAGTGGCAGGGAACCCTTGGAAATCAACGGTAGTGGTTTGCAACATGGTGCGACATGAAATCAGCCACCCAGAAGCAGGAGGCTGCATCTAAGTGGCTGATTTAACTGGGAGAGTTTTGGTAGCGGAGGTCCGCTACCGCCGATCCCCCCGGCTGGAAGAGCCGGTGTTTGCCCTCGAATTCGAACGTATCCAGGCTTGATCTCGTCTTCCTGCCATTCGAACTGACGGAGAGAGGCGGAAGTTGTCCACCGCGGTCGCGATCTTTGCACCACATTCTTCCCTCACGATCTTGGTCTTTCCTTCTTGGGATCATAGTGGGCGAAGGGTACGATGCGGGCCGGCAGGCGCTTTTGGTGGCCGTCGAGCTTTCCGATCTCGACCTCGGTGCCGACTTCGGCATGCGTCGCGTCGATACGGGCTAGCGCAATATTCTTCTTCAGCACAGGCGAGCGCATCGATGAAGTGACGACGCCGATCTGGGCGCGGCCAATATGGATGCAGTCCCCGTGACCGACGGCGACGTTTGAATCGATGTCGAGACCGACCAGCTTGTGCCGCGGATGCTCCTTGCGCCGAATAAGCGCGTCGCGACCGATGAAGTCGTCTGTCTTGGTTTTGAGCGGCACGGTGAATCCGATGCCGGCTTCGAACGGATCCGTCTGGTCTGAGAATTCGTAATTTGCGAAGATAAGTCCAGCTTCGATGCGCACCATGTCCAGTGCAGCCAACCCCATGGGCTTCAGTCCGTGTGGCTGGCCAGCTGCCCACACGGCATCAAAAACCTTTTCGGCATCCCGCGGGTGGCACCATATCTCATAGCCGAGTTCGCCGGTGTATCCGGTGCGCGATACCACGACAGGGACGCCGCCGGCGTCGCCGATACGGCCGATGGTGAAGCGGAACCATTCGAGCTCGATGAGCGCCGGCTGGTGAGGCGGTGTCCGGACAATATCCTTTAGGATATCGCGGCTCCGCGGCCCTTGGACGGCAATGTTGTGCATTTGGTCGGTCGAAGAGCGGATCAACACTTTTAGGCCGAGCTTCTCCGCTTGCTCGCGCAGCCAGACGCCGGAATAGTCGTCACCGCAGATCCAGCGGAAATTGTCCTTGCCAAGCCGCAGCAGGGTACCATCGTCAATCATACCGCCATGCTCATAGCACATGGCGGTATAGACCACTTGCCCGACCCCCAATTTGCTGACGTCGCGGGTGAGCGCGTATTGCATCAGCGTTTCAGAATCCGGGCCAGTCACCTCGAACTTACGGAGCGCCGAAAGGTCCATCACCACCGCTTTTTCACGACAGGCCCAGTACTCCTCGATGGCGCCTTCCCTGGAAAATTCCTGGGGCAGCCAATAGCCCTTGTACTCGACGAAATTGCGCGTGTGCTTCGAGAAGCTCGGATGGAAGGCTGTCTCACGGGTCATTTTAGGTTCGGCCTCCGGGGTCGTGCGTCGTGCCATCGCGCGCAGAAATTTGTTCAGCCCGGAATAAGTCCGGACATGGATGTCAGTCGGGTTCCAGCCGTTGGCCGGAGTGGTGTCATCGGGGCAGGCGGAAGACACGCAGACGATGTCGGTCAACGCCCGCAGCAGCACGTAATCGCCCGGGCGTGACCAAGGCTCGTCGGAATACATCACGCCATGGGCATCGATGCCGGTGTTGAAGAAGAAGTTGACCGCCATCCAGCCTGCACGCGATGTCACGCCATGGGGAGCGAGCGCGCCGTTGAAGTTCTCAGAGCAGTTGATGTGACCCGGGTAGCCGATATCGTCATAGTATTTTGCATAGCAGGCCAGCGCAAAAGCGTCGTGCCGGCCACAGGTATCCTGAACCACCTCGACCAGTGGCTCGAAGTCTTGATCGAAATATTTCGCATGTAGGCCTGGCATCGGATAGGCATGGCCCATCAGCGAGCGGGTGGCGGTGACATCGAGGGCGAGATCGCGCCCCTTGTCGAGCTTGCGCGCCGAAAAACACTGGAAGTCGGTACACTGACGGCCATCGACGTCGATGATCTGAATATAGTCGCCGGCTTTGACGAAGTAGGCTTCGGCCGTGCTCGACTTTACCGTGAGGTCAAGCACTGTGTCGGCGAGCGGATCGGGCAGTTCAAATCTGCGGACCGAGCGTGCGGTGGGGTGGCTGACCAGAACTTCCAGCGGGGTTGTGGTGTCCTGGCTGTCGACCGCCATGGGCGCCCCTGGCGCAGCCACTGCAAGCATGCCGGATCGGTCGACGGTGAAGCTCTCTTCCGTCCCGGCCGGAGTGCCGCTGTCGAAAAACCGTACCGCCTCGACACGGCCAAGGTCGACTTTGCGCTGAGCAAGGCCAAGCCGGAATTTCCGCAGGCTCTCGTCACCATTGGCAAGCAATGACTTCAAACCCGAGGCATCGCTATTGGCGCGAGCACCGAGGATGCCGGGATCGATCCGCGCTTGGGCGTCAAAGGCAACCAGTTCGCAGGCCTGCCCACCTTCGAGATTGCGGATCGTGACGCGGTCGCCCGCCTCGATTTCGATGAGCGCAGCGCCCGAACCGGGTACTTGATAACGCTCCAGGGCGGGCACGAGCAGCCCGGGCTGCAGGATCAGGCTGGGTTTCGGCGGTCCCATCGTCACGGCAGGATAGTCCGCAAGCGTCACTGCCGCCTCCCATGGCTAGGCACACGATCGACGAGCACCCTTGAGTGCGTCCCTGAAGCCAGCATCAACGATTCATCCGGCCATTGAAAATCTTCGTTGGGAAGTCCCGGCAAGATCCAGTCCGAGCGCCGGATTCATCTGATGGCTGCGCCCGCTTGCGCGGGCTGCCAATCGTGTTTGATGCGGAGCGCATCCGTAGGCTTCGCGATAGACTTTGGAGAAGTGCGATGGCGAGATAAACCCACACGCCACCGCAACTTCCACGACCGGCAAGTTTGTGCTCACAAGAAGCAGGTGCGCGCGCTCCAGACGGAGCTCCAGGTAATATCGGTTCGGGGAGCGTCCTAGCTCTCTCTCGAAAAGTCTTTCAATCTGCCGGCGCGATATTCCACTTAACGCCACGAGATCGTCGACCGGCATAGGATCATCCAAGCTTGCCTCCATCAGGCCGATGACCTTCATCACTGCCTTGTGGTTAAGCTGGACACGAGAATGAAGAGGCAGGCGTTGCCGGTCTCCGGCCGAGCGCATGCGGAATGCGATAGCCTTTTCACAGATGCGATTGACGACGACTGAACCATGGTCGCGTTCAACCAGGTGCAAAAACATGTCGAAGGAGGCATCCCCACCCGAGCAGGTATGCAGATCTCCATCATGTTCAAACGCGGTCTGCGTGGACTCTATGCCCGGAAACTGCTCGCAAAACAGCGGAAGCTGTTCCCAGTGGACTGCGCAACGGCGTCCGTCTGCCAGTCCGGCCCGCGCAACAACGACGGTGCCACTGCCGATGCAGATGAGGGGAATGCGACGCATGCGACACTCCCTCAGCCATGCGTCGAGTTGCCTTTCCGGGCGCGGGATGGCGCTGCCGCCGCATATCACGGCGGCCGAGGTCAAGGTCGATTTTTGGGTTCTCTCCCGTTCATCTCTCAAGGTGGAGTCGATGCTGACGGTCAGCCGGCAGCTCGACATTACCGGTTGACCGTCCTCAGATATGACCTGCCAGCTGTAGACGTTCCTGCCGATTGCCTCGTTGGCCAACCTCAGTACTTCTATCGCGCAAGAGAAAGCTTGAAGCGAAAAGCCAGGCAAAAGGTAGAAACTAAACGACCTGTGTGCGGTCTGTGTAGTCAGCATCCCGGCTTCCTCCTCAGCTTTTGCCATTCTCTCTTAGTGAAGTTGTTCTTCTTCTCATCTGCCCGGAACCATGTTGAACTCGTCACGAGAGTGACGGTCCGCAGGGTTCCGGGACAAGTCACTGCGCAACGCAAGTTCAGTTGCGCAGATAGCTCTGCATTGTATCGTCCAGCGCGTCTTTCCACGGCGTATGATGCTTCGGCGCCATGGTACCGGTCATGACCGACCGGTAGCTGTTGTCGCGGAACGCCATGATGTCCTTGATCTTGTGCTTCTTCCACTGGAAGAAAGCCTCGTCGGCGCCGTCGACGTCGAAACTTGGATAATCGGTCTCGGCGATCAGCTCCTTGATATAGTTGCCTTGGTATCTGATCGCGTCATAGCTGTCCTCTCCCGCATCCTCGGCCGCGACCCGCTTCTCGACGTCGGCGATCAGATCGTTCTTGGACGCGGGCAGCTTAATCCTGCCGAGGATAACATCGCGCACCCACCAAGCCTGCGCATCGAACATATTGAAGGTGTACCACTGGTCCTGCATGCCGAGATAAAACAGCGCCGGGTTGTGGACGTAGGCTACGCCCTTGTAGAGATCCGCCGTGGCCAACCTGTTCGCGGTGCGCAGCCGCAAGTCGTCTGGCATGAACGGAAAATGGTGCTTGTAGCCGGTACAGAGAATGATCGCATTGACCGTCGCCGTCGAGCCATCCGTGAAGGTTGCGACGTTACCCTCGACCTTGGTCAGCAGCGGCACCTCCTTCCAGTTGGCCGGCCACTTGAAGCCCATGGCTTGCGTGCGGTGGCTGACCGTGACCGACTTGCAACCGTACTTCCAGCACTGGGAACCGATATCCTCGGCCGAGTAGCTGGTTCCGACGATCAGTATGTCCTGACCGACAAATTCTCGTGCGTCGCGGAAGTCGTGCGCATGCAGGATGCGACCATTGAATGTGTCGAACCCGGGGAATTCCGGCACGTTTGGCGTTGAGAAATGGCCCGATGCGACGATCACGTGATCGAACTCTTCCGAGTAGGATCGGTCATTGGGAAGATCTTGCACAAGCACGGTGAACCTGCGGGTCTCCGGACTCCAGGTCACATACCTGACGACGCTGGAGAAGCGTATCCACGGACGGACGCCCGCCTTCTTCACGCGCCCCTCGATGTAGTCGAACAACACGGCCCGGGGCGGATAGGAAGCAATCTGTTTGCCGAAGTGCTCCTCGAAGGTGTAGTCCGCGAATTCTAGACCCTCTTTGGGGCCGTTGGACCAGAGATAGCGATACATCGAGCCATGCACCGGCTCGCCAAATTCGTCCAGGCCTGTGCGCCACGTATAGTTCCACAACCCACCCCAATTCCTCTGCTTTTCGAAGCAGACAATTTCGGGAATCTCCGCTTTCGGCGCTGCGGACGCGAAGGCGCGCAACTGAGCCAAGCCGGACGGACCGGCACCAATGATGGCAATTTTCTTTTTCATGCTAATTCTCCCATTGGTCTAAACCAGTTTGTGGTATTGGTTCTTTTGGTTCAGACCAGTTAGGATCGAATTTGGAGCGTTGTCAACAAATATTCATATGGGGAAAGTAAATTTGCACATTCGCATCGCTTGCAGCAACCGAAATCTGGGCGGTGCCCGCTTGGGGAGAAGCGCCCAATGAGCCCGGCCAGTTTCTCGCAACGGATTGCCGTGAACGCCCAGACAAAACGGCTCAGCGTCGGGGCGCATCGGACAGTCAAGGTGGGATTTCTCGGGCCGCTCACGGGACCAATTCGCTCATGGGGGCTGCCTGGGCTGAATGGCTGCCGTATCTGGGTGGACTGGATCAATCGCACCGGAGGAATCTTGATCGGAGGAGCGCGCCACCATGTCCAGCTGCTCGCCGAGGATTGTGGTTATGATCCGGAACGGGCGGCAGAAGGCGCCCGACGCCTGGTGCAAGAGCACGGCGTGGGACTGCTGATGATGCTGGGTGGCGACACATTCCGTCCAATCCAGGACTATCTTATGTCCCGGAAGGTTCTGACCTCGACTCTGCTGCCGAGCGATCTTTCGCCCGACACGCCGTACCTGATCGCCCCAAGCGAGATCCATCCACTCTACAACGTCACGGCTGTCGAGTGGCTTGCACGCAACCGCCCCGATCTGCGGCGTGTGGCGATGTGCAGCCAGACTGATGCATTGGGACTGCCCTCGCTCGCCACCTACCGGGCTGCCTTTGCGGCAGAGGGTGTCGCGGCCGTGGGGGAAGTCCGTTACGCGCCCGAGGCCACAAACGCTGACGAGATAGTCGGCGCGATGCTGACCGGCAGTCCTGACATTCTGTGCTGGTGCACGAGCTACGAGCCGATGGTTCACGCATTGACAGAGGCTGCATACCGATCGGGATTCCGGGGGCAAATAATATCCTGCACCGCGGACAACTACCGCCGGTTGGCCGAGAGGACATCGGTCGAGTTCGTTGAGGGCTTTCTATTCCAGTTCCCGGATTTCGACGATCCGGAGCTCCGCGACAAAGCCTTCTTCTTCAATCGCCCCGCCGAATTCTTCGATGAGTACAATCGCCGCTTCCCGGACAGCTGGACCGCAGTGTCATGGGAATACGTTGCAACCCTGGACCTTTGGCATGCGGCGGTCGAAAAGGCCGGAACGGCAGCGCCAGTTTCGGTTCTCGCGGCGATGAAGCATGGCGGCCTTGGTGAGCACGCCTTCGGAATAGCCAAATGGTCCGGCTCGGACCTGTTCGGCAATGACAATGCGCTTATCGGCGATTGGCCGGTCGTGCGTATCACGAATGGGCAGGCGCGAATCGTCGCCTTCGGATCGATCCCAAACTGGCTGCGGCGGCACGGGACTCGGTTGCGCCAGGAACTGCGCGCGCTTGGGCTGATGTGGGATCAACGTCATCCCAGCGTGCCCGATGCGCTGCGGATTTCCGCTGGGCCCGCTGTGGTCAATCTTCAATCTTCTTGAAGGAGGAGCTTTTGCTCTTCGATCAAAAGCAGCTTGGCAAACTCGACCGCGCTCTCGATGTCCCGCGCGATGATCGCGTTGAGCAACGTGTTGTAACGTCGCTGATAGTCCTGGATCCGGCGAGGTGTCAGATGCCGCCGGTTGAGCGCGGCGCGAAAGCCTTGGCGTCGAGCCTGGATCAACAGGTCGTAGCAGGACGCAAGCAGCGGGTTTCCTGCTCCGCGGGCTACCTGGCGATGAAACTCTTCCTCGAGCCGGGCAAACTGGGCTGCGTCGGTCTGAACCATTTCCATCGCAGACAGAATCTCGCCCAGCCCTTCTATGGCTCGCGGCGACATGTTGATAATGGCGAGTCGCATCATCTCGGGCTCTATGATTCCGCGCATGACCAGGAGGTCGAGCGGACTCGTCTCCGCAGCAACGCCTCCCGCTGCATCGTCCGGGCCCGACTGTCCGGTCACAAAGCTACCGCTTCCGGCTCGGCGGCGGATAAAGCCGTGGGTTTCGAGTATGTCGAGCGCTTCGCGAACCGTGTTTCGAGCAACGCCAAGTTCGCTGGCCAGGGTTCGCTCCGAAGGCAGTCGTTCGTCGGCCGCGTATTGCTGAGAGCGTATTCGCGCCAGCAACGTATCCACCACGATCCGCACCGTGGCGCCTATCGAATGATCCACAATCAGAGCCAATGCTGCATCATGGTTTGGTGGCATCGCAACCTTCCTTTCTTGGCGACCGCCCGGAATTCATCAGAACTGCGCCATGACGACAATACCGTGATGCGCCGCGCCAACCCCGATATCCACGAGGACGCGCTTTTGCCGCATTTTCTGGCATCCATGCAAGCCGCAAGTCCCGCCCGTGACTGTGGCGATTTCGCTCGTTCGGATGATGAACTTCAGGGTGTGACGGTGCGTTTCCCAAGCTTTCTCGTCACCGTCCCTGGCTCAATTCGACAGCCGGCCTCACTGAGCCACTCTCCGATCGGCATTTTGCTGTCAGGAAAAAAATTTTAACAGCATTATTGATTTTCGCGATCCTTTCTCCCAAACTGGCTGCCAACAACAGATACAAAAAGGGGATAACGAAATGACCAATTCCTGGAGATTTTCCACGCTCGCCGATCGCCATCGTGCGCTTGGTTCGAAGCTTGAAGACTGGAGCGGCATGGGCACCGCCTGGCAATATTCGGGCGACCCGGAGCGCGAATATCTGGCGATCCGCACCAAGGCCGGCCTCATGGACGTTTCCGGCTTGAAGAAGGTGCACTTGAACGGCCCTGCGGCCAGCCACGTCATCGACCGCGCCACGACCCGCAATACCGAGAAGATCATGCCTGGCCGTTCGGTGTACGCGACCATGCTGAACGACGCTGGCAAGTTCATCGACGACTGCGTGATCTACCGCATGGGGCCGAACAGCTGGATGGTCGTTCACGGCTCGGGCGGCGCCCATGAACAACTCACGATGGCGGCTACGGGGCGCGACGTAGCCATCCGCTTCGATGACAATCTCCACGACCTGTCGCTGCAGGGGCCGCTTGCAGTCGACTACCTGCAGAAGCATGTGGAAGGCATCCGTAACCTGAACTACTTCAGCCATATGCACACCTCGCTCTTTGGTCTGCCCGTGACGATCTCGCGCACTGGCTACACGGGCGAGCGCGGCTATGAGATTTTCTGCCGCGGCCAGGATGCTCCCGCGATCTGGGACCGGATCCTGGAGGAGGGCGCGGGCATGGGCATCATCCCCTGTCGGTTCACGACGCTCGATCTGCTGAGGACCGAAAGCTATCTGCTGTTCTTCCCCTACGACAATTCGGAGAAGTATCCTTTCGAGAACGAAGGGCCCGGCGACACGCTGTGGGAACTTGGGCTCGACTTCACCGTCTCGCCCGGCAAGGTGGGCTTCCGCGGCGCCGAGGAACATTATCGGCTGAAGGGCAAGGAGCGCTTCAAGATCTATGGCGTCAAGCTCGAAGGCACGGCGCCGGCCGAGGAGGGCGCGCCGTTGCTGAAGGACGGCAAAAAGGTCGGCGTGGTGACGATCGGCATGTACTCCAGCCTCAATAGGCACAACATCGGCATTGCCCGCATGCCCGTGGACTGCGCGGTCGACGGCGTGAAGCTGACGGTCCAGAACTCAGCCAGTGAGATCCCCTGCGTTGCCCATTCGATGCCGTTTTTTGATGCTGAAAAGAAGCGTCGCACCGCCAAGGGATAGATCGCGGTGAGGTATCGGAAACAGGGTTCCAGCCCGCAGACCAACAACAACGGAGCCGAGGGTCAAAGTCAGTGTTAGAAGGCACGATTCCAAGCCGCCCCGTCTATGGCGCGCTGGAGATACGGCCGGGGCGGCTGCATCTGATAGTCGCCGACGCCGAAGGTGCAGAGGCGATTCTCGATCTAGCTGCCTCTGCGCCCCCCGATTTCTTCGCCGGGGCTCAGATCATTTATCTCCCCAAGAAGTCAGGGGACAAGTTCGTTGCCGGGCTGGAGCAACTTGCCCCTGCCCAACTCTATGTCGGGCCGAGCTACGAGGCCGCGCTTCCGCGGCTAAGGCGGGTCCTGGCAGGCGCGCATATGGGCCTGCAGGTTTATCTGGCGGGAACTGAGGGGTTAATGGGACAGGCAATGTTGGAGGCCACGCAGGCCGGAATCCCACATTCCGCGATCCAGGCTGAGCACCGCGGCTCGACTGTGCGCCGCGTGCAGTGCGTGCATTGCAAGGGTATCACTGAAGATGTGACGCACGATCCTTTCCGATGCGCCCATTGCGGGCTGCATCTGTTCGTGCGCGATCACTATTCGCGCCGCATTGCGGCCTTCCAGGGCGTGCGCGTCGACGCGGAAGATCCCGGCAACATTCCCGAATCGGTGGAGCGGTTCAGATGAGTGCAGGAGCCGCAAAAATACCCGTGACAGTGGCCGAGGTCACGCCCGTCAACGAGCTTGTCACCCGATTCAAGTTCGTTCGCCGCGATGGCGGTCCAATGCCTACTTTCTCGGGCGGTGCGCATACCGTCGTGGAGATGAACGACAAGGATCGCGTGCGTCGCAATCCCTACTCTATCATGAGCGATCCCGCCGACCGGGGCGGCTATTCGATCTCGATCCGCCGCGACGACAATGGAAGAGGCGGTTCGTTGTTCATGCACCGGCAGGTGAGGCCGGGGATGGAGATGGTCATCTCCAACCCAATCAATCTCTTCGCGCTGGATTTGCGGGCGCGAAAGCACCTGTTGCTTGCCGGAGGCATCGGCATCACGCCGTTCCTGGCACAGATCAAGCAACTCGCCGGCATGAATGGAAACTTCGAACTGCACTACTCCGTGCGGACAACATCCCTCGCTTCCTACGCGGACGAGCTTGCGGCCAACTATCGCCCGCGCGTTCATCTTTACCATGACGACCGGGGCGAGCAGATCGACTTGCCGGCACTGCTCGACGGGCAGCCGCTCGGCACCCACGTCTATGTCTGTGGGCCTAAAGGCATGATCGCCTGGGTGCGCAAGACCGCGACGGCGCTAGGGTGGCCGCGCGAGGCGGTGCATCACGAAGAATTCCTTGCACCTGCCTCAGGCAAGCCCTTCGAGGTCATGCTGGCGCGGTCGAACAAGATGATCCAGGTCGGCGAACATCAAAGCCTGCTTGAAGCGATCGAAGCAGCCGGCGTCGAGGCGCCATATCTGTGCCGCGGCGGAGCCTGCGGTCAGTGCGAGACGGACGTTCTCGAATATGAGGGAACGTTCCTGCACAAGGACCATTGGCTGACGCCCGCGCAATGTGCCAGCGGCACCAAGATCATGCCTTGCGTATCACGCTTCGAAGGCAAAACGCTGGTGCTGGATCGATAGCGAGGAGGACGCTGCAATGACTGTTATCTTCAAGGAAGAAACCTTCCACGACGACTTCACCTTCCGCAACTCGCCGGAGGCGGTCAAGCGTTTCCCGTTCCCGTTTCCCGAGGACAGCTACATGTACTCGGTGAACTTGGAGCCGCATAAGTCATACCGTCCGGGCAGCGTCTACGAGCGGACTTTCGACGTGGATGAGCACTATGTCTCGGAGATGCGCGACCGGGCCCGCGTCCTTGCCGAAGACCCGTTGCGCTGCCAGTCGCTGCCGCACATGACCTTGGCCGGCTGGGATCTGCTCGAGCTGATCATGACTTCGAAGGCGGAGGAGTATCCCGAGCTTTTCGAGCTGCACCGCGACGGTACCAAATGGCACTGGATCAACCGTCCGCTGGGCATCGAGCAGAAGTTCACCTTCCTCGATGAGACCACATTGCCCTATGGCCCGATGGAATACATCACGCGGCAGACCCAGGGCGACTTTGCGGTACTCGACCAACGCGACGACAACCTGTGGATGGACGCCGGCATGGTGACGACACAGGCCGACTGGAGCCTCGATTTCGACATCGGCATGAACTTCTTCGAGTGGCACGCCCCGGTGCCGAAAGCGCACGAGATGGGTATCTTCCAGCGCGCCTTGAAGTTCCTCCTGAACGTGCAGCAGGGCTCGCCGGCGCGCCGTCTAAACTGGACGATGACGGTCTATCCCTTGCTCGATACAAGCCCGGAGAACTATCACAAATGGGGCGTGATGAAGAAAGACCTGACCCTGGAGAACATGGGGCAAATGATGCATTTGCGCGTCGAGCTTCAGACCTTCTTCCGTCTCCCTCGCTCAAACGCCCTGGTGTTTCCGATCCGCTGCTACCTCATCAAGCTGGACGAACTGGTGACGGTGCCGAAATGGGCGAGGCGCTTCCATCGCGTCATCCGCGACCTGCCGACCGAGTTGGCCACCTATAAGGGCTTTGTCACCAATCGGCCCAAGATCGTGGAATGGCTGTCAAAGTATGACGACGGTGCCCCGACGTCGCCTGGCATTTGGCCGGACTGACCAGCCGTGCACAGCGCTAGGAAAAGACGTGGGAGTGGTTGCCTTGTTGCAACGAATGCCGCGTGACGAGCAAAGACATCTGGGCTTCCTGATCTTTCCAGGCTTCCCCATGGCATGCCTGACCTCAGCGATTGAGCCGTTGCGCGCGGCGAACGAAATCGTCGGACGAGACATTTTCTCATGGACCGTCATTGGTGAGACGGCAAGTCGCGTCGTCTCCAGCGCGGCTGTCGGGTTCGACCCCGACATCGGGCTGCAGGACCTGCCTGGCGTCGACCAACTCTATTTCCTTTCAGGGCCGAATGGACGCTTCCAGTCGCCTCGCACGGGCAATGCCGCGATACGCAGGCTCGCACGTCATGGCGCGGGGCTCGGCGCCTTCAGCGGCGGCATTTTTCCTCTCGCGCGCACCGGTCTGATGTCTGGGCACAAATGTGCCGTGCATTGGTGTTACGAGGCGGCGTTCAAGGCAGAATTTCCGGATGTCCAGGCCAGCGAGAAAGTCATCTGCGTAGATCGGCAACGGCTTACCGCGGCAGGAGCAACGGCCGTGTTCGATCTTATGCTGCAACTGATCCAGGATCGTCTGGGAGCTGAGGTCATGACCGAGGTTGCGTGCTGGTTCCAGCATCCCTTTGTGCGCGGCGAGGAGGCAGTCCAGAGAACGCCGGCACTGCGAAGCGACCGTACCGAGGACATGCTGCCCCCGCCCGTTGCCAAGGCGATACGACTCTTTGCGGAGCATGTGGAGGATCCGATCCAGATTGCGCGCGTCGCCAAGGCCGTGGACCTGTCCACGCGGCAGCTCGATCGCTCCTTCAGGCGCTCTACCGGGCAGAGCCCCCTCAAATATTACCGTCTGCTGCGGATGAAGAAAGCGCGGCAGATAGCTCTCTATTCCAACGATTCAATCACCGACATCGCGCTGGCCATTGGCTATGCAAGCACCACGCCCCTGGTGCGCCACTATGTCCAGACCTTTGGCGTAACGCCCCAAGAGGACCGCAAGGCGATCAACAGGTTCCGCGTCCGCGGCAACACACCGCTTCCAGCTGTCTAGGACTGCTCAAGCGACGGATCGGGCCGCCGCCACTAGCGCATGATGCAACGACGCTGCCGATGAACGCGGGCCAAGGATGCTGAACTGCAAACGCGCTTCGCGGCAGATGACGATACAACCGATATGTTCAATTGTTGTGCGGCTCGCCGCGCTGCCGGGCATGGCATAGACATCAAGCGCGCACAGCCGCTCAAATACGGCCGGCGCTGCTGGTCCCCCTACGTCGAAGCGCGCCCAGCCGTCAGTCTGTTCGGTGACAGAAGCACTATCGCCAAGGCCGTTCTTGACGATTCGCGCGACGTTCTCGTGGCTGGCGAAAGGCGCTTCGACGAACCACTGATCGACGCCGGTCCAGATCGCCGTGTAGGGCGTCTTTCCCGCGACCTTTCCAGGCCCAGGCATTTCGAATCCGAAGAAGCGCTTGGCGGCGGCGGCGAACTCTGCCTCTCGGTTCAGCCGGGAGGCTATTGAGGCCAATGCCGCACCGACGTTTTCGGCGATGCGGAATCCCGGCAGCTCATCGACGCGCGGCGTCGTTCCTCCGAGTGGCGTGGTGGAATGCAGACGATGCTCAGGCACGCAGGCGCTCTCCTTCCGGGTCGACGAAGTGCGGGCTTACAACCTCAACCTCGACCTCTTCGTTCTTCAGGGGGTTCACGGCCCGCAGCACTTCGCCCTTGCGAGCTGCTCCGTTCTTGAGGAATCCCAAGCCAACCGAATGGCAAAGGCTGGGAGAAAAGGCGACCGAGGTAATATAGCCTTGGTCGTTGGCGGCCTCCGCACGCTCGCGACCCGATATCAGATGCGATCCGGCGGTCAGTGGCCGTGCGACGTCCAGGGGGCGGAAGCCGACTAAGTTTAATGCATCGGGCTGGTTCAGTCCTTCGCGCTCGGAGAGGGTCGAGCCGATGCCGTCCTTCTTCTTGGATACCATGCCGCCCATGCCGAGATTGAGTGCGGTCGTGGTTCCGTTGAGCTCGTTACCGGCCGCATGGCCTTTCTCGATGCGCATGACGCCGAGCGCTTCGGTTCCATAGACGACCGCGCCGAACTCCTTGCCGGCGTCCACCAGAGCGCGGATCAGGGCATCGCCGTATCGTGTCGGCACGGCGATTTCGTAAGCCAGTTCGCCCGAGAACGATATGCGGAACAGTCGCGCCCGCAACCCGCCGCATACGCTGATCTCGCCGCAGGCCATATAGGGGAACGCTTCGTTGGAAATGTCATGTTGAGGATCGACGATCTTCTGCAGGAGCCGGCGTGCATTTGGCCCGGCGACGGAGAACTGCGCCCAGGCTTCGGTTGTTGAGATGATCTGCACGTCGAGATCCGGCCACAGGCACTGACGGCAGAACTCCATGTGCCGGAAGACGGCGACGGCGTTCGCCGTCGTTGTGGTCGTGACGAAGTGATCCTCCGCCAGCCGAGCGCTTGTGCCGTCGTCCATGGCCATGCCGTCCTCGCGCAGCATCAAGCCGTAGCGCACCTTGCCGACGGCCAGCTTCCCGAACGGGTTGGCATAGATGCGATTGAGGAACTCGGCCGCGTCCTTGCCCTGCACATCGATCTTGCCGAGCGTGGTGACATCACAGATGCCGACCGAGCTGCGCGTGGTGAGCACTTCACGGTCTACCGATTGGCGCCAGTGAATCTCACCGGGACGTGGCAGCCATTGCGCCCGGAGCCACATTCCTACCTCGACAAACACCGCGCCCTGCTCAGATGCCCATTTGTGGCTTGGCGTTAGCCGGGTCGGGCGAAAGTCGCGGCCGCAGGACCGGCCGGCCAGCGCGGCGATCGGCACCGGCGTGTAGGGCGGACGGTAGATCGTTGTTCCGGTCGCGGGAATGCTCCGGCCTGATATTTCCGCCATTACCACAAGGCCGAGCATATTGGACGTCTTGCCCTGGTCTGTCGCCATGCCAAGCGTCGTATAGCGCTTGAGGTGTTCAACCGAGCGGAAGCCCTCCTGGTGCGCGAGCTTGACGTCCTTGACGGTCACGTCGTTCTGAAGGTCGACCCACGCCCGGCCCTTGGCGCTGCCGACATGCCAGAGCGGCTCTATCCGGATTGGCTGGTCTTCGGCTTTTGGCGTATCTGCCGGCAAGGCCTTGATGCCGATTGCCGCTAGCGCCTCGCGCGCCGCGGCAGCGCCCGAGGTGAGGGCTGCCGCAGTCGAAAAGACGCCACGCGCCGCGCCTGCGACGGTCATGCCCGGCGGACAATTGCCAGGCACGAAGGCTGCGATCGACGGCTCCCAGTTCGGGCGACCGCGCTGGTGACACGTCAAATGAACGTTCGGATTCCACCCGCCTGAAACGCCGAGCGCCTCGCACGCAATGGTCCTCGTCTCGCCAGTGGAGAGCCGGACAGTGATTGAGGTAAGGCCGAGCCGGCCTTTCGTGTCGATCACCTGCGCACCCCGAAAATGGTCGGCGTCGGCTACTTTGGCGCCATCGGCGCGAGTGTCGATTACGGCCGAGACCTCGACACCCTTAGCCACGAGGTCCGCTGCCGTGCGCAGGCCGTCGTCATTGTTGGTGAAAACGGCGACCTTTCGTGCAGGCGCGGCAGCCCAGCGATTTACATAGCTGCGCAAGGCACCAGCCAACATGATCCCCGGTCTGTCATTGTTGGCGAAGGCGATGGGCCGTTCGGCAGCACCCGCGCAAAGCACCGCGCGCTTGGAATAGATTCGCCAGAAGATTTGTCGAGGTTTGCCGTGCGCACGATGCGCCAGGTGATCCGAGACACGCTCCAGCGCGCCATAGATGCCGTGGTCGAACGTTCCGATGATCGTCGTTCGTGTCATCAAGCGCACATTTGGCATGCTCAAGAGCTCGACCCGGGCGTGGTTACGCGCCCAATCGGTTCCGGACGTGTCACCAACGACGAAGGTTTCGCTGTTCAGCCGGCCGCCAATCTCGTAATCCTCGTCCGCCAGGATCACGCGTGCCCCCGCCCGTGCCGCCGTCAGCGCTGCCGCAAGCCCTGTGGGGCCGGCGCCGATTACTAGCAGGTCGCAATGCAGGAACCCCTTGTCGTAGACGTCGGGATCGGGTGCCATGGAAAGTCGACCCAGACCCGCGGCGCGCCGGATCAGTGGCTCATAGACCTTCTCCCAGAAGGCCTTCGGCCACATGAAGGTCTTGTAGTAGAAGCCGGCCGAGAAGAAGGGAGAGAGGAGGTCATTGATACCCAGTGCATCGAAGGCGAGCGAGGGCCAGCGGTTCTGGCTGGTCGCGGACAGGCCCTCGAAAAGCTCTGTCACGGTGGCGCGTGTGTTGGGTTCGCGAAATGCCCCCTGGCGCAACTCCACCAGAGCGTTCGGCTCGTCGGAGCCTGCCGTCAGTGGGCCGCGCGGCCGGTGATACTTAAACGACCGCCCCATGAGCCTCTCGCCGTTCGCCAGCAGCGCCGAAGCCAGCGTGTCGCCTGCAAAACCTGTGTAGCGTTTGTTGTCGAAGCTGAAGCTTATGCCGCGGGAGCGGTCGATCAACCCACCCGCAAGCCGGTTAGCCTGGCTCATTTGCTGCGCCCTCTCGCTCGCGCGACATCGCGCGCCAGTTCTACCGATGTGATCTCATGGGTGACGGTGTTTCGGGTAACCACGAGCCAACTCCGGTCGCCCTGCTCATGGAACCAGAGCTCTCGGTGCATGCCGGCCGGATTGTCGCGCAGGTAAAGATACTCGTAGAAGCGGTCTAAGGCTTCGCTCGCCTGCCAGTCGGGTCTGTCGATCAGGGTAGCATCGCCCAGATAGACAAATTCCTGCGCATCGCGCGGTCCGAGCAAGGGATGGTTGATGATCATCTCCGTGAGCCTCAGTGCAGGTTTGGTTGGGCGCCCATGCCTTTTTCGTCGATCATCAATCCCTTGCGGAAGCGGTCGAAACGATAGGCTGCGGCGTTGGGATGCGGCATGTCGGTGGCGAGCAGGTGCGCGAAGCACCAGCCGGATGCAGGCGTGGCCTTGAACCCGCCATAGCACCAGCCGCCGTTGAAATAGAGACCTTCAATGTCGGTCCGGTCGATGATGGGCGAGCCATCCATCGACATGTCCATGATACCGCCCCAACTGCGAAGCAGCCGTGCTCGTCCGATCATCGGCATCAGACTCATGCCGCCCTCACAGACATCCTCGATGACGGGAAGGTTGCCGCGCTGGGCGTAGGAATTGTAGCCGTCGATGTCGCCGCCAAAGACCAGGCCGCCCTTGTCGGATTGGCTGACATAGAAATGGCCGGCTCCGTAGGTGATCACGCCAGGCAGAAGCGGCTTCAGCCCCTCCGAGACAAAGGCCTGGAGGACATGGCTTTCGATCGGCAGACGCATCCCGGCTTTTGCCATCACTTGGGAGGATGCGCCGGCAACGGCGCAGCCAACTTTCTTCGCGCCGATGAAGCCCCGGGTGGTCTCGACGCCCAGGCACTTGCCATTTTCGATGCGGAAGCCGGTGACCTCGCAGTTCTGTATTATGTCAACACCGTGCGTGTCGGCGCCGCGGGCATAGCCCCAGGCGACGGCGTCGTGACGCACGGTGCCGCCGCGCGGTTGCAGCAGCCCCCCTTTGATCGGGAAGCGGGCATTGTCGAAGTTGAGGAACGGCGCGATCCTTCGCACACCTTCCCGGTCGAGCAGCACCGCGTCGACCCCGTGCAGCCGCATAGCGTTGCCGCGGCGGGTAAAAGCATCCCGCTGCGCGTCCGTGTGACAGAGATTGAGCACGCCACGCTGGCTGACCATGGCATTGTAGTTGAAATCCTGCTCCAGCCCTTCCCAAAGCTTCATGGAGAATTCGTAGAAGGGCTCGTTGCCGGGCAAAAGGTAGTTGGAACGGACGATGGTGGTGTTACGGCCGACGTTGCCGCTGCCGATCCAGCCTTTCTCGACGACCGCTACATTTGCCTCGCCGAACTCCTTGGCAAGGTAGTATGCCGTGGCAAGCCCGTGGCCGCCTCCGCCGATCACCACGATATCGTAGCTCCGCTTTGGTTCCGGTTCGCGCCACACAGGCTTCCAGCCACGGTGGCCCGTTAGCGCCTGAGCAATGATCTTAAAGCCGGAGTAGCGCATCGCTTCCTCTTCTTACGATTTCTTTGTATTTTCAGGAATCTAGGGCCATCCGTCACGTCGATTTCGGACGACCACCCTTCCATTTCGGACATGCCGGGCATGTCCACGGGCATGGCGTTGGAACGCGACTGAACGACTTCGTTTGACTATCGAAGCGCAAACCATCCGGTCGGGTAGGAGAAAACCTATCCGGCTCAGAGATCATTTTCTATCCGGACAGGTGTTGTTGGTGGTTGGCCATCGATCGATGCTCCTCGCATGACAATCGCGGGTCAGCCGCTTGTCGAGGAGGATTTCATGGCCGGTTACAACCATCTTTTCATCCCAGGACCCACCAATGTGCCGGAGGCTGTTCGCCAGGCCATGAACCTGCCGATGGAGGACATGCGCGCCGCCTCCTTTCCCAATCTCACGCTGCCGCTGTTTGAGGACATCAAACGAGTCTTCAAGAACGAGACCGGCCGCGTCTTCATCTATCCCTCGTCCGGCACGGGCGCCTGGGAAGCGGCGATGACCAACGTGCTCAGCCCCGGCGACCGGGTGCTGATGTCGCGCTTCGGCCAGTTCTCGCATCTGTGGGTCGACATGGCCGAGCGCCTCGGCTTCGACGTCGACGTCATCGACTGCCAATGGGGAACCGGCGTCCCGCTCGACCTCTATGCGGAGAGGCTGCGGGCGGACAAGGCGCACCGCATCAAGGCGGTCTTCTGCACGCAGAACGAGACCGCGACCGGCGTCACCAGCGACGTCGCCGGCTGCCGCGCCGTGCTCGACGCCGCGAACCACCCTGCTCTGCTCTTCGTCGACGGCGTTTCGTCGATCGGCTCGATCGACTTCCGCCAGGAGGAATGGCGCGTCGATTGCGCCGTCAGCGGCTCGCAGAAAGGCTTCATGCTGCCCGCCGGCCTCGGTTTCCTGTCGGTCAGCAAGAAGGCGCTGGCCGCGTCGCGGGTTGCGACCCACCAGCACTGCTTCTTCTCCTTCGAGGACATGATCCGCGCCAACGACGCCGGCTACTTCCCTTACACGCCCGCCACGCAGTTGCTGCGCGGCCTGCGCGCCTCGCTCGACCTGATCGCCGGGGAAGGGCTGGAGAACATTTTTGCCCGCCACCACCGCCTGGCCGAAGGTGTGCGCAAGGCGGTCGACGCCTGGGGGCTGAAGCTCTGTGCCAAGGCGCCGCAATGGCACTCCGATACGGTGAGCGCCATCCTGGTGCCCGAAGGCATCGACAGCGCCGATGTCGTCAAGCGCGCCTACCGCACCTATCAGACGTCGCTCGGCGGCGGCCTCAACAAGGTGTTCGGCAAGGTCTTCCGCATCGGTCATCTCGGCTGGCTGAACGAGGTGATGGTCTGCGCTTCGCTGTCGGCAGCCGAAATGGCGCTGCTCGATTGCGGCGTGCGCCTGGCACCGGGCTCGGGCGTGGCGGCCGCGATCGAGCATTTCCGGCGCACCGCCGCAATGCCGGTCGCCGAGGCGGCGTGAGGAGCAGACGATGAGCCACACCATCAACCACCTCAAGAAACTGCGGCTCCAGCGCAGCGAGCTGGCGGTTCCGGGCTCGAGCCCCGAAATGATCGACAAGGCGGCCAACAGCGCCGCCGACTTCGTCTTCCTCGACATCGAGGACGCGGTCGCGCCGCCCGACAAGGAGCGCGCCCGCAAGAACATTATTCAAGCGCTGAATGACATCGACTGGCGCGCCAAGGGCAAGACCGTCTCGGTGCGCATCAACGGCCTCGATACGCATTACATGTATCGCGACGTGGTCGACGTCATGGAGCAGGCGGGCGACCGCCTCGACACCATCCTGGTGCCGAAGGTCGGCGTGCCGGCCGACCTCTATATGGTCGAGGCGCTGGTCAACCAGATCGAGATGGCCAGGGGTTTCAAGACCCGCGTCGGCCTCGAAGCGCTGATCGAGACCGCGCTCGGCATGGCCAATGTCGAGGCGATCGCCGCCACGCCCGGCCGGCTGGAGGCGATGCATTTCGGCGTCGCCGACTATGCCGCGAGCAACAAGGCGCGCACCGTCAACATCGGCGGCCTCAACCCCGACTATCCCGGCGACCAGTGGCACTTCGCGCTGTCGCGGATGACGGTCGCCTGCCGAGCTTATGGGCTGCGCGCCATCGACGGACCGTTCGGCGATTTCTCCGACCCGGAAGGCTACAC
>NZ_RQXT01000043.1 GCF_003863365.1 Mesorhizobium tamadayense | reverse complement strand
GCGGGCGACCGGGCAAATCGGCTGCCCGGCTAGGCATGTCGCCCGAAAGTGTGCTGCGGTTTCGGGACAAAGACATGCTTAAAATCAAAGACCTAAAGCAGGTCGTGTGAATCCTTTCTCACGCGAGCTGCTTTAGCTACTGGGACCATAAGTCCCTGCTCCGGCTTCGAAGACGCCAATTACGCCGCCGCTGCCAAGATCGACCTAAATCCGGGGTAAACGCTATGCACCGGTGGCATGGTAGCAGCCACCGGGAGGATGATTGCGCCGCAAATGGCGCGCTTGTTGTCTAGAGGAGCTTCAGTGTGTCGTCGGTTTCGCCTTGAGCTTTTCAATCTCGTCCTTGATTGCCAACTTGCGCCGCTTGAGATTGGCGATCTCGAGGTCGTCTACCGAGGGATGCGCCATCGCATCGGTAATTTCGCGCTCGATGTCGCCATGCTTCCGCTGCAGCTCATCAAGATGGGACGCAAGAGACATGATTGGTTCTCCCTTTCATGGTTTCCTCGATTGCAGCCGTCGCACGCACGTCCACCGCAGGTCGCTACTGTGACGGCACCATGACAGTTTGCCACCAACCAATCCCGATGTCGAATGCCGCGTGGTAGCATTCCACGACAATGTGAAATGTGATATTGGCTGCGCGCCGGTCACAAACCCACCGGCCCCGCCCAGACAGGCCCATCTTGGGCGACGCATACGCAGACGGTAGATAATGTCCGAACAGGAACAGGCTGAGATACGCCTAGAATATTCCCGGCTCAAACAGGAACACGCCGATTTCGACGCCGCCATCAATGCGATGATCGCCATGGGTTGCGACCCGCTCCAGATCCAGCGCATGAAGAAGAAGAAGCTCCTGCTGAAGGACCGGCTGATGGCGCTGGAAGACCGCATCATCCCCGACATCATCGCCTGAGCGGAAACTTCCTTCCCGCTTAAGCCCGATCACGAGATCGAAAGCCGCGCCGCGCGCTCGCGCAGCAGCGCAACCAGCTCGCCTGTGCGCTCCTCCGACGTGTCGATCGGGACCACCAGGCACATCGTCGCCTCGACCTTGCCGGGCGCTGAAAAGACCGGTGCCGCCAGGCATTTGGTGTAGGCGTCGACAAGGCCCGAGGTCACGCAATAGCCGCTGACGCGGGCTTTTGCGATGTCTTCGATGAAGTCTTCGAGCTCGATCTTGCGGCCGTCCGGCAGCACGAGGTCATCCTCCGAGATTATTGCCTCGATCCGGCTGCGTTGGAGGCCGGCAAGCAGCAGCCGGCCGGAGGCGGTCCAGGGCAGCGGTATCTGCAGGCCGGTGGCCGAACTGATGCGGAACGGCCTCATGCCGGGGCTCGAATGGACGATCGTGTAGCGGCCGCTCTGCAGCATGCAGAGCTCGGAAGTCTCGCCCGTCTCGCGCGACAGCGTGTCGACTTCCTGCCGTCCGCGCCGCAACAGGTCGTTGCCGCGCATATAGGCCATTCCATAGAGATAGAGCTTCTTGCCGAAATAGACGCGGTTGCCGTCGCCGGCCATCTCCAGGAGCCCGGCATCGACCAGCTCGCGCACCAGCGTGTAGGTCGTCGAGCGCGGGGCGTTCAGCCCCTTGGCCAGCTCGCCAATGCCGATCGCGCGCTGTGTGGCGTGCAGGAACTCCAGAATGTGCAGCACCCGGTTGAGGCCCTTTTCGCGTGAGCTCCCGGGCCTCTCCTCCGGACTTGCCGCCTGCCATTCGGATAGCGCTTTGCCATCTTGCATTGTCGATTCCCGGTGTTAGTATCTGTCTTGTACAGGATACATGCGTCTCTTGTAAGAGACATTATCGATTACCGACGCGTGTATTCACAGGGGAACACAACACAAAAGGAGGTCGCCGTGAACGACACATCCGGAAGACGTGATTTTCTGAAATTGGGAATGGCGGGACTGGCAACCGCCGGCGCGCTGACCGCTATCAGCGCCGAGAAGGCCGCCGCGCAAGCCGCGTCTGACAGTGTGCTGCGCACCGCGCTCGATCGCGGCAAGCTGATCGTCGGCACCGGCAGCACCAATGCGCCGTGGCATTTCGAGAACGATGCCGGCGAGCTGGTCGGCATGGACATCACCATGGGCCGCATCCTCGCCAAGGGCCTTTTCGATGATCCGACCAAGGTCGAGTTCGTCATGCAGGATCCGGCGCAGCGCATCCCGAACGTCACCACCAACAAGGTCGACATCACCATTCAGTTCATGACCATGAGCGCGCAGCGCTCGCAGCTCATCAACTTCTCCAGGCCCTACTATGTCGAAGGCGTCGCGCTGCTGACGCTGCCCTCTTCCGAGAACAAGACCTTCGACAAGCTGCTTGCCGGCGGTTCGGCGACGCGCATTTCGATCCTGCAGAACGTCGATGCCGAAACCTCCGTGCATTACGCCTTGCCGCAGGCGCAGGTGATGCAGATCGACACCCAGGCGAACGTCTTGCAGGCGCTGGAATCGAAGCGGGTCGACGCCGCCGCGGTCGACCTCTCCACCGTGCGCTGGCTCGCCTCGCGCAATCCGGACAAGTATTTCGACGCCGGCAAGAGCTGGTATTCGATGCTCTACGGCGCGGCATTGAGGCAAGGCGACCTCGACTGGCTGACCTTCGTCAATCAGACTTTCACCATCGCCATGTTCGGCCATGAGACGGCGCTCTACGATGCCGCTTTCAAGGAATATTTCGGCCAAGAGCCGCCGCCGCGCCATCCGGGCTTCCCGGTCATCTGACCGGGCCACTCTGACAAAGCCGGCGGGAGGACCAAGCAAACCATCCTTCCGCCCGTTTCTCCTCGACACAGGCCTGGCGAGTGGCGGATGCTCGATCCGTCATCGCTGGCCATTGAGACGGACGCATGGGCTACACGCTCAATTTCAACCTGATCTGGCGGCATTTCGACAAGCTGTGGGGCGGCCTGCTGCTCAGCTTGGAGCTTGCCGTGATCTCGATCGCCATCGGCATCGTCATCGGGCTGGTGCTGGCCGTCTGGTACGTGTCGGCAGGGCGCGTCGTGCGTGGCGTCATCGCGGCCTATGTCGAATTCATCCGCAACGTGCCGCTGATCCTGCTGGTCTATCTGGTCTTCTACGGCCTGCCGACCGTCATCGACGTCGCCTACAGCGCGCAGACTTCCTTCGTTGCCACGCTTGCGCTCTATAGCGGCGCCTACCTGGTCGAGGTGTTCCGCTCCGGTCTGGAGGCCGTGCCGCGCGGCCAGATCGACGCCGGCAAGGCGATCGGCCTGACGCCCTGGCAGCGGCTGATCCATGTGCGCCTGCCGACGATGATGCGCATCACCCTGCCCGCGCTCTCCAACACCTTCATCTCGCTGTTCAAGGACACGTCCGTCGCTTCCGTCATCTCGGTGCCGGAGCTGACCTATGGCGCGCAGTGGATCAACTTCAACACATTCCGCATCGTCGAGGTCTATCTGGTGGTGACGGCGATGTATCTGGTGACGGGTTACGCCCTTCTCTTCGCGCTGCGGCTTGTCGAGCGCTGGTACAGGACGGCGCGCTGATGCTTGGCCAGATCGCCTATGCCCTGCCGTTCCTCGCCGAAGGCTTCGCGCTGACGCTCTGGGTGTCGTTGCTGGTCGTGGTGCTTTCGCTGATCGCCGGCGTTATCCTCGGCGTCGGCCTCGTCTACGGCCCGGCGCCGCTGCGCTGGGCGGTGCGCATCTTCAGCGACACCATCCGCGGCATCCCGATCCTGGTGCTGATCTTCTTCGTCTATTACGGCCTCCCTGCCGTCGGCGTGCATCTTCAGTCCTTCTGGGCCGCGGTGCTGGCGCTGACCCTGTTCAAGACCGCGCAGGTCGTCGAATATCTGCGCGGCGCGGTCGCCTCTATTCCCAAGGGCCAGTCGGAAGCGGCGATGGCGATCGGCCTGACCTTCCGCCAGCGGCTTGCCTACGTCATCTTCCCGCAGGCCTTCCGCCGTTTCCTGCCGCCCTGGATCAACGGCGTCACCGACGCGGTGAAGGGCAGCGCGCTGGTCTCGCTGCTCGGCATCACCGATCTGATGCAGGCCATCAACCAGGTCATCGGCCGCACCTATGAGGCGATGCCGCTCTATATCCTCGGCGCCCTTCTCTACTTTGCCGTCAACTACGCGCTTTCATACGCCAGCCGGCGGCTTGAGCAGCGCTTCACCTTCATCCGGGAATAGCACGATGGCCACCAGTTCCAGCGACAGCCCAGCGCTTCTCGACATTGCCGAGGTCTCGAAATCCTTCGGCTCCGTCGAGGTATTGCGCTCTGTCAGCCTCAAGGTGGCGAAGGGCGAGGTGGTCACCGTCATCGGCCCGTCCGGCAGCGGCAAGACGACGCTGCTGCGCTGCGTCAACTTCCTCGAAAGCTATGACAGCGGCTCGATCCGCATCGACGGCAGGGAGGTCGGTTTTCGCGACGGCGGCGCGCGCCAGCGGCGCAGCGAGCACGACTTGGCCGCCATGCGCGCCGAGACCGGCATGGTGTTCCAGAGCTTCAACCTGTTCCCGCACCTGACGGCGGCCGGCAACATCATGCTCGGTCTCACCAAGGTGCGCGGCAAGAGCAAATCGGAGGCGCGGGCGATCGCCGAGCACTGGCTTGGACGCGTCGGCCTCGCCCACAAAGCCGACAGCCTGCCCGCCGAGCTTTCCGGCGGCCAGCAGCAGCGCGTCGGCATCGCCCGCGCGGTCGCCATGGAACCGAAGATCCTGCTGCTCGACGAGATCACCTCGGCGCTCGATCCGGAACTTGTCGGCGAGGTGCTGGCGGTGGTGCGCAGCCTGGCCGAGGACGGCATGACCATGGTGATGGTGACGCATGAAATGGCCTTCGCGCGCGACGCGTCCAGCCGCATCGTCTTCATGGCCGATGGCGGCGTCAGCGCCGTTGGCCCGCCGAAGGAGGTGCTCGCCGCAGAGACCACCAACGAGCGCCTCCGCTCTTTCCTGGCGCGTTTTCGTGCCTCGCAGTTCTGACATCGGCGGCGAGAGCCGTTCATTGTCGACAACGGATGGCTGAAGCCATCCTAGGGAGCCTTCTTCCATGACGCCTTACATCCGGCTCGCCGAACTCGGCCTGACCTTGCCCGAGCCGCCGACGCCCATCGCCAACTTCGTCACCCATGCCGAGAGCGGCCGGCTGATCTTCCTGTCGGGGCAAGGACCGCTGCGCGCCGACGGCACGCTTTGCACCGGCAAGGTCGGCGAGGACGTGACCGTCGAGCAGGCCTATGAGCATGCCCGCCTCACCGGCCTCAATTTGCTTGCCGTCATGCACGCGGCGGCGGGCGACCTCGGCCGGATCGTGCGCGTGGTGAAACTGCTCGGCTTCGTCAACGCGACACCGACCTTCAGCGACCACCCGAAAGTGGTCAATGGCTGCTCCGACCTGTTCGCCAATGTCTTCGACCGGATCGGCGGCCATGCGCGCTCGGCGATCGGCGTCGGCTCGCTGCCTGGAAACATCACTGTCGAAATCGAAGCGGTCGTCGAGATCGCCGCCTGAACTCACGGGACCTCTCGCCATGAAAACCATTTCCGAAACCGGCTCCAACACCACCATCCGCGAACGCCTGGGTTTGAGGCCGATCATCAACGTCTCCGGCACGATGACGACCTTAGGGGCCTCGATCATCGTCCCCGAGGCAATCAGCGCCATGGCCGAGATCGCCTCGCAATGGGTTGAGATGGACGATTTGCAACGCGCCGCGAGCGCCATTGTCGCGCGCCTCACCGGCGGCGAGGCCGGCTTCATCACCGCCTGCTGCGCCAGCGGCATCACCATGGCCGTCGCCGGCGCGATGACCGGCACCAATCTGCTCGCGATCGAACGTCTGCCGGACGACACGGAAGGGCTGAAGTCGGAGGTTGTCATCCAGCTTGGCCACATCGTCAACTACGGCGCGCCGATCGACCAATCGGCCCGGGTCGCCGGCGCCAAGGTCGTGCCGGCGGGCACCGTCAGCGTCACGCAGGACTATCATGTGCGCGAGGCGATCAATGAGCGCACGGCGGCAGCACTCTACGTCGTCGCGCACCACACGGTGCAATACGGCATGCTTTCGCTGGAGGAATTCTGCGAGACCTGCCACGCCAAGGGCGTTCCGGTGATCGTTGACGCGGCGTCCGAATACGATCTGCGCAGCTTCCTCGCGCGCGGCGCCGACATCGTGGTCTACAGCGGCCACAAATTCCTGAGCGGCCCGACCAGCGGCATCGTCACCGGCCGCAAGGATCTGGTGCGCGCCGCCTATCTGCAGAACCGCGGCGTCGCGCGGGCCATGAAGGTCGGCAAGGAAAGCATCGCCGGCACCATGGCGGCGCTCGAAGCCTGGGAAAAGCGCGACCATGCCGGCATCCGCCGGCGCGAGGAGGCGGCACTCAACCTGTGGAAGGAGGCGCTCCAGGGCATTGCGGGCATCGGCGCGCAGATCATCCCTGACCCGACCGCCAACCCGCTCGATCGCCTGCAGGTTTTCGTGCGGCCCGAAAGCCGCTTCACCGCCGCCGGCCTCGCCTCGGCTTTAGCCGCCGGCTCGCCGCCCGTCATCGTGCGCAACCACGAGGTCGAGCGCGGCCATTTCTTCCTCGACCCCTGCAACCTCCATCCCGGCGAGGCCGAGATTGTGGCGGAGTGCTTGCGCGCCGTGCTAACGGCGAAGGAACGACCGGCGGATGCGATGAAAGCGGCGCGCAAGGATTCGGCTGGCACGCTGCGCTGGCCGGATTAGCGCCGTCCTGCAACTACCTCGACAGTGCCGCCATTCGGCCTGCGAGGAAATCGACGAACAGGCGGGCCCGGACCGGCAGCTGCCGCCCGAACGCATGCACGATGTGGACCGGCATGGTCGGCATCGCCACCCGGGCAGGATGCGAACCAGGCGACCGGCATCGAGATCGTCCTGCACCGCAAACTGCATCAGATGAGCGATGCCGGCACCGGCAAGCGCCGCCTGCCGGATGGCGCCACCGTCGTCGGTGTCGAAGCGCCCGTTCGGCACGATCTGCGTGCCATCCGCGAAAGTGACGGGATACGGCCGCCCTGCCATCTGGTGGCGGATGAAGTCGTGGTCCTGCAGCGCATCGATCTAGGCCGGCTGGCCCCGCCGCTCGATATAGATGGGCGCGGCGACCAGTACGATCGCCAGATTGGCGATCTTGCGGGAGACGAGACCGGTGTCGGACAGGTCGCCTATGCGCACCGCCATGTCGTAGCCCTCACGGATCAGGTCGGCATGGCGGTCGGTAACGCAGAGCTCCAGTTTCAGCTCGCCATGTTGCGATAGAAAGAGCTGCGCCCATGAGGCGATCAGGCCGCGGCCGAGCTCGACGGGTGCGGTGACGCGCAGCAGACCCCGCGCCGTATCGGCCATCTGGACGATATCTTCGGCGTCGTCGAGCGCCCTCAGCAGCGGCGCGACCCGCTCGTAATAGGCGATGCCTTCGCTGGTCAGCCCAAGGCGGCGGGTCGAGCGCTGGATCAATCGTACGCCCAGCCGCCGTTCCAGCCGCGCCACGCTTTTCGATACCGCCGACGGGCTGGAGCCGAGCAGACGGCTGGCTGCGTGAAACGAACCGGCATCGACGGTGCGCACTCCTAATACGCCTTCCGATCATCACCAGATACCACTCATCACGGACACAAGGAGAGATTTGACGAGCAGACTGGCTGAAAAGGTCGCTATCGTCACCGGCGCTTCGAAAGGCATAGGCGCCGCCATCGCCAAGGGGCTGGCGGCAGCCGGCGCCGCCGTGGTCGTCAACTACGCCACTTCCAAGGAAGGCGCCGACCGCATCGTTGCCGGGATCAAGGAAAACGGCGGCCGGGCGATAGCCGTCCAGGGCGACGTCTCGCTGGGCGACGACGTGCGCCGTCTGTTTGAGGCGGCGAAGTCATCCTTCGGCACCATCGACATACTGGTCAACAATGCCGGCGTGTTCGAGTTCGAGCCGCTGGAAGCCGTGACCGAGTCCGAGTTCCACCGCCAGTTTGACACCAATGTGCTGGGCACGATCCTGACCATCCAGGAAGCGGCGAAACATTTCGGCCCGGCTGGCGGCAGTGTCATCAACATCAGCTCGATCGCCAGCCTGAACCCGCAACCCAATTCGCTCATCTATGCCGCAACCAAGAGCGCGGTGGATTCGATCACGCTGTCGATGTCCAGGGAGCTCGGGGTTCGCAACATCCGCGTCAACGCCATCGCTCCGGGCGGCGTCGACACCGAGAGGCTGAAGCGGGTTGGCGTCGTGGGCAGCGAGTTCGAGAAGGAAATGCCCGAGTCGCGGTCTTTCTCGCTTCCGACGATGCGTCCTGGCTGACCGGCGAGCGCATTGCCGCCTCTGGCGGCTGGCGATAGGCGTCGCCGGGAGCATCGATCGTGCCCAAACGCGTCCGAATCCTTGCGGCTCCCGGCGAATTCCGCTAAGGCGCGCCTTTGCCGCCGGGGAGCGATACCTTGACCGATCAGCGTGCCGACGTCGCCATCATCATGGGCAGCCAGTCCGACTGGGCGACGATGCGCCAGGCGGCGGAAACGCTGGATGTGCTGGGCATCCCGCACAAGCGGCTGATCGTCTCGGCGCACCGCACCCCCGACCGCCTCTATGAATTCGCCAAGGGCGCCAAGGCCGCCGGCTACAAGGTGATCATCGCCGGCGCCGGCGGCGCGGCGCACCTGCCTGGCATGACGGCGGCGATGACGCCGCTGCCCGTCTTCGGCGTTCCGATCGAATCCAAGGCGCTGTCCGGCCAGGATTCGCTGCTCTCCATCGTGCAGATGCCGGCCGGCGTCCCGGTCGGCACGCTGGCGATCGGCAAGGCGGGCGCCGCCAACGCGGCGCTTCTGGCCGCCGCGGTGCTGGCGTTGAGCGATGAAAAACTCGCCACCCGGCTCGACGCTTGGCGCGCCGCCCAGACCGCCAAGGTCGCCAACGAGCCGGCGGATACGCCGTGAGCCTCGCCCCGGGATCGACGATCGGCATCATCGGCGGCGGCCAGCTCGGCCGCATGCTGGCGATGGCGGCCGCTCGCCTCGGCTATCGCACCATCGTGCTGGAGCCGCAGGCCGATTGCCCGGCGGCCCAGGTCGCCAACCGGCAGATCGTCGCCGCCTATGACGATCCCGCGGCACTTGCCGAGCTGGCCGCCGCCAGCGCCGTCGTCACCTACGAGTTCGAGAACGTCCCGGTTGCGGCGGCGGAGACGCTGGCCGCGCGCGTTCCGGTTCATCCGCCGGCGCGCGCGCTCGAAGTCGCGCAGGATCGCGTGGCCGAGAAGAATTTCCTGAACGGCGTCGGCATTCCCACGGCCCAATTCTGCCCGGTCGACAATGACGATCAGCTGACCGAGGCGCTGAAGAAGTTCAGCGGCAGCGGCGTGCTGAAGACGCGGCGCCTGGGTTATGACGGCAAGGGCCAGCGCGTCTTCCGCAATATGGAAACCGGCGGCTTTGCCGGCACCTGCGAGGCGATGGGCAATGTACCGCTGATCCTCGAATCGCTCGTCGACTTCGAACGCGAGATTTCGGTGATCGCCGCGCGCGGACAGGACGGCTCGGTCGCCGCTTACGATCCGGCCGAGAACGTCCATCGCGACGGCATACTGCGCAGCTCGACCCTGCCGGCAGGGATAAGGCCGGAGACCGCTGCGGCAGCGCAATTGGCGGCCGCCAAGATACTGGCGGCGCTCGACTATGTCGGCGTCGTCGGCGTCGAGTTCTTCGTGCTTGCCGACGGCTCGCTTCTGGCCAACGAGCTGGCGCCGCGCGTCCACAATTCCGGTCACTGGACGGAGGCCGCCTGCATCGTCTCGCAGTTCGATCAGCATATCCGCGCCGTCGCCGGGCTGCCGCTTGGCTCGCCGGCCCGGCATTCCGACTGCGTCATGCAAAACCTGATCGGCAACGATATGCTGAACGTGCCGGCGCTGCTCGCCGAGCCCGACCTGATGCTGCATCTCTACGGCAAGTCGGAGTCCCGCCCTGGCCGCAAGATGGGCCATTTCACCCGAATCCGGCGTCGCAGTTAATTCCGCGACTACTGCATATCCTCGTCCTCGTCCGGGCTGGCGCAGCTCGGATCGCCTTCCTGGCAATTGGTGCCGGAGGTGAGCTGCTTGGTGCGCTCATTGGTCAACTGCGTCAGGCACTCCGAGACCTCCATCGGATGGATGGAGCCGCCCTCGCTGTCGACGGTCGAATAGGCGCATTCGGCATCGCGAAAGGCGATCCAGGCGCGCTGCGCCGTCTGCAGCAGCTTGTTGGCCTTCTCATCATTGCTGCCCACGAGGTCCTTGTAGGCGTTGAGCTTGGCATCGGCGGCCTGATAGCCGGTATCGGCGCAAATGGTCATCATCGACTGGCTGTCGTCGCTGCGGTCGCATTCCTGCGCCCAGGCAGCCGGGGCGGTTGCCAGAAGGGCGATGCAGGCTGACAAGAAGAGGCGGCGCATGCTGGATCTCCAATCGCTTTGCGTCGGCCCAGCATTCCAGCCGCTCCCGAGTCGCGCAATGCGGCGCGATCCGGATGGCGAATATTTGATGAGCGCGCCAGTTGCGGCATCCGAGTTGCGCGCTTGCGGTTGACACGGGCGAGGCTCCTCGTTTATGAGCCACGCAAGTTCAAAGGCGCGCTTTTCTGGGCGCGCCTTTAAAATTCGGCCCGGGACCGGGCCCCGACCGAACAGGCTAGACCATGAAGATCAAGAATTCGCTCAAGGCGCTCAAGGCGCGTCACCGCGACAACCGGCTGGTTCGCCGCAAGGGACGCGTCTACATCATCAACAAGACCGCCCCGCGCTACAAGGCGCGCCAGGGCTGAGCCTTGCGCGGCTTGATGCATGTTGCCCAAAAGCGCGTAGCGGTTTTGGGAGAACGATATGCGTAAAAACAAAGAGGCCGCGCCGCGCTGATGTCGATTGCCGGTCCGCCGGCCCTCTCACGCTAAAATCATTTTGACGATCCGCCGTCCGGCGTTAGATTCCGGCGATGCGGATTCTTTTTGCTTCTTTCGCCGCCATCCTCCTCGCCTGCGCTGCCTCGCCTGCATCGGCCGAGGACCAGGTCACGCGGCCGCCTGCCGCCACGCCGCCGCCGGCCATCACGCAGCCGCCGGTCGCCTCGACCAGGCAGGGGCGCCTCGACCAGCTCTTTGCCGATCTCAGACGCGAGCGCAATGAAAAGGCCGCCGAACGCATCGCCGGCCGCATCTGGAACGAGTGGAACCAGTCGGGCAGCGCCTCGATCGACCTGATGATGCAATGGGTGCAGAAGGCGACGGAAGACCAGAAATTCGACGTCGCGCTCGATTTCCTCGACCAGGTGGTGACCTTGCAGCCCGATTATGCCGAAGGCTGGAACCGCCGCGCCACCGTGCATTTCCTGATGAAGAATTATGGAAAGTCGATGTCGGACATCGACCACACGCTGCATCTCGAACCGCGCCATTTCGGCGCGCTCTCCGGCCTGGCGCAGATCATGGCCGAGACCGGCCACAAGCAGTCGGCGCTGGAAGCCTGGCAAAAGGTGCTCGCCATCTATCCGATGATGCGCAGCGCCCAGGACCAGGTCTCGACGCTGTCGGAAGAACTCGCCGGCGAAGGCATTTGATTCCTTTAAGGGAGTAAGGCGGTAGGGTAGAGATTGGCTGGGAAACACCTGCCCTACTGCCCTACTGCCCTACTGCCCTACTGCCCTACTGCCCTACTGCCCTACTGCCCTACTGCCCTACTGCCCTACTGCCCTACTGCCCTACTGCCCTACTGCCCTACTGCCCTAAACTAAGTTCCCTCCGCTTCCGTATTCATCCGCATGAACCTCATCTGCGCCGCGCTCTATTTCCTCATCGCGCTCGTCTTTGCCCTCGCCGGCGTCACCCGCGCCGGAGCTTGGCTGATCGAGCGCCGCAACCCGCCGGTCGGCGAATTCGCCGACATCGCCGGCGCCCGTATCCACTACGTCCATATCCCAGCATCCGAACAGGCCGATCTGCCGCCGGTCGTCTTCATCCATGGCGCCAGCGCCAACCTCAGGGATCAGATGCTGCCGCTGAAGCCCTTGCTCGAAGGCCGTGCCGAAATGCTGTTCCTCGACCGGCCGGGCTTCGGCTGGTCGGAACGCGGACCGGGCAACAACGAAACACTGGCAGCGCAGGCGGATACGATCGCCGCGCTGATGGACCGCGTCGGCATCGAGAAAGCCGTCATCGTCGGCCATTCCTTCGGCGGCGCGATCACCGCCGCCTTTGCCCGCCGGCATCCCGATAAGACGCGCGGCCTCGTCTTCCTGGCGCCCGTCAGCCATCCCTGGCCAGGCGGCGCGACCGCCTGGTATTACAAGCTGACGGCCGCTCCCATCGTCGGGCGGCTGTTTTCCGAGACACTGGCCTATCCCACCGGCATGCTGCAGATCGGCGACCCGACGGCTTGCGTCTTCTCGCCGAACAAAGTGCCGGACGGCTATGTGGGCAACGCCTCGATCCCGCTGGTGCTGAGGCCGCGTGCCTTTCGCGCCAATGCCATCGATGTAGCTCAGCTCTACGACTATGTGCGCGATGCCTCGCCCGGCTATCGCGAGATCAAGGCGCCGACAGTGGCCATCTCAGGCGACCGCGACAAGGTGGTCTACGCTACCATCCATTCCGTGGGGCTGGAGCGCGACATTCCCGGCGCCGAACTCATTTGGGTCCGCAATCTCGGCCACAAGCCCGACTGGGTCGCGCCCGACCTCGTCGTCGGAGCCATCGAGAAGGTCGCCGGCGCGCCGGTCGATCTGCAGGCGCTCGCAAGGACCGTGGAGAGCCGCATCGTTGGCGACACGCAAGGCGCCGGCAGATGTCCCGAGCTCAAAGTGCCGGATGCTGAGCTGGCGCCGGGATGAGTTCAAAAACGCACCTTAGGGTGGGCTGAAATTCAGGTCAGGCCGGCCTCACCTGAATCTCGGCATACCCTCAGTGCGTCTCCGACCCGACATACGCAATGCGCAGCATGTTGGTCGAGCCTGGCGTCCGCAGCGGCACGCCGGCGGTGATGATCACCCGATCGCCGGGCTTGCCGAAACCTTCATCGAGCGCGATGCGGCAGGCGCGGTCGACCATGTCGTCGAGGTCGGTGGCGTCCTCCGAGACCACGCAATGCGTGCCCCACAACAGCGACAGCCGCCGCGCCGTGTTGACGATCGGCGACAGCGCCACGATCGGCACCTGCGGGCGCTCGCGCGCGGCGCGCAGGCCGGTGGTGCCGGAGGCGGTGTAGGTGATGATCGCCGACAATTTCAGCGTCTCGGCGATCTCGCGTGCGGCGAGCGAGATCGCGTCCGCCCCTGTCGCCTCCGGCTCGGAGCGCTGCGCATTGATGATGCCGGCATAGGTCGGGTCGGTTTCCACCTTGGTGGCGATGCGGTTCATCATGGCGACCGCCTCGACCGGATAGGCGCCGGCGGCGGATTCGGCCGAAAGCATGATCGCGTCCGCGCCCTCGAAGACGGCGATCGACACGTCGGAGACCTCGGCGCGGGTCGGCACGGGTGCTGTGATCATCGACTCCAGCATCTGCGTCGCGACCACCACCGGCTTGCCGGCGCGGCGCGCGGCGCGCGTGATCTGTTTCTGGATGCCGGGCACCGCCTCCAGCGGCATTTCGACACCGAGATCGCCGCGGGCGACCATCAGCGCGTCGGAAAGCTCGATGATCTCGGCCAGGCGAGCGACCGCCTGCGGCTTCTCGATCTTGGCCATGATCAGGGCCCGGCCGCGCGCGATCTTGCGGGCCTCGGCGAGATCCTCCGGCCGCTGCACGAAGGACAGCGCCACCCAATCGACGCTTGCCGCCAGCACCGCGTCGAGGTCGCTGCGATCCTTCTCGGTCAGCGCGCCGACGGGCAGGTCGGTGTCGGGCAGGCTGACGCCCTTCTTGTCGGAAATGGTGGTGCCGGCGACGACCGTGCAGGTGATCGACTTGCCGTCGCTCTTGACAGCCTTGAGCTCCAGCTTGCCGTCGTCGATCAAAAGACGGTGACCGGGCTCGACCGAGCTCAGGATTTCCGGATGAGGCAGGTAGACCCGCTTCGATGTGCCGGGTTCCGGGTTGTCGTCGAGCGTGAAGGTCTGTCCCGCGGTCAGCGCTTCCTTGCCGTTGGCGAACTTGCCGACCCTGAGCTTCGGCCCCTGCAGGTCGGCGAGGATGCCGATCGGCCGGCCGACGGCGGCCTCGACGGCGCGGATGCGGCCGACGAGCGTGCGCATCAGCTCGTGGTCGGTATGGCTCATGTTGATGCGGAAGACATCGGCCCCAGCCTCGAAAAGCTTCTTCAGCATCTCCTCGGACGAGGAAGCCGGACCGATGGTGGCGAGGATCTTGACCTTGCGGTTACGTCTCATTGACTGTTTGTTCCCGGAGCGGCGGTCGCTGGCGCGCCGCCCGTTGCGGGCTCGTCGGTCAGCTGGACCATCCAGCTTGCCTGCTCGCCCGTGTCATATTCCTGAAATCCGGCGCGCTGGAAGCCCCGGGCGACGCAATCATTCACGCCGGCGATCTTGAACTCTTTCTCGGCCACGCACATGTTGATCGGGCCATCCCAACGCCCGCCGCGCTCGGCGTCTTCTGCATAAAGATAGTAAAACCTCGATGACAGCGGACCCTCGATCAGCGTTTTGCAGGTCGACCCTTCGATATGCCACCAGCCTTCGGTGATCCAGCCGGCCTTGGCGCGATAGCCGATGCCGACGCCGACCAGATTTTGCGTCGCGTTGCAGACGCGGAAGTCGGCGCGGGCGGGCGAGGTCGCGGCGATTGAGCTGAGCCCTGCGCCAAAGATCAGGAGCGGCAGGGTCAGGCGCTTGCGCAGCCTGCCGGCGAAACCCATCCTAAATCCCTTCGCAAACCACATCTGCATCTCTCGAAGCCCTTTTCAGCAAACTCCGGGCGCATGTCAACGCGCCGTTTTGTTCAATTCCAATCGATTTAGAAGGCCCCGGTGCACGAGTTGTCGTTCCGTCCGGGATTTTTTGCAGAAACCGTGGCCAAACAACGGCATTGCGCCTCAGTCCTCTTCGTGGAATGACGATACCATCCCGCCCGGACGCCAGCGAACAGACCATTTTCAGCCGATGACCCGATCCACAGCTTTCGCACCCTTCGACATCGTCGAGGGCGACCGCAAGAAAGGCATCGTGCTTCTGGCCGATCACGCCCGCCGCGACCTGCCGGAAGATTATGGCAGCCTCGGCCTGCCTGCGGCGGAATTCGAGCGCCACATAGCGTATGACATCGGCGTCGAGACGGTCACGCGCGAGCTGGCGGCGGCGCTCGATGCGCCGGCCTTGCTTGCCGGCTTCTCGCGGCTTTTGATCGACCCGAACCGGGGCGAGGATGACCCGACGCTGATCCGCCAGCTCTATGACGGCACCATCGTGCCTGGAAACTATCCTATGGCCGCCGAGGAGCGGGAGAAACGGCTCGACCGCTTCTACCGGCCCTACCACGACGCCGTCGGCGCGATGATTTCTTCAGTGGCCCACGCCTCGGGGAAAGCGCCGTTCATCTTCTCGGTGCATTCCTTCACCCCGACGATGCAAGGCTTCATCCGCCCCTGGCATGTCGGCATCCTGTGGGACCGCGACGACCGCGTGGCGCGGCCGCTGATCGACATGCTGGCCGAGGACAAGGCGCTCGTCGTCGGCGACAACGAGCCCTATGACGGCGCGCTGCGCGGTGACACCATGTTCCGCCACGCCATCGTCAACGGCTATGCCCATGCGCTGCTCGAGATCCGTCAGGACCTGATCGCCGACCGCGCCGGCGCTTTGGCGTGGGTGGAGCGGCTGGCCCCGATCGTTGACGCCATCGACCGCCGTGCCGATATACACGAGGTGAAGATGTTCGGCTCGCGCACCGGACCAGTGTGACGGGCCCCGAGCCCCACGGAGCTCCATGCAATGACCGAACTCAGCGACGAACAGAAACGCGATTTCGAGGCTGCCGCCTTCCGCCGGCTGGTCGAGCATCTGCGCGAGCGCGGCGACGTCCAGAACATCGACCTGATGAACCTCGTCGGCTTCTGCCGCAACTGCCTGTCGAATTGGTATCGCGAGGCCGCCGAGGCCGATGGCGTCAGGCTCTCCAAGGAAGAGTCGCGCGAGATCATCTACGGCATGCCCTATGCCGAGTGGCAGGCGCTCAACCAGACCGAAGCGTCGGATGCCAAGAAGGCCGAGTTCGAGGCGAAGCGGCCGAAGGAGCACTGAGCGAACTGCCTTATGTGGCCGGCCCTGCGGCTTCGTCATTCTAGGGCGAAGCAGTCGCGCAGCGGCGACGACGCGGAGACCCTAGAATCCATGCCGTTACATCGGCCGGGAGGTGCAACAGAGAAGAATTCTGCACCGCTGCGACACCTCGAAGTCACGGCATGGATCCTCGGGTCTGCGCCGCGTCGCTTCGCTCCTTGCTCCGCCTTTGGATGACGATAGGAGGGGTGTCTCCGTGAATCTCTAAAGCGGGTCTGTTCCTCACAGGTCGCTCGCCTCTCGGTCCAAGCGCTTCCACAAGGCGGTTCTTGACTGCTGATTGAATCGATCTAATTTGCCGCGCAAAACGATCGGCGTAGCGGACTTCAGACAATGAGCGCGCAAACCACAATGCAAGCCGCGATCCGCGGCCGCTGGGCCGTTGCCGGCATTTTCCTTGCCAACGGCTTCCTCACCGGCAGTTGGGCGCCGCAGATCCCGGTGTTCCTCACCCGGCTGGACATCTCGAAATTCACGCTGGGCCTGCTGATCCTTTTGTTCGGTGTCGGCGCGGTGCTGGCGATGACCTGGTGCGGCCATCTCATTTCCAGACACGGCTCGCGCACCGTGCTGCGCTGGTTCGGCCTCTGCGGCAGCTTCGGCCTGCTGGTGGTGGCGCTGGCGCCCAACGTGCCGCTCGCGGCCATTGCCATGCTCATCTTCGGCGGCTCAATCGGCGGCATGGACGTCGCCATGAATTCCAATGCCGTTGTTGTGGAAAGAAGGCTCTCCCGCGCGATCATGTCGTCCTCGCATGGCTTCTGGAGTCTCGGCGGCTTCGCCGGCGGCGCGCTTGGCGGCTATTCTATCCAGAATTACGGATACCTCGCGCATGCGATCGTGGTGACGGCAATCGCTTTCGCGGTCATCGCCTTCGCCGTCAGCTACCTCGTCGCGGAGGGCAAGCCGCAGACCGCCGGGCATCAGAAATTCGCGCTGCCCCGGCACACGGTGGTCTACCTGGTCGGCCTGATGGCGCTGCTCACTATGGTCTCCGAGGGCGCGGTGCTCGACTGGGCGGCTCTCTACCTCAACCAGGAGCTCGGCGCCGACCTTGCCGTTGCCGGCCTCGCCTATGCCGCTTTCTCCGGCGTGATGGCGCTGATGCGCTTCCTGGGTGACGGCGTGCGCAACCGCTTCGGCGCGGTGGCGACGCTGCGCGGCTCGGCGCTTGTTGCCGCCGCCGGCATGCTGGTTGCGGGCCTCTCGCCCTCCCCCTGGCTCGCGATCGCCGCTTTCGCCTTCTGCGGCTTCGGCATCGCCAATATGGTGCCGATCCTGTTCTCGGCCGGTGGCAACCAGGAAGGCATGTCCTCGGGCACTGGCATGAGCGTGGTCACCACCATGGGCTATTCCGGCATCCTGGTGGCGCCCTCGGCAATTGGCTTCGTCGCCGAGCATTCCAGCTTCGGCCCGATCTTCATCGCGCTCTCCGGCCTGCTGGTCATCGTTCTTTTGATGGCCGGCCTTGCTCAGCGCGCCGAATTCGGTGCCGAGCCGGCGCCGGCGGAATAGCGCTTCAATTCCTCATGCAGGAAATCCGCCACGCGGCGGATGCGCATGCTGGTGCGCACGTCGCGATGCATCGCAAGCCATACCGGTAGCACGGGCAAGGGAACCTCCGGCAAAAGCTTCTCCAGTTGAGGATCGCGATCGGCGAGCGGCTCCTGGCCGATACCGATGCCGTTGCCGGCCCGCACCGCTTCCCACAGCACGATCTGGTTGTCGGTTCTGAACCGGAAGTTGCTTCGACTGACCGGAATGCCGAAGGCGGTGAAACCACGAATGATCTCGTCGCTGCGGTCGAAACCAACCAAAGGGTGGTCGGCAAGGTCGCTCGGCCGACTCGGGCGACCGCCCCGGTCGAGATAAGATTTTGCAGCACATATGCAGAGCGCGATGTCGGTGACCTTGCGCGCCACCAGCTCGTTCTGCGCCGGCCTGACCATGCGGATGGCGATGTCGGCGTCGCGGCGCAGCAGGTTCTCGACCTGGTTCGAGGCGACGATCTCGACCTCGAAGCCCGGTTCCTCCTCGCCAAGGCGCGCCGTCATTTCTGGAAGCACGCAGGCCGCGACCACTTCGCTGGCGGCGATGCGCACCGTACCCTCGATGGCCTCGACCGAGCCGAGCGCCAGAAGCGAAAAGGCATTGGCCTGCTCGCTGACTGCCTTTCCGCGCTCATAAAGCGTGCTGCCCGCTTCCGTCAGCTCATAGCCGCGCCGCCCACGCCGGAACAGTGTGACGCCCAACGCCTGCTCCAGCTCGGCGATATGGCGGCCGAGCGTCGGCTGGCTGGCCGCCAGCCTGCGCGCCGCAGCCGACAGGCTGCCGGTCTCGGCCACCGAGACGAAGCTCTTGATCAGGTTCCAGTCGAATTCCTTCATTCATTTTTGACTATCAGATCGCCAACACAAGTCAATTTCCATTCGTTTACGGAGAGGCCAAATTGGGTGGGCAAACGCAAGCAACGGAGACGACAAATGACCAAGATCGCAATTCTGGGCGCCAATGGCCGGCTCGGCCGCGTGGTCGCCAAGGCCTTCATCGACGCCGGTTTCGACGTCCGCACCGTCACCCGCACCGGCAAGGTGCCGGCCGAGCTGAAGGTCGCCACGGCGGTCGCCGGCGACGCGCTGGACCGCCAGTCGCTGATCCGTGCGACGGAAGGGGTCGACATCATCTTCAACGGCCTGAACCCGATCTACACCGACTGGGGCAAATGCCTGCCGATGGCCGAGAACGTCATGGCAGCCTGCCGCGCGAACGGCGCGCTGCATCTCTTCCCCGGCACCGTCTATAATTACGGCTCGCCGATGCCTGAGGTGATCACCGAGGAGACGCCGTTCCATCCGACCACCGACAAGGGCCGCATCCGCTGCGCCATGGAAGAGCTGCCGGCCGCGTGCGCACCATTCTGTTGAGGGCCGGCGACTTCTTCGGCGGCACCGGCAGCGGTTCCTGGTTCGACCTCGTCGTCGCCGCCAAGATGGAGACGGGCGTCTACACCGCGCCCGGCCCGGCCGACCTCGTGCACGAATGGGCTTACCTGCCGGACTTCGCCGTCGGCTTCGTCGGGCTGGCGCGCAATCTGGGCAAGCTAGGCTTCTACGAGGCGCTGAACTTCCCGGGCCATGCCGTCACCGACCTCGAGATCAAGGCCTCGGCCGAGAAGGCGTTGGGGCGCAAGCTGAAGCTCAGCTTCATGCCCTGGTGGGTGCTGCGCGCCGGCGGCCCGTTCGTGGCCATGTGGCGCGAGATCGTCTCCATGTCCTACCTCCGTTTCCAGGCGCATCGTCTGGTCTCGGCGCGGCTCGAAAAGGTCATTGGCGAAATACCGCACACGCCGCTCGATCGGGCGGTGAAGGAGGCCATGCAGAATATCAACATTGCCGCCGCGAACGCCTCGCAGCAGGCCGCGTGATTGCCGGGACGTGACGATGGAAACGGCCGAGGTCTCAAAAAAGGTCGGCCGTAAATCGTCTTGGGTCAGATCCTGCCCATCAGCAACAAGATCAGCAGCACCACCAGGATGACGCCGACGATCCCCGAGGGACCATAGCCCCAGGACCGCGAATGCGGCCAGGCCGGCACGGCGCCGATCAGGATGAGGATCAGAATGATGACGAGAATGGTGCTGAGCGTCATGAGGAAGCCCTCCGCCTTGAGATGCCCTCATGATCAACAATGCGCAAGGCCGCCTGGTTGTTCCCCCAAGGCGGCCTTACCTTGCTGGTTGAAGCCGGCGCTATTCCGCGGCTTTCGGGAAGGCGATCTCCGGTTCGGCGGTATCGGGCGTCGGCTCTTCAGTCGATACCTTGCCCTTGCCGCGACGGAACACGCGGCTCAACCAGTGGCGGCGCGCGCCGGGCTTCACCTTGGCGCGGGTGAACACCATCAGCATCGAGGGCGTCACCACCAGCGTCAGCAAGGTGGCGAAGGACAGGCCGAAGACGATCGCCGAGGACAGCGAAATCCACCATTGCGTCGACGGCGCGTTGATCGTCGTCTCGTGATGGAAGATCTCGAGGCCGAGGCCGAAGGCGATCGGCAGCACGCCGAGGATGGCCGAGACTGCCGTCAGCACGACCGGCCGGGCGCGTTCGCGGCAGGTCTGCAGCACCGCGTCCATCTTGTCCCAGCCCTCCTCGCGCAACCGGTCGTAGGTGTCGATGAGCACGATGTTGTTGTTCACCACCACGCCGGCGAGCGCGATGACGCCGATGCCCGACATCACGATGCCGAAGGCCTCGCCTGTCAGAAGCAGCCCCAGGAACACGCCGATCGTCGCCATGACCACGCAGGACAGCACAAGCCACACGCTGGTGAACTTGTTGAACTGCGCAAGCAGCACCAGGAAGATCAGGAAGATCGCGGCGCCGAAGGCCTTGCCGAGGAAGGCGCTGGCTTCCGCGCTGTCCTCGTTGGAGCCGGCGAGCTTCCAGCGGATGCCGCTGCCGAGATCCATGTCGGCGACCGCCTTGGTGACTTCCGCCTGCACCGCCGCCACCTGTGCGCCGGCGCTGACATTGGCCTGGACGACAACGGTGCGAGCGCCGTCGATGCGGTTGAGGATGCCGACCGTCGGCTCGGGCTTCCTGACGACGAAGTTCGAGATCGGCACCGACCCTTGCGAGGTCTGCACCCTGAGCTCGTCGAGCGTCGACAGCGTGCGCCGGTCTTCCGGCAGGCGCAGGCGGATGTCGACGGCGTCGTCGGCGCCGGCCGGCCGGTATTCCGACAGCTTGAGGCCGTTCGTCACCAGTTGCACCACCGTGCCCACCGATGTCGGGCTGATGCCGTATTGCGCGGCCTTGGCGCGGTCGACATCGAGCGCCCAGTCGACGCCCGGTGGCGGCAGGCCGTCCGAAATGTCGATGACGTTGGGGATCTTGGCGATCCGCGCCGCCACCGCGCGCGCCTTGTCGTCGAGCCCGGCCGGGTCGGCCGCCGAAAGCCTGATCTGGATCGGCTTTCCGGTCGGCGGACCGGCCTCCGGCACGCGCACCTCGATATCGACGCCGGGGATGCCGGCCATGACGCCGCGTAGATCGCTGAGGATCTGGTTGGCGGACTTGCGCTCGCGCCAGTCGACGAATTCGTACTGGATCACGCCGACCACGTCTTCCGGAATGTCCTGGCCGCCGCCTTGCGTCTTGCCGACGCGCGTATAGACCGACTTTACGCCCGGCCAGCCGAGCAGCCGGTTTTCCGCCGTCTTCGTGGCCGCGTCCATTTCGGCCAATGAAAGGTTGCCGCGGGCATGCACGTAGAGCAGGCCGTAGTCCGGCTCGACATTCGGGAAGAACTCGACGCCGGCGCCGTATTTCGAATAGGCGAAGCCAACGCCGACCAGCAGGCCGACGGTGAGCAGTATGACGGTGATCGGGAAGCGCACCGCCTGCTTGACCAAGGCCATGTACCAGCCGTCGCGATTGTCGTCCTCATGATGCGCCGGCGCCTTGGCGAAGAGGGCGCCCAGCGTCGGCGCGAAGACCAGCGCGTAGAGCATCGAGGCCGACAGCGTCACGATCAGCGTGATCGGCATGTATTTCATGAAGTCGCCGATGATGCCGGGCCAGAACAACAGCGGCGAAAACGCGGCGATGCGCGTCATCGTCGCCGCGATCACCGGGCCCGCCATGCGCTTGGCGGCTAAAGCGAAGGCGTCCGCCTTCGGCATGCCCTCGCTCATGCGCCGCTCCGCGAATTCGGTGACGATGATGGCGTCGTCGACCAGCATGCCGACCGCCAGGATCAGGCTGAACAGCACGATCATGTTGATCGTGTAGCCCATCATGGCAAGCAGCAGGATGCCGATCAGGAAGGATGACGGGATGGCGAGGCCGATCAGCAGCGAGGCGCGGCCCGACAGCGCATAGAGGATGACGATGAACACCAGGATGACGGCGATCATCACATGGTTCTGCAGGTCGCCGAGCAACTGGTTGACGAAGACCGACTTGTCCTGCGTGTAGGTGACGTGCATGCCCTCCGGCATCGACTTGATGAAGTTGTCCGACACTTCCCTGACATGGTTCAGCGTGTCGATCAGGTTGGCGCCGATGCGCTTCTTCACCTCGATGGCGATCGCCGGCTTGCCGTCAAGGCGGGTCACCGTCTCGGCGTCCTTGAAGGTCGAGCGTACCGTGGCGACATCCTTGGCCTGCACCACGGCGTTGGGTGTGGCGACGACCGGCAGGCTGGCGACATCCTCCGGCGTCTCGATCAGCGACGGCACCTTGACCGCGTATTTGCCCTCGGAGCCTTCGAGATTGCCGGCCGCGACCAGGCTGTTGGAGGCGCCGACGCCCTGGATCACCTGGTCGAGCTGCAGCCCGTAGGAAGAGAGCTTCACCGGGTCGATGACGACTTCGACCAGATCGTCGCGCGCGCCCTGCAGCGAGCCTTCCAGCACGCCCGGCACCTCTTCGATGCGGTCGCGCAATTCGCGCGCCGCCGACGTCAGCACGCGCTCCGGCACGTCGCCGGAAAGCGTCACGACGAGAACCGGGAACTCGGAAACGTTGACTTCGCTGACGGTCGGCTCTTCGGCGGCCTGCGGCAGATCGGCCTTGGCGTCCTGCACCTTGCTGCGCGTATCCTGCAGCGCGGTGGCCAGATTTGTCTGCGGCTGGAATTCGACCAGCACGTAGCCGCCGCCCTGGAAGGCGGCCGAGCGCATCTCCTTGAGCCCCTTGAGGCTCTTGAGCTTGCTTTCCATCGGCCTGAGCAGCAGCCGTTCGGAGTCCTCCGGCGAGATGCCCTGGTAGATCAGGCTGACATACATCATCGGAATCGGAACGTCCGGTTCCGCTTCCTTCGGCGTCGACTGATAGGCGACCCAGCCCGCGACGAGCAGGAACATCAGCGCCGATATTGTGAGGCGGGCGTTGTGGATGGCGAGTCTGACGATGTCCATGACTTATGCCTGCTGTTTCCCCGGAAGCCGCGACATTGGCAGCGGCGCCGGGCGACCCGGCGCCGGCGGCCGCGCTACTGCGTGCCGGCGGCGGCTTCGCTGATCAGCTTGTTGATGGTCGCCTGGTCGGCCTCGACGGGCTTCACCAGATCGCCTTCCTTCACCAGCTCCTGGCCGGCGACGATGATGCGCGCGTCCTGCGGGATGCCGCCCAGCACCAGGCCATGCGGCGTGTCGTCGACCAGATCGATCGGGAAGAACGCCACCTTGTCGTCCGCGCCGACGGCGCGGATGCCGAGGTCGCCCTTGTCGCCCAGCGTCACCACCGAGCGCGGCAGCATGACCGCATCGGTCGGCTCGGCGCTGAGCGTGATCTCGGCCGTCATGCCGGCGGGGATGGAGCCGTCCGCATTGGGAATCGCCACCTCGACACGGAAGGTGCGGGTCTGCGAGGAGGCATCGCGGCTGATATAGCGCACCGTGCCGGTGACCTTCTGGTCGTTGACCAGGCGCACATTGGCCTCGTCGCCGATCTTGATGTAGCGCAGGTCGCGCTCGCTGATCTCGCCGCGCGCGATCACCGGATCGAGCTTGAGGATGGTGGCGACCTCGCCGCCCTGCATCACCGAGCTGCCGAGCTCGACCGGCACGCGGTCGATGACGCCGTCGAACGGCGCCTTCACTTCGTTGCGGTCGAGTTCCGCCTGCGCCGTCTCCAGCATCGACTGCGCCGCCGTCAGGTTCGAGCGCGCGGTGTCGAGCTGCAGCTTGGGCAGGTTGCCGGTCTTGGCCAGCCGCTCGGCGGCCTCAAGCTCGGCCTTGCGCTGCACCAGCAGCTGCCTGGCATTGTCGACGTTGGAGATCTTCTCCTCGGCGGCAAGCATCAGCACCAGGTCGCCGGTCTTGACGTGCTGGCCCTGCTTGACCGGCAGCTTGTCGATGACGCCGGCGACGCGGGTGGCGAGCATGGCGCGCTTGTCGGCTTCGGTCAGCCCGGAAATGCGGATGGCGCGCGCATAGGTCTTGCGCGGCGGCGTCACCACCGCGACGGTGCGCGGCGCTGCCTTCGGCTCGGCGTCTGCCGTCTTTGGCTTGTCGGCCCCGGATTGCGTGGCTTTGCCTGCTTCTCCTGCCTTCTGGTGATTGGCGGCGCTGCCCACGGACGAGAACTCGCCCGTTGCCATCCAGGCAGCGAACCCGATGAGCACAGCAATGGCTGCAAGCTTGTGAAACCTGATTTTCGGCATCGTCATTTTTTCCGTTGCAGGCCTGGCGAGGTCGGCGCTTTCGATCCCCGGGCGCGCGGCCGATATGGGTGCGCGCAAAGCCGTATTCAATTTGCCGTGATCGGCGAAGCGCGCTTCTACCTCAAAGTTGCGGCGCAATATAGTGAGAAAAATTGCAGCATCATTGCGCCTACAGCCATGGCGAGCAGGCTTTTTCTGCTTTTTCGATGCTCAACTGCCTGGGTTTGCCCGGTCCGGTCAGATTTTTCGCCATAGCCAACATTCGATGGCAGCAGGCGTCAGTATGATGCGGAATTTTTTCGCGCGATGACTTGCCGCATTGGTACGCGACAATGCAGAGGACGCGCCCACTCCGAAAATAAATCCCGTCAAGTGATCAGGTTCAGCAAGCGGAACAGCCGCTCGAATGTCCTGCCATAGGGCGGTCTGAGCAGACTGCCGGCGCTCAGCCTGGACTGGACGAAGATCGGCTTTTCCTTGCTGAAGGTGCGAAAACCCCATTCGCCGTGATAGGCGCCCATGCCGCTCTCGCCGACGCCGCCGAATGGCTGCCTCTCCTGCACCAAATGCATCATGCAGTCATTGACAGTCACGCCGCCGGCCATGGTCTCCCGCATCACTCTTTGGCGATTGGCGCTGTCCTTGCCGAACCAGTAGAGGGCGAGCGGCCGCTCGCCCCGGTTCACATGCTCGATCGCGTCGTCGACCGTGCCGTATTCGAGGATCGGCAGCACCGGCCCAAAAATCTCCTCGCGCATCAGCCGCAGGGTTTCGCCGGCATTCCTGACAAGCACGGGCGCCATCTTGCGGTCGCTCACGCCAAGCTTTTCGTTTGCCGGGTTGACCTCGGTGACATCGGCGGCGCTTTCCCGCGCCTCGGCGATCATGTCGCTGAGGCGCCGATGGTGCCGTTCGCTGACGATCGCCGTGTAGTCGGGATTGTCGCGCAGGCGCGGATAGAGCCGCGCCATCGCGGCGGCGAGTTTTGCGGCGATCGCCGCGCCCTGCCCTTGCGGGACCATCAGATAGTCCGGCGCGATGCAAGTCTGGCCCGCGTTCAAGAGCTTGCCGTAGGCGACACTCGAGACCGCGGCATCGAGATCGCAGGACGCATCGAAGATTGCCGGGGACTTGCCGCCGAGCTCGAGCGTGACCGGGGTCAGATTGGCGGCCGCCGCCAGTGCCACCTGGCGACCGACGGCGGTCGAGCCGGTGAACAGCAGATGATCGAATGGCAGCGACACGAATGCCTTGCCGACCTCGGCGTCGCCGACCGCCACGCTCATCTCGTCGGGAGAAAAATGCTCTTCCACCAACCGGGCAAGCAGGTCCGAGAACGCCGGCGTCAGCTCGGACGGCTTGAGCAGCACGCGGTTGCCGGCGGCGAGCGCGGCGGTCGCCGGCGCGATGGCGAGCTGGAACGGATAATTCCATGGCGACACGATGCCGACGACGCCGAGCGGCTGGGGCAGCAAGCGGTTGCGCCCCGGCAGGAACGGCAGGCTGGTGGCGACGCGGCGCTCGCACATCCAGCCCCGCAGATGGGAGAGCGCATGCCTGATGCCGGCGCGAACGACGAACAGTTCCGCAAGCCGCGTTTCCTGCGCCGCCCGTCCACTGAAATCGCTGTCGATCGCCGCGCAGATCTCGGCCTCATGTTTTTCGGTCAGCGCCAGCAGCCGCTTCAGCCGGTCCTTGCGCAGATCGAGGCCGGGAAAGGGCTCCTTCTCGAAGGCCCTGCACTGCGCTTCAAACCTGACCCCGAGAGCGTTCTGTCCGGCCTGCAGCATCGCGACCTCCCGTTTACGTCGAGGTAAGCTACATCGCCGGGTGGGGACGAATCCAGCACCTCCGCGGTTCCGCTAGGTAAGCTTCGCCGCGGACTGAACGTGCGCGAGGGCCTGAAGGCAATCTAAAGCATGTCTCCCGAAAGTGTGCAGCGGTTTCGGGACAAAGACATGCTTAAAATCAAAGACCTAAAGCAGGTCGCGTGAATCCTTTTCACGCGACCTGTTTTAGGCTCGCCGGCGCGCCGACTCCGGCTTGATACGCGCTGCAAGGAATTCCTTGACCCGTCGCCCGGGCGCGGGCCCGCGCACCGGCTTGAAGCCGTCGTCGAGTTCGCCCGACAGGTCGAGCGTCGCTTGGCTGCCGACCGCGTCGTAATTCTCCTCCAGCCAGTCGCTGGCGGCATTCCGGCCGAGGTCGCGCAGATAGGCGAGGAAGGCCCACTCGGCATTGACCTTGGACGAGGCCGAGAGGTCCTTGAACGCCTCGTCGGCGTCGATCCGGTGCATGCGGATGTCGCGGTATTCGCCATGCGGCAGCCGGCCGGCGGCGATCAGCTCCTTGACGAAGGCGATCGAGCGGAATTCGCGCAAAAGCCCGGCGTTGAAGGTGATCTCGTCGATGCGGTTCTGGATCTCGTTGGCGCTCTTCGGCGTGCCCTCGCGCACCACCGGGTTGATCTGCACCAGCAGCACGTCCTCGGTCGCCGCCGTCTTGAAAAACGGATAGAGCGCCGGGTTGCCGCCATAGCCGCCGTCCCAGTAGGGCACGCCCTTGATCTCGACGGCGCGGAACAATTGCGGCAGGCAGGCCGACGCCATCACCGTGTCAAGGTCAATCTCGCCGTCGGAGAAGACGCGCAGCTGCCCGGTCTCGACATTGGTCGCCGAGATGAACAGCTCCATCGACCTGCAGGCGCGCACGTTGCGGAAGTCGATCTCCTTCTCGACCACGTCGCGCAGCGGGTTGAGGCCGAGCGGGTTGGCGACATAGGGCGAAAACACCCGCGACATGGTGTCGAAGAAGAGATAGCCGGGCGTGTTCTCGATCGACCAGTTGCCCCACACGACGTCCCACGGCATGCGCTGCACCGGGCTGAAGCGGCCCTTCGAGGCCACGGCGCGCCAAAAATCGTCGAGCTTCTTGCGCGCGCCTTCGACACCGCCGCGCACGAACCCGTCGGCCAGCGCCACCGCGTTCATGGCTCCGGCACTGGTGCCGGATACGGCCGCGATCTCCAGCCGCCCGTCCTCGAGCAGGCGGTCGAGCACGCCCCAGGAGAAGGCGCCGTGCGAGCCGCCGCCCTGGAGCGCGATGTTGATCTTCTTCTTTTCGTCCGCCTTGCCGTTCTTCGCCATGGCGTTCCTTGTCTCGATGCGCCGGCCTGCCCCTACGTCATAGGGCGAAGCAGCTGCCAATCAGCTTATGTTGCAGTGCAGCATATAAGGGCGAACCAAGGCAAGAACACGAACACTGTCGCGTGATCTGTTGAATTTACGGTTATGAAAAACTCTCCGCCCGCCGAGCGGAGAGATTGCATCAGTGCCTTGTCGTAATGTCAGGCGACGAGATCGGGCACCGGCCCGACGTAACGCGACTGCGGCCGGATCAGGCGCCCGGTCGCCTGCTGCTCGCGTGCATGCGCGATCCAGCCGGCGACGCGGCCGGCGGCAAAGACGTTGGAGAACGCTTCCTTTGGGAAGCCGGCGGCCTCGAGCAGCAGCGCGGTATAGAATTCGACATTGGTCTGGATCGAGCGCTGCGGCTTGGCGGCCTTGAGCACATCGAGCGCCGCCTGCTCTACAGTTTCGGCAAAGCCCAGCCGGCTTCCGGTCACTTTACGAGAACCAAGTCGCCCCACGACCGCCTTCAGGACGTCGGCGCGCGGATCGCGCACGCGGTAGATGCGATGGCCGAAGCCCATGATGCGCTCGCCGCGGGCGATCTCGGCGCGCAGCCAGGCGGCGGCGTTGCCGCTGGCCTCGATCGCGTCGAGCATCTCGATCACCGGCCCAGGCGCGCCGCCATGCAGCGGACCTTTCAGCGCGCCGAGCCCGGCCAGGATCGCCGAGGTGAGCCCTGCATGCGTCGACGCCACAACGCGTGTCGCGAAGGTCGAGGCGTTGAGCCCGTGGTCGCAGACCGTCACCAGATAAGTGTCGAGCGCCTTGGCAAGCGCCGGCGATGAGGTGCCGGAGAGCATCCGCAGCATATCGGCGGCATGATCGGCGCGAGCGTCCGGCGCGATGGGCTTCTCGCCGCGCCCGAGCCGCAGCAGGGCCGGCGTCAGCACCGCCGGCGCCGCGACCAGCCTCAACGCGTCGGCGAGCCCGTCGCCATCCGGCAGCAAGGCCATGCCGGCGCGCATGGCGCTGTAGATATCGAGCGGCGCGAGTTGGGCAAGCATTGGCTGCAGCCGGTCGAAGACATCGGCTCGCGCATTGCCGATGGCTTTTTCCAGCTCGCTGTCGCCGGGAAGCTCGTCGAAAAAACCGTCGAACAACAAGCGGACCACCTGGCCGTAGCGCCAATGGCCGGCGAGTTCCGTCAATGAGTAGCCTCGGATGGTGAGATGTCCGCCCGCCCCATCGACATCGGAAAGCACCGTATCCGCCGCCACAACATCATCGAGCCCGTTTGCCATGACTTGTCTCCTTGACCTTTTGCGCAACGAAATTAATGCTGCGCAATCAATGCATCAATCTTGATCAACATAATCAATGTACGGCTGCAAATGACGGAATGGCTGACGCGGGAGGAAGCCCTGGCGCGGCTCAACGTCCGGCCGCAGACGCTCTATGCCTATGTCAGCCGCGGTCGCATCGGCATGCGGCCGGACGGGGCCGACCCGCGCCGCAGCCAGTATCGCGCCGACGACATTGCGGCGCTCGCCACCCGCCGGGCGCGCGGGCGCAGCCCCCAGGCGATCGCCGAAAGCGCCATTGCCTGGGGCGAGCCTGCGATCACCACCGCCATCTCGAAGGTGCTGCATGGCCGCCTCGTCTATCGCGCCAAGGATGCCGTGGCGCTTGCGGCGACGGCAACGCTGGAGGAGACGGCAGGTCTGCTTTGGGCATCCGGCACCCCGGTGTCCTTCGCCTCGCTGACCCCTTCGACCGTTCGGGAGAGCGGCACTCCAACAGCCTTCGCAAGACTATCGGCGCTTGCGGCGGCGGGCCGGCCCTCGCTCGGCCGCAGGCCGGCCATGCTGCAGCAGGACGGCGCCAGCGCCACAAGCGTCTTGGCGACATCCTTCGGCGCCAGCCCCGGGGCGGAGCCGGTGCATGAAAGGCTGGCGCGCGGCTGGTCGGTCGAAGCCGCCGGCGCCGATCTCATCCGCAGGGCGCTGGTGCTGATGGCCGATCATGAGCTCAACGCCTCGGCCTTCGCGGCCCGTGTCGCGGCATCGACCGGCTCGCCGATTGCGGCCTGCCTGCTTGCCGGCCTCGCCACCCTTACTGGCCCGCGCCATGGCGGCGCCGGCGCCGCGGTGATCGCGCTGGTCGAGGATGCCGAGCGGATGGGTCCGGACGAGGCGGTCGCGCGCTGGCTGGCCCACGACCGCCCCCTGCCCGCCTTCGGTCACCCGCTCTATCCCGAAGGCGATCCGCGGGCCGGGGCTCTGCTGCCCGACCTCGATATCGATGACGGACTCCTGCGTCTGCGCGACGCCGTCCTTGCCGCGACCGGCATGCATCCGAATGTCGATTTCGCGCTTGCCGCGCTGACGCTGAACCTGCGGCTGCCCGCCGATGCGCCCTTCCGCCTGTTCGCGCTCGGCCGCAGCGTCGGCTGGACGGCGCATGCCGTCGAGCAGGTGACGAGCAACAGGCCGATTAGGCCCCGCGCCCGTTATGACGGACCGGTCGGGATGGGATGATGGCTTCTAAGATTAGCCGGAACGCGTCTGAAGTCGTCAATCCTAGGGCGAAGCAAGGAGGGGAGCGACGCGCGCAGACCCTAGGATCCATGCCGTTCCATTAAGGCGTTGTTACCGTTCAGAATTCTGCGCCGGTGCGCCTTACGGCGTCGGTTACGGCATTGATCCTCGGGTCAAGCCCGAGGATGACGAAGGGATTGGCCTTTTCGGCTAATCTCAAACGTTTGCTAGCGCCACACAAGCCCGTCACGACATGGTGTCGAGCTTGCGCTGCATGGCGGCGATCTGCGCTTTGAGTTCCTGCAGGTCGTCGGATTTCTCGTCCTTCTTCGGCGGCTCGGCGGGCGCCGTGGAATTGGAGCCGGCCGGCGGGAACGGCGTGAACATGCGCATGGCGTTCTGGAACATCTCGACGTTCCGCCGCGTCTGCTCCTCCAGCGCCTTGATCGGCGTCTTCATCATGTCGATCGGCGTCTTGCCGAAGGCGCCTTTGAGCTGCTCGCGGAAGCGCTCCTGCTCCTTGGAGAAGGCGATCATCGACTGTTCGAGGAAGCTCGGCACGATCATCTGCATCTGGTCGCCGTAGAAGGCGATCAGCTGGCGCAGGAACGGGATCGGCAGCATGTTCTGCCCGTCCTTGTTCTCCAGCTCGAAGATGATCTGGGTCAGCACCGGATGCGTGATGTCATCGCCGGTCTTGGCGTCCTGCACCGTGAACTCCTCGCCCTTCTTGACCATGTCGGCCAGATCCTCGAGCGTCACATAGGTGCTGGTGCCGGTGTTGTAGAGCCGGCGGTTGGCATATTTCTTGATGACGATTGGGTCGTCTTTTGCGGCCATCCGTATCCTCCCCAGGATACCGGCGCGTTCAGAGTAAGCGGCCGGTAACGATTGCGCCATTTGTCGAGGATATGCGCAAAAGCCTCACAATTCCAAGTGGTTTGTGCAGTGCGGCATCATTTAATGCGGAATGGGCGGAGCAAATTGTGCTGCATGGCGACGGCTGCGCTGTCACGATAAGCGCCCGACCTGCTTGCCGCGCATGGCGGCCATGCCCATTTCCGGTTTGACTCAGGTGCTTGAACGGGCAAGAAAAGCCCTCAACGATAGCCGAAAACACGACACCTCGAAGTCTGGAGAAGAAAATGGCCGCTTCCAACTCAATCGTCGTCGCCAGCGCCGCCCGCACAGCGGTCGGCTCCTTCAATGGTAGTTTCGCCGCCACGCCGGCGCATGAACTCGGCGCCGTGGTCATCAAGGAATTGCTTGCGCGCGCCGGCGTCGAGGCGGGAGAGGTGGACGAAGTCATCCTCGGCCAGGTGCTGACCGCCGCTCAAGGCCAGAACCCGGCCCGCCAGGCTTCCATCAATGCCGGCCTGCCCAAGGAGACGACCGCCTGGGGCCTCAACCAGGTTTGCGGCTCGGGCTTACGGGCCATCGCGCTCGGCATGCAGCAGATCGCCACCGGCGACGCCAGGGTGATCGTCGCCGGTGGCCAGGAATCGATGTCGCTGTCGCCGCACGCCCAGCACCTGCGCGCCGGCGTCAAGATGGGCGACTACAAGATGATCGACACCATGATCAAGGATGGCCTGTGGGATGCCTTCAACGGCTACCACATGGGCAACACCGCCGAGAACGTCGCCCGGCAGTTCCAGATCACCCGCGACGACCAGGACGAGTTCGCGCTCGCCTCCCAGAACAAGGCCGAAGCGGCGCAGAAAGCCGGCAAGTTCAAGGACGAGATCGTCGCCGTCACCATCAAGGGCAGGAAGGGCGACACCATCGTCGACCAGGACGAGTATATCCGTCACGGCGCGACGCTGGATGCCATGACCAAGCTGAAGCCGGCTTTCGACAAGGACGGCACCGTCACCGCCGCCAATGCTTCAGGCCTCAATGACGGCGCCGCCGGCGCGCTGCTGATGACCGAGGCCGAGGCTGCCAGGCGCGGCATCACCCCGCTGGTCCGCATCGCCTCCTGGGCGACCGCCGGTGTCGATCCGGCGATCATGGGCACCGGCCCGATCCCGGCCTCGAAGAGGGCGCTGGAGAAGGCCGGCTGGTCGGTCAAGGATCTCGATCTCGTCGAGGCCAACGAGGCCTTCGCCGCGCAGGCCTGCGCCGTCAACAAGGGCATGGGCTGGGATCCCTCGATCGTCAACGTCAATGGCGGCGCCATCGCCATCGGCCATCCGATCGGCGCCTCCGGCGCCCGCGTTCTCAACACGCTGGTCTATGAGATGCGCCGCCGCGGCGCCAGGAAGGGGATTGCGACGCTTTGCATCGGCGGCGGCATGGGCGTGGCGATGTGCGTGGAAGCGTTGAACTGAGCGAATAGCGAATAGCGAATAGGGAGTAGCGAATAGGGAAGAATGGCGTTCGCGCGAGGGGACATTAGATTCCTACTCGCTACTCGCTACTCCCTACTCGCTCCTCCGACCAAAGGGAGGAGAACAGCATGACCAAAGTCGCAATCGTCACCGGTGGATCGCGCGGCATCGGCGCGGCGATATCGGTCGCCCTGAAGAAGGCCGGTTATTCGGTCGCCGCGAACTATGCCGGCAACGACGAAGCGGCCGCAAAATTCAAGGCCGAGACTAGCATTCCCGTCTACAAATGGTCGGTCGCCGACTATGACGCCTGCGCCGCCGGCATCAAGCAGGTCGAGGCCGATCTCGGCCCGGTCTCGGTGCTGGTCAACAATGCCGGCATCACCCGCGACGCCATGTTCCACAAGATGACCCGCGAGCAGTGGAAGGAGGTCGTCGACACCAACCTCTCCGGCGTCTTCAACATGACGCATCCGCTGTGGAGCGGCATGCGCGACCGCAAGTTCGGCCGCGTCATCACCATCTCCTCGATCAACGGCCAGAAGGGCCAGGCCGGCCAGGTCAACTACTCCGCCGCCAAGGCCGGCGACATCGGCTTCTCGAAGGCGCTAGCCCAGGAAGGCGCCCGCGCCGGCATCACTGTCAACGTCATCTGCCCCGGCTACATCGCCACCGAGATGGTCAAGGCGATCGACGAGAAGGTGCTCGCCGAGCGCATCATCCCGCAGATTCCGGTCGGCCGTCTCGGCGAGCCGGAAGAGGTGGCGCGCTGCGTCGTCTTCCTGGCGTCGGACGAGGCCGGCTTCATCACCGGCTCGACGATCAGCGCCAATGGCGGCCAATATTTCACCTGAGATCTTATTTCGCCTGAAGTCTGGCGACATCGATGGCAGGCGGTCCGGAGCAAACCGGGCCGCCTGTTTTTTCGTCTGCGTCTCTAAGCCGGCTGCATCGCGCCTGCCTCAATTCGGCACGCAAAGGTTAACGGTCTCCGCGCGCCTTGTGGGAAATCCGGTTCACAAGCTGTGAGTTATCGGTGCGCAAGCTGTGGACAACACCATATCTAGGGGTGAACAAACCGGGAAAACGCGTCGAGCGCTGATTCGTCGCCGATTCGTTCCGGCTTTGGCCGAAAAGTTAACGCCGAGAGCCGGAAATGCCGCCGAAAAGATTAACGGCGGTTAGGAAAGATCAACCATTTCATAATCTTGGCGGCTACGCTCGAGCAGGAGACGATCGTTCACCGGCAAAGGTTAACGGCGCCTCGGAGCTTGCCTGGCCAAGCATGAAACGGGCCAGTTCCCGGATTCAGCATGTGGTGAGACTCATCGTCAAAAAATCCACATATAGCCGTGAACAAAACCTGAATCAGAACGAGTCAGTGATTCGTCGCCGATTCGTTCCAGACTCGTTCCATCCGTTAATCGACGGCGGATTTGACCTTGCCTGTCGTCGCGCCATCTCTTGATGGGAACATTCCGCTTTCGCTTCGCGTCTGAAATCCTTATGTGTCGCCTGTCACACGCGGCGGCCCCGTCGCGTTCCCGACAACAAGCGGCAGAAAGCCTTATTTCCGAGCCGATGAACATCCAGCCGAAACACACCCAGCCGCTGATCCTTTCGGGCCGCGACGTGACGGCCGTGCTCGGCCCCACCAACACCGGCAAGACCCATCTCGCCATCGAGCGCATGGTGGCGCACGAAACCGGCGTCATCGGCCTGCCGCTGAGGCTGCTTGCCCGAGAGGTCTATACCCGCGTCTGCGAGAAGGTCGGCGCCCACAAGGTGGCGCTGGTCACCGGCGAAGAGAAGATCGTTCCGGCGAGCGCGAAATATTCTGTCTGCACCGTCGAGGCGATGCCGCACGAGACCGATGCGGCGTTTGTCGCCATCGACGAGGTGCAGCTTGCCGGCGACTTCGAACGCGGCCACATCTTCACCGACCGCATCCTGCATCTGCGCGGCCGCCAGGAGACGCTGCTTCTGGGCGCCGCCACCATGCACGGCATCCTGCAGCGCCTGCTGAAGGGCGTCTCGGTGGTGACGCGGCCGCGGCTGTCGCACCTTGCCTATGCCGGCTCGAAGAAGCTCACCCGCCTGCCGCGGCGCACGGCGATCGTCGCCTTCTCCGCCGACGAGGTCTATGCGATTGCCGAGCTGATCCGCCGCCAGCAGGGAGGTGCTGCCGTCGTTCTCGGCGCGCTCAGTCCCCGCACCCGCAACGCCCAGGTGGCGCTGTTCCAGTCGGGCGATGTCGACTATCTGGTCGCCACCGACGCCATCGGCATGGGGCTGAACCTCGACCTCGAGCACGTCGCCTTCGCCCAGAACCGCAAGTTCGACGGCTACCAGTACCGCAACCTGACCGCAGCCGAGCTCGGCCAGATCGCCGGCCGTGCCGGCCGCCACCTGCGTGACGGCACGTTCGGTGTGACAGGCCAGGTCGATCCGTTCGACGAGGATCTGGTCAAGAAGATCGAGGGGCACGATTTCGACCCCGTGAAGGTGCTGCAGTGGCGCACCGCCGATTTCGATTTCACCAGCCTGGACGCGTTGAAGCGTTCGATCGAGACCAACGCGCCGGTCGAAGGGCTGACCCGGGCCTTGCCGGCGGTCGATGCCCAGGCGCTGGAACACCTGTCGCGCGACGCGGACATCAGGGCGCTCGCCACCGGCAGGGAGCGCGTGGCGCTGCTTTGGGAAGCCTGCGCGCTGCCCGACTACCGCAAGATCGCGCCGGCTCAGCATGCCGACCTTATCGCCTCGATCTACATGGACCTTGCACGCCATGGCCATGTCGATGGGAATTACATGGCCGAGCAGGTGCGGCGGGCCGACACGACGGACGGCGATATCGACACGCTGTCGCACCGGATCGCCCAGATCCGCACCTGGACCTTCGTCTCCAATCGGCCGGGCTGGCTGGCCGATCAGCTACACTGGCAGGAAAAGACGCGCGAAATCGAAGACAGATTGTCGGATGCGCTGCATGAGCGGTTGACGAAACGCTTCGTAGACCGCAGGACTTCCGTCCTCATGCGGCGCCTTAGAGAAAATACTATGCCTGAAGCCGAAATCAGCCCAACCGGAACCGTCCTCGTCGAAGGCCATCACGTCGGCGAGCTGCAGGGGTTCCGCTTCACCGCCGACCAGAGCGCCGGCGGCGAGGACGCCAAGGCGGTGCGCACCGCTGCCCAGAAGGCGCTCAGCACGGAGTTCGAGGCGCGTGCCGAGCGCTTCGCCGCCTGCGCCAACGGCGATCTGGCATTGGGCTCGGACGGCATATTGCGCTGGATCGGCGCGCCGATCGGCACGCTGGTTGCCGGCGACGAAGCGCTGAAGCCGCGCCTTGTGCTGCTTGCCGACGAGCAGCTCACCGGGCCCGCCCGCGACAAGGTCGCGGCGCGCGCCGAGCGTTTCGTCAATTTCCAGATCGAATCGCTGCTGAAGCCGCTGGTCGATTTGAAGAATGCCGAGCAGCTGGCCGGCATCGCCCGCGGCATCGCCTTCCAGCTCGTCGAGCATTTCGGCCTCATCAACCGCCGCGACATCGCCGACGAAATGAAGTCGCTCGACCAGGAAGGCCGCGCCGCGCTGCGCCGGCTGGGCGTGCGCTTCGGCGCCTACCACGTCTTCGTGCCGGCGCTGATCAAGCCGGCGCCGGCCGGGCTGGTCACGCTCCTCTGGGCGCTGCAGAACGACGGCAAGGACAAGCCCGGCTTCGGCGACGTGGTGCATGCGCTGGCGTCGGGCCGCACCTCGGTGGTCATCGACCCGGCCTTCGACAAGACCTTCTACAAGCTCGCCGGCTACCGCAATCTCGGTCGTCGCGCCGTGCGCGTCGACATCCTGGAACGGCTGGCCGACTTCATCCGTCCGGCGACCAACTGGAAGCCCGGCCTCGGCCAGCGCCCCGACGGCGCCTATGACGGCCACGCCTTCATGGTGACGCCGCCGATGATGTCGATCCTCGGCGCCACCGCCGACGACATGGAAGAGATCCTCAAAGGCCTGGGCTATCGCTCCGAGCCGAAGCCGACCGCCGAGGTGAAGGCCAAGCTCGACGCGCTGGACAATGCCGCCCGCGAAGCCGCCGCCGCGAAGCTCGCTGCGGAAGAGGCCGCGCGCGCTGCGCAGGCGGCCGAGGTGCCGGCAGCTGAAGCTGCCGCCGAAGCGTCTGCCGAGAGCTCGGAGACCGTAGCCGAAGCGCGTGAGGCGGCGGACGCTACGGCCGAAAACGCGATCGAACCCGCTGCCGGCGAGGCTGCGGAGCCTGCCACCGAGGCGGAAGCTGCCTCCACGACGCAAGGAATCGCCGAAGCGCCCACCTCCCCCTCGATGGGGGAGGTCGCGGCGCGAAGCGACGCGGGTGACGGCGCCGACGATGCAGGTAATGCTAACAGCGCCGACGCGTCCCCCGCCCCGGCGCTGCGCGCCGACTCTCCCCACGAGGGGGAGGGTAACGCTGGCGAACCGCCCGCCGAGCAGGAAGAGCCGAAGCCGATCCTTTTGTGGCGGCAGGCCCGTTTCGACCATCAGCGCCCGCGCCACCGCCACCATGACAACCGCCGCGACAATCGTCCCCGCAACGGCCAGGTGGCACCCGAAGGCCAGGCAGTCGCCGAGGGCAGCCAGGCCGGCGATCGGCCCGCCCATGAAGGCCGCCGCGACCAGCGCGACGGCGCCGGCAAGCCGCGCTTCGATCGCTCGAAGTTCAAGCCGAGACCGGAACGCGAAGGCGGCGAACGCCGTGAAGGCAGGCCGCAGGGCGAGCGCCCCGACCGCCGCGAGGGCCGCCCGGACTGGAAAGGCAACAGGCAGGACGGCAAGGGCAACGCCTCCGCCGACAAGCCGGCCTTCCAGGGCAAGCCGCGCGAGGAGCGCCCGCAGCGCTTCGACCCGGATTCGCCCTTCGCCAAGCTCGCCGCCTTGCGCGACCAGCTGAAGAAGTAGCCTCGGCCGGTTGCGATGGTTGGAGAAGGGCGCCAGCGCATCGACAAATGGCTGTTCTTCTCGCGCGCGGTGAAATCGCGGTCGCTGGCGGCAAAACTCGTGGTTGCCGGACGCGTCCGCATCAATCGCGACAAAGCAGCGCAGGCCTCCGATCTGGTCAAGGCCGGCGACGTTCTGACCATCACGCTCGAGCGGCGCATCCTGGTCTGGAAGGTGCTTGGGGCAGGAACCCGGCGCGGCCCGGCCGAAGAGGCGCGCACGCTCTATGAGGACATGTCGCCGCCGCCGGCACCGAGGGGCGAGACGGTTCCCGACGCCATTCCGGCGCTGCGCGAGACCGGCAGTGGCCGCCCGACCAAGCGCGAGCGCCGGCAAACCGATCGGCTGCTCGGCGACGACTGAACAGGTCCAACGGGACCTCAGGCGGCAAAGGGCTGGAATTCCATTTCCCGACGCCGGCCATGGCCGCAAGCCCCGCCCTTGCATGCGGCGGGCAAAGGCGTTACCTCACCTGAAAAGGCTGCCGCATCGGCGCGAAAATCGGACTCGCTTTTCGGAAAGCACGATGCGCAGATTCAACGTGTTAGAGCGTACTTTGTGCGTCCGAAAGGACGCACGTCGCTCTAATAAATCGGGACGTCCCGGAGCCTGCGATGACCTATGTCGTGACCGACAATTGCATAAAATGCAAATACATGGACTGCATCGAGGTCTGTCCAGTCGACTGCTTCTACGAAGGCGAGAACATGCTCGTCATCCATCCCGACGAGTGCATCGACTGCGGCGTCTGCGAGCCGGAATGCCCGGCCGACGCGATCAAGCCGGATACCGAGCCGGGCCTCGACAAATGGTTGCAGGTCAACTCCGAATACGCCGAGAAATGGCCCAACATCACCGCCAAGAAAGAGCCGCCGGCGGACGCCAAGACCTTCGACGGTGAGGCTGGAAAGTTCGAGAAATATTTCTCGCCCGAACCCGGCGAAGGCGATTGATGCAAGGGCCGACCTCGTCGACATGACGCTGGGTAACGCGACCGATACAACAACTGTCTTGACAGGCAGCGATGGCATGCGGCGTTAGCGAACGCAGCAAAACCTTGATTCTTCCGACTTTTTGTGTTACACGAACTAAACATGCCGGTGACACAACGTCGATTTATGGCGCTAACGCCCCAAATCACTGAAAGGTGAGCTTTTCAAATCCGGGACCAGAGTGATCTGGGGCAGGCGGGTCGCATTCGTGCGATTTGCCGGTCCCGGCTTATCCCGGTGGGTTCACTTGTTTGTGCGGCTAAAGGTCGGCTTCTGCCGATCGCACGAGTTCAGCCGGCGCCGCCATGCCGGCGCTACAACTAAGGAGTTCAGGGCGTAATGGCAACGATCACCCCGCAGAAGAAGTCCACCGCGGCCCGTCACGGGTTCAAGACCGGTGAGTTCATCGTCTATCCGGCGCATGGCGTCGGCCAGATCGTGGCCATCGACGAGCAGGAAGTTGCCGGTCACAAGCTGGAGCTGTTCGTCATCGACTTTCAGAAGGACAAGATGCGTCTGAAGGTGCCGGTCGCCAAGGCGACCTCGATCGGCATGCGCAAGCTGTCGGAAGAGGACTATGTTGACCGCGCGCTGAAGGTCGTGCAGGGCCGCGCCCGCATCAAGCGCACCATGTGGTCGCGTCGCGCGCAGGAATATGACGCCAAGATCAATTCCGGCGACCTGATCTCGATCTCGGAAGTCGTGCGCGACCTCTACCGCGCCGACAACCAGCCGGAGCAGTCCTATTCCGAGCGCCAGCTCTATGAAGCCGCGCTCGACCGCATGGCCCGCGAGATCGCCGCCGTCAACCGCATGTCGGAGACCGAGGCGGTGCGTCTTATCGAGGTCAACCTCAACAAGGGCCCGAAGCGTGGCGCCAAGGCCGACAACGAGGAAGCCGAGCAGGAAGAAGCTGCCTGAGCTTTTCCCGCTAACGAATTCAGGAAAACCCGGCCTTGCGCCGGGTTTTTTCGTTTCTAATGCATGCCGCGCAAAAGTGTGCAGCGGTTTTGCGAAAACGACATGCATAAAAAACAAAGACCTAAAGCGCGTCGCCTGAAACCGTTTCAGCGCGACGCGCTTTAAAACCTGACGTCGGGATTACGGTCCGTCGCCGGTTTCCTTCTGCGCCTCCTCCTGCCGCAGCGAGGCGATGAAGCGCTTGGTCCGCTCGCGCTCTGGCCTGTCGAACACGACCGAGGCCGGACCTTTCTCGACGACGACACCGGCATCGAGGAACACCACCTCCTGCGCGATCTTGGAGGCGAGCCTCAGATCGTGCGTGGCCATCACCATGGTCGTGCCCTCGCGGGCCAGCTGGCCCAGCACGTCGACCACTTCCTGCGCCAGTTCCGGGTCGAGTGCCGAGGTCGGCTCGTCACAAAGCAGCACGCGCGGCGACGGCGCCAGCGCGCGCGCTATTGCCACGCGCTGCTGCTGGCCGCCGGACAACGTTGCCGGCCAGGCGTCGGCCTTGTGCGCCATGCCGACCTTTTCTAGCAGCGCCATCGCCCGCTCGCGTGCCCTCGGCTGCGGCCATTTCAGCACCGTGACCAGCCCCTCCATGACATTCTCGATCGCGGTGCGATGCGGAAAGAGCTGGAAGTTCTGGAACACCATGCCGGTCTGCAGGCGCACCCGCTGGATGTCCATTGCCGGCACCTTGCCGCCCGGCCGGAACGCAAGCGTCTCATCGCCGATGCGCAAAGTGCCCGAAGTCGGGATCTCCAAGAGGTTGATGCAACGCAAAAGCGTGCTCTTTCCGCCGCCCGAAGGGCCGACAAGCGCGGTGACGCTGCCTTCGTCGATGCTGACGCTGACGCCCCTCAGCACAAGGTTGTCGCCGAAGCGCTTCTCGATGTCGGTGAGGCCGATCATGGATTGGCCTCCAGGAAGCCGCCATAGCGGTTAAGCCGCACCTCCAGCCGCGCCTGCAGCGCCGACAGCACCGAGCTCATCGCCAGGTAGAGCGCCGCCGCCTCGACATAGAGGATCAGCGGCTCATAGGTGGTGGCGACGACGCGCTGCGCGGCCTGGAACATTTCCGGCACCGTTATCGCCGCCGCGAGCGAGGTGTCCTTGACCAGCGAGATGAAGGTATTGGAGAGCGGCGGCACTGCGACGCGGCCTGCTTGTGGGAGGATCGTGCGCCGCATCGCCTGGCTCCAGGTCATGCCGATCGAGTAGGAGGCCTCCCACTGGCCTTTCGGCACCGAGCCGATGACGGCGCGGATGATCTCCGACGTGTAGGCGCCGATGTTGAGCGTGAAGCCAATCAGCGCGGCGGGAAAGGCATCGAGCAGGACGCCCACCGACGGCAGGCCGTAGAAGATCAGGAACAGCTGCACCAGGAGCGGCGTGCCGCGGAAGATCCAGACATAGAAACGGGCGACGGCGGCCAGCGGCTTCGGGCCGAACAGCCTGATCAGCGCCGTCACCAGCCCGGCTATAAGCCCGAGAGCGAAGGACAGCAGCGTCAGCGGCACGGTGAAGATCAGCGCCGCCCACAACAGCGTCGGCAGCGACTCCAGCATCAATTGCAACCAGTGCGGCACTGAGCCCTTCTCCTTTCCGGATGCTGCGGCCATCTCTGGCCGAACGACTATCATGCAAAAACCGGCGGGCCGTCAAAGACGGCCCGCCGGTATCAAAAAGGACCAAGCTGCGCCTTACTGCGAGACGTCCCGGCCGAAATAGGTGTCGGCGATCTTCTTGTAGATGCCGTCGGTCTTGATGTCGGCCAGCGCCTTGTTGATCACCGCGACCAGTTCCGGATCGCCCTTGCGCACGATGACGCCGGAATAGTCGGCGTTCTCTTCCTGCGCGGCGATCTTCACATTGGCGTCGGGCTTGTGCTTCTTGAAGTCGAGGAAGGACAGGCTGTCGTTGATGGTGGCGTCGGCGCGGCCGGTGAGCAGCAGCTGGATCGACTGGTCGAAGCCGTCGGTGCCGACCAGCTCGGCGCCGTTCTTCTCGGCGAGCTTGCCGAAATTGGAGGTCAGCGACTGCGCCGCCTTCTTGCCCTTGAGATCGGCGAAGGTCTTTATCTCGGTGTCGTCGCCGCGCACGATCAGCACCGCCTTGGAGGCGATGTAGGGATCGGAGAAGTCATACTTGGCCTTGCGCGCGTCGGTGATGCCGACCTCGTTGATGACGGCGTCGTAGCGGTTGGCGTCGAGGCCGGCGATCAGCCCGTCCCACTTGCCTTCGAGGAACTCGACCTTCACGCCGATCTTCTCGGCGATGGCCTTGGCGATCTCGACGTCGAAGCCGACCAGCGCGCCGGTTTCGTCATGATAGGTGAAAGGTGCGTAGGTGCCCTCCGTGCCGACCTTTATGATGCCTGCCTGCTTGATCTGGTCCAGATTGGCGCCGGCGTGACCGGCGGTGACTGCCAGAACCTGCAGCGTTCCGGCGACGAGGAGCGATTTGAGCCATTTCATTTTTCTGTGATCCCGTTTTGACCGGTGCCCGGCGCGTTGTGAGAGCCGCAAACTGACAGATAGATGTTCGCGAAATAAGGAACCAGATTTCAAAAATTGGCTCAGCCAGAAATCTGATCCTCAAAATCAATGCAGATCACGGCAGGCAGACGTCCCGGATCGATAACAGGACCGTGCTGGCGCGCTGCATAAGCGCCTCCGCCGCAACGGAACCATCCATGCGCCTGACACGTTGCAGGCTGTTGTAGGGCGCGGCAGCGTCTTTTCAACCGTCGTCAGCGCAACGATCTCCAAGAGGAGCCGGCATGATCGAGGATGTGGCAGGACGGACACTGGTCCGGGCGGCAATGAAGGCCCCCTATCTCGAGCGCGACGAGGAACATCTCCTGGCCATACGCTGGAGAGAAAAGAACGACCAGGACGCGCTCCACCTGATCACCGTCGCCCATATGCGGCTGGTGATCTCCATGGCTTCGAAATTCCGCCACTACGGCCTGCCGCTCGGCGACCTGATCCAGGAAGGCCATGTCGGCCTGCTGGAAGCCGCGGCCCGCTTCGAGCCCGCCCGCGAGGTGCGCTTCTCGACCTACGCCACGTGGTGGATCCGCGCCTCGATGCAGGACTACATCCTGCGCAACTGGTCGATCGTGCGCGGCGGCACCAGTTCGGCGCAGAAGGCGCTATTCTTCAATCTGAGAAGATTGCGCGCGCGGCTCGCCAACGGCGCCGAGCCGATCTCCAATGCCTCGCTCTACCGCGAGGTCTCGGCTGCGCTCGGCGTGCCGGAAGCCGATGTGGCGATGATGGATTCGCGTCTTTCGGCCCCCGACAGCTCCCTCAACACCCCGCTTGCCGACGAGAACGGCGCCGCCGAGCGGATGGATTTCCTGGTCTCGGAGGATCCGCTCCCCGACGAGGTCGTCGGCGAAACGATCGACGTCGAGCGCCGCGCGGTCTGGCTGAAGAGCGCGCTCGGCGCGCTCAATGCCCGCGAGCTCCGGATCATCGAGGAGCGCCGGCTGAGCGACGACGGCGCCACCCTTGAATCGCTAGGCGAGGCGCTCGGCATCTCCAAGGAACGCGTTCGCCAGATCGAAGCGCGCGCCATGGAAAAGCTGAAGGTGGCCCTGGTCAAGCAGAACCCCGAATTCCTCGCGGAAGCCGCCTGAAGGAAATACAATACTGATTAAACAATAAAAGCCATCGCGGCGCTTTCCTTCTCTCCCTATCTGCGGATTGTGAATTCGTTAACAGACCCCGTGCGCGGCAAAGGGTCTATTGAAGTCACAAGATCATAGCAGGGAGGATTAGCCATGCTGCGATGCCGCGTGCTTCTTGCAGCCTTGATCCTCGTGTGCTTCACGGCGTTCGAAGCTCACGCCGATGGCAGGGTTGCCCTTGTGATCGGCAATTCCGAATACCGAAACATTCCGGCTCTCAGGAATCCGGACACGGAGGCCGAGGATGTCTCGAAGACGTTCCGTCTGGCTGGTTTCCAGGTGTTCGTCGCCAAGGACGTCACCAAGCTTCAGTTCGAGGAGCGGTTCCGCAACTATCTCGCCGCGGCGGACGGCGCCGATTTGGCTGTCGTCTATTATTCCGGCCACGGCTTGCAGATCGGCGGCGAAAATTTTCTGATCCCGGTCGATGCGTCGCTCAAGGATGCCGCGGACATCGAAGTCCAGGCGATCAAGCTCGACGATGTGCTGCAGCAATTGCGCTCGAAATCGAAGATCCAGGTGATCATCCTCGATGCCTGCCGCAACAATCCGTTTCCGCGCAAGGACTACTGGCTCAGGGACCAGCTGATCACTGCCAGTGGCACAGGGCTCGCTGAGGTGAAAAGCTCGCAAAACACGCTCATTGCCTTCGCCACTGGGCCTGGTGCGATCGCCTATGACGGCACGGGCAAACTTAGCCCGTTTTCATCCGCCTTTTCCCGCCGCGCGCTGGCACCGAACCAGGAAATCCGCACGGTCATGGCTGCCGTTCGCCGCGACGTGGTTAAAGCCACCGACGGCAAGCAGGTTCCTTGGGAGAACTCCTCGCTGATCGACGAGGTGGTGCTGATGCGCCGCGCCAATCGCCCAGCACTGCCGCCGGTGCTGGAGAAAGTCGTGCCGTCAGGCGTCGGCCCCGTCGCGCTGGGCCTGCCGGAACCGGTGGATGTCGATGGCGCCGCAGTGACTGTCAGCATCGAGAAGGCGCCGGCGTTCGGACGCCTGATGCTGGACGGCAAGCCGGTTGCGACTGGCAAGGCGATACAGGGCAAGGATCTGCCGCGCCTGAAGATGGACGCGCCCAAGCTGGTTGGCGCGCCGGAGCAAGTGGACACGCTGGCCTACATTACCCGTAACGATTGGGGCGGCGAATCCCAAGGCATCCTGTTGTTGCGGGTCAAGAACGGCGAGGGCGCCGAGGGCAAGCAGATCATGGCCTCGCTCAAGGCCGAGCAGAAGCAGGAAGTGTTAGAGCGCGGCCTCCACGTCACCGGCGCCGTCGAGGCGATCGAGAACCGTGACGTCAGCATCCCTGTCGGCGTCGGGCCGGTGCCGTTGAAGCTGGATTTCCCAACCAAGGACCCCGACGTCGGCCTTAAGCTCGCGAGCTATCCGGCAACCGGAACGCTGTCGCTCCCGGATCGCATCCTGTCGCCTCAATCGAGCCTGATGGCCGAGGAGATCAACGATTTGCGCTACGAGCCGCAGATCGGCTCGGCAGCTCCCGTCGAGGTCGGCTTCGAAATCCGTTCCGGTAACTTGTCCAAGCCGGCGACGATGAAGCTGTCGCCAAGTGTCGACCCCTGCGACCAGGCCGCGGGCGAACCGCTCGACCTGCAAGGCGTCGCCCCCGGCCGGCTGACGAATGAGATCGGCGGCGGGGCGGTGGAGGCCTGCGAGGCGGCGGTGAGGGCCTACCCGGACGTCGCGCGCTTCCACTACGAGCTCGGGCGGGCGCTGCTGGCGTCCGGCAAGATCGACGAGGCCGGGAAGGCCATTCAGGATGCTGCCGACAAAGGGCATGTCCGGGCTGTCTTCGAGCTCGGCAACATCGCTTCCGGAACAGGCACGGATCCCACGAAAGCGAACGGCCTCTATTCGCAAGCGTCCGACAGAGGCGACCCCTACGCCATGGCTGCTTGGGGACGCGCCTTGTTCAATGGTCTCGGCGTCCAGCGCGATACCGCCAAGGGGTTGGACCTGCTGCTGAAGGCAGCGGCGATGGGGCATGTGAATGCCATCAACGATCTCGCGGTTATCTTCAAGGAAGGCCGCAATGGTGTGCCGGCCGATCCCGACCGGGCCTTGGCTTTCCTCAGAGCCGGGATCGAACGGCAGGAAATGTATTCGATGAGCATTCTCGGCCTTCCCGCGCGCAGCGCCTTAACTGTCGCAGTGTGCAAGCCCAAGGTCGTGCGGAAAATAATCACGAAGATAAAGGTGGTCCGCATACCCACGCCAAAGGTCGTCGAGACACCGGTCAAGCCAGTACAGAACGATACCGGACCGGCGCCCTGGCGCGGCAATAGCGGTGATCATCCAGAGCCCCGCGGCGGCAGCGGCGGCGGCTCTGACAGCGGCGGCACTGACGGCGGCAGCACCGGCGCCGCTGACGGTGGTAGCACCGGCACGACTGACGGTGGTAGCACTGGCACCACTGACGGTGGTAGCACTGGCACCACTGACACCGGCAGCACCGGCGGCTTTGACGGCGTCAGCCTCGGCTCTGACGGATAGCAGCAGCGCTGGCGTGCGCGGGGCCAACCGAATAGACAGTGCCGAGCCGTTTCCTGGCGGAAGCCGCCTGAACACGGGGCGCCTGCCCTATTTGTCGGTGACGATCTTGACCTTGTCGCCGGCCGACACGGTCGCGCCGGGCGACATGGCGTTGAGCACCCGGAACAGGTCGAGCTTGCGGTCGACACCGACCATCTGGGCGGCAAGCGTGCCCATGTTCTGGCCGGCCTGGACGGTGACCACCCGGATATGCAGGGGCTTGAGCGCCGCCTTCTCGGCTGCGCTCAGCGTGCGGAAGGAACCGCTGACCGAGCGCGCGACCGGCTCCAGCGCCGTGCTGGCCGAAGGTGCGGCGGTCAGCAGCCGGTAGACCTGCCCGCCGGCGCGGATCACCGCGATATCGAATTGCCACCCTTGCGCGCTGGCATGCGCCGTCGCCGCCTCGTTGCCGTTGATCGTCTCCTGGCGCACGCTGGCACCGTCCAGTCCGGCGACCCAGCCGCTGCGGATGTAGTCGGCCAGCGACACCGACTTGTCGATCGCCACGCCGTCGAAGCGGATGGCGATGTCGCCAGGCCCGGTCGCGGTCACGGCCGCCGCCGAATTGTCGATGACGAAGCCGTCCGGCACCGAGAACGAGACGCCGAGGCCTGGATGCAGGAAGGTCTGGCCGCGCACATAGCCCTCTTCCGGCGTGTCGCCGTAAAGCAGGCCGTCTATGCCGGCGAGGAAGGCATCGCGGTCGCGCGTGCCGACGCCCGGCGGCCCGAAGTTACGGGCCAGCCGCTGCGCCAGATCGATGCGCTGCGGTGTGTTGGGGTGCGTGGCCAGGAAGTCGAGGCTGGCATCGGTGGCGCCGCTGACCGAGCGGAAATCTGTATAGGCCGACATCGATTGCAGGAAGCGGCCGGCGGCATAGGGATCGTAGCCGGCCTCGCCGATCGACTTGATGCCGATGGCGTCGGCCTGAAGTTCCTGGTTGCGCGAGAACTGCGCAAGCTTCAGCTTGCCGCGGATGAGCGCGGCCTTGGCGGTCGGGCTGTCGCCGAGCACGTCGGAGACGACCTTGGTCGCCAGGCCCTCCTCGGCCTCGAGCTGCTGTCGCTGCAGGCCGTGATTGGCGGTGACATGGCCCATCTCATGCGCGATGACGGCCGCGAGTTCCGAGGAATCATTGGCCAGCGCGAGCAGCCCGCGCGTGACGTAGAGATAGCCGCCGGGCAGCGCGAAGGCGTTGACGTTGGGCGAATTGAGGATGGTGATGCGATAGGTCTGCGTCGGGTTGGCCGACACCACCGTCAGGTTGCCGACGACCTTGGCCACCATGCGTTCGAGCTTCGGATCGGAATATTCGCCGCCGTAGGTGGCGAGAATCCGCGGATGCTGCGCTTTCGCCATCTCGGCGAGCCTGGCGTTGGCGACGACATTGTCGACCGTGATCGGCTTGTCCGAGGGCTGGAAGCCGGACTCCTGCACGTCCGGCGGCGTGAGCATCTGGCAGCTCGCCAGCGCCACGGCAAAGCCGGCCATCGCGAAAAATCGCGCCAGCGGCCTCGTCCACACTCTCTCGATGCCGGTCGTCAGATCGGCTTCCTTTCGAAGTCTTTCGGCAAATCACAGCTACTCCGGACCGGTATGGCCGGACCTAGCCACACTCCCCCGGACAAGGCAAGCAAACGCCGGATCACCCGCCGCCGGTTTGGCCGAAAATTATGTCGGCTTCCGGGCAATATGTTGTGATCCGGCAACGCTGCCGCCTCGATCGCCGATATAGCGCCGGAAGGCGTCCGGTCCAGAGCGGTCGAAGAAATCGGCTGCCGACCCCGTTGCCGCGACCCTGCCCTCGTCCACAAACACGATCTCCTGGCCGATGCGGCGCGCGTCCTGTGGGTGGTGCGTCACGAAAAGCACGGTCATGTGCCGCTCGGCATGGATGCCGGCCACAAGGTCGAGCATGTCGTCGCGCAGCGCCGGACCGAGCGAGGCGAAGGGCTCGTCGAGCAGAAGCACCGGTCGGTCGCGCAGAAGCACCCTCGCCAGCGCGACGCGTTGCCGCTCGCCGCCGGAAAGCTCGCGCGGAAGCCGCTGCTCCTTGCCGGCAAGGCCGACGCGCGCCAGCGCTTCCGCAACCGCGTGGCGATCGGCAGACGTAAGCCTGAGCGATGGCGTGCGGCCGAGTCCGACATTGCCCTCCACGGAGAGGTGGGCGAACAGATTGTTTTCCTGGAACACCATCGACACCGGCCGCGCGGAAGGCGCGGCGTCGCCGACATCGATCCCGCCGATCAGCACCTTGCCCGCGTCGGGCGTTTCGAAGCCGGCGATCAGGCTGAGCAGTGTCGACTTGCCTGACCCGCTCGGCCCCATGATGGCGGTGATCCTGCCGGCGGCGAACCCGGCATCGAAGCGGAACGCCGCCTCGCCGTAGCTGAACGAAACGCCGTCCAGCGTGAGGGCCAGCGCCTCCTGTGCCCCGATGCCGTCGCTCGTCGTTGTCATGCCTTTGCTTCCCGGCCCATCCAGTCGGCGGCGACCACCAGTATCAGGCAGACAAGGCCGAGCAGCAAGGCGAGCCCAGCGGCGTCGGCGGTGCGGTAGCTGCCCATGCGCGCGAGCAGAAGGTAGGGCAAGGTCTGCACCGAATCGCTGCCGAACAGCGCGATCACGCCGAGATCGCCGAGCGACAGCGCCATGGCGAAGGCAAAGCCGGTGGCTAAAGGCCGCCTAAGCGACGGCCAGTCGACCAGGCGCAGCCGGTTCCAGCCGGAAATGCCGAGCGCCAGGCAAAGCCGTTCGTGGCGCTCGCTTGCCGCGTCGTAGGCCGGGCGAACGGCGCGGATGGCGAAAGGCATCGCCATCACCGCATTGACGGCGACGACCATGACGGGCGCGACGGCGAACACATCCGTCACGTTGCGCAATGCCAGGAACCAGCCGGCGCCGACCACGATCGGCGGCACGACCAGCACGAAACCGGCGCCGGTGTCGGTGGCATGCTCGAGCAGCGACATGGCGCTGCCCGCGCGCCGGCGCAGGGCCAGCGCCCGCCGGGCCGCGATGAGCGATAGCGACAGCGCCACGGCAAGCAGCGCCGAGAGGAAGGCGAGCCCGGCGCTGGTGAGCGTCGCGCGGCGCACGGCGTCCTCGCCGGCCAGCCGCCCAAGATCAGCCTCCCGCCCGGCCAACACGATTGCCACCATCGGCCCGGCGACGAACAGCAGGGCAAGCACGATCAGGCCGGCGTTCAGAACGGCCTCGACCTTGCCGGCCGAAAGATAGCGGCGCGGCGCCACCGGCAGATTGGCGTCGCCGACCGTGTTGGCGCCGAGCCGCGTCAGCGCGGTGACCACGACAAAGGTCAGGCCGATCTGCAGCAGCGTCAGCACCACCGCCCGGGCCGGATCGAAATCGAAGCGCAGCGAATGGTAGATCGCGACCTCCAGCGTCGTCGCCGCCGGTCCGCCGCCCAGCGTCAGCACGATGGTGAAGGAGGTGATGCAAAGCATGAACACCAGCCCTGCGACGCCCGGCAAGGCGGAGCGCAACGCCGGCCACTCGATCAGCCGGAAGGCCGGCCGGGCGCCTATGCCGAGCTGGCTCGCCAGCCGCCATTGGTCGGCCGGCACCGTGCCGAGCGCCTCCAGGAACAGGCGCGTGGCCAAAGGCAGGTTGAAGAAGACATGCGCGATGAGGATACCGGAGAGGCCATATATGCCCGACCACTCCCCGCCGCCGAGCTTGCCGAGCACGTGGGCGAAATAGCCGGCATGGCCGTAGAGCGCCAACACGCCAAGGGCGGCAACGATGGCCGGCAGCGCCAGCGGCACGGTGAAGAGCTGCAGGATCAGGCGACGCCCGGGAAAGCCCGGATGCCTGGACAGCGCGCGTGCCACCAGCAGCGCCGGCGCGACCGACAGCAATGTCGACAGCAGCGCCTGCCAGAGCGTGAAGCGGGCGACGCGCAGGAGATAGCCGTCGAAGGCGGCAAGAGCGCCGGATGGATCGCGCGCGCCTTCGAGGACAAGCCCGGCGAAGGCGCCGCCTATGAGCAAGGCGACTGCCACGAGGGCGACGATGCCGGCGGTGGTGCGGGAGTCATTGGATTGACGCGTGCGCATCCCGCGTCACTCAATACAGCAATGGGTTTCAAATGGCTGACGAATGCCGAGTTCCCGCCCACCCCCCTCTGGCCTGCCGGCCATCTCCCCCGCAAGGGGGGAGATTAGGCGCTCCGCTGCCTTCGCCAATCTCCACTGTGACAGAAATGAGCGAGGCGGCGAAACAGCCGATCTCCCCCCTTGCGGTGGAGATGGCCGGCAGGCCAGAGGGGGGTGGTCGACAGTTATCAAAGCCGGCTACTTGCTCATCGCCGCCAACCACTCATCCACCCAGGCCTTGCGGTTGGCCGCGACCTCCTCCGGACTGAACAGCAAGGTCTTGGTCGGCTTCACCAGTCTGTCGAAGGCCGGGTTGAGCGGCTTGTCGGTCTTGCCGGCCGGGAACATCCAGTTGGTCTCGGGGATGACGTCCTGGAACTTCGGCCCGCTCATGAAAGCGATGAATTTTTCCGCCAGCGGGTTCTTGGCGCCGGTTTTGGTGATGCCGGCGACCTCGATCTGCAGATACTCGCCCTCCTCGAATGACGCCGCCTGGTAGCGTGCGGTGTTCTCGGCCACCATGTGGTAGGCCGGCGAGGTGGTGTAGGACAGCACCATCGGCGCCTCGCCCTTGGTGAACAGGCCGTAGGCCTCGCTCCAGCCCGGCGTCACGGTCAGAACCTTGGACTTCAACTTGGCCCAGGCTTCCGGCGCCTTGTCGCCATAGACCGACTTCACCCACAAGAGCAGGCCAAGGCCCGGCGTCGAGGTGCGCGGATCCTGGATGACGATCTTGTCGGCGCCGCTGCCCTCGACCAGCTCCTTCAGGCTTTTCGGTGGGCTCTTCAGCTTCTCGGTGTCGTAGACGACGGCGAAATAGCCATAGTCGAAGGGAACGAAAGTGTCGTCCTTCCAACCGCCGGGCACATTCAAATCGGCAATGGCGCCATGCGGCGCGAACAGGCCGCTCGCCTTGGCGTCGGCGGTCAGGTTGGTGTCGAGGCCGAGCACGACATCGGCCTTGGTGCCGACGCCCTCCAGCTTGACGCGGTTGAGCAATGCCACGCCGTCGGCCACCGAGACAAATTCGAGATCGCAGCCGCATTCGGCCTCGAACTCTTTCTTCACCGCGGGTCCCGGACCCCAGTCGGCGGTAAAGCTTTCATAGGTATAGACGGTGAGCTTGTCCTTCGCCTCGGCAGGCCCAACGCCTGCCAGAAGCGAGACAAGACCCGTTGCGAGAACAAGCTGGGACAATAATGAGCGCATCGGCGCCTCCTTCGTTCGCGTTAAAGGAATTGAGGCGTCGGATGGTCCGAAACGTCTAATCCCTCCGCCGGTACAAACCGGATCAGGTTCAGCGGGTTGGCTTTGTTGCCTCTCAGCCGGTTCGCGAAGTCAGCGTCCGGCACCCCGTTAGAGCGTTTCGAGACATAGGGCGGGCCGCAGCACTGCGCAAGCGGAAGTTTGCCGGGCATCCCGGCCACGGCTTCCGTTTCACGGGCCGGGCTGGTAAGGCGACGCCCATGGGCACATTCACCATCCTGCTTGGCGGCGACCTCGTCCGTACGCCTCGGCTCGATCGCCAGATCGAAGGCTCCCGCGTCATCGCCGCCGACGCCGGCATCGGCCATGCCCGCATGCTTGGCCTCATGCCGGAACTTTGGGTCGGCGACTTCGACTCCGTGCCGCCGAACCTGCCGGAGGATCTTGCCGCCGTGCCCCAAAAGATCTTTCCGGCCGAAAAGGACATGACCGATGGCGAACTCGCCATCGCGGAGGCGCTCGCGCGCGGCGCCACCAAGCTGGTGCTGGCCGGCGCCTTCGGCGGCAAGCGCGCCGACCATGCCTTCCTGCACCTGGCTCTAAGCGTGCGGCTGGCCGATGCGGGAACCACGGTGCTGCTGACCAGCGGCGCGCAGGAAGGCGTGCCCGTCCTGCCCGGCAAAAAAGCCGACTTCGACTACGCCGACGGCACGCTGTTCTCGGTGCTTGGCTTCTCCGATCTCGCCGGCCTGACGGTCTCCGGCGCCAAGTGGCCGCTAGACCGCGTCGAGGTGGCGTTCGGCTCCTCGCTCACCATATCAAACGAGGTCAAGGGCCGGCTCGAGATCGCGCTGGAGCGTGGCCGGGCGCTGTTGCTCGCCCACCCCTATCCTCTTCCCGAAAGCTGACATGGCTCCGCCTCTTCTCAACCTTGACGGCATAAAACTGACCTTCGGCGGCACGCCGCTGCTCGATGGCGCAGCACTCAGCGCCTCCGCCGGCGAGAAGACCGCGCTTGTCGGCCGCAACGGTTCCGGCAAGTCGACGCTGCTCAAGATCGCCGCCGGGCTGATCGAGCCGCAGGACGGCGAGGTCTTCCGCCAGCCTTCGGCGACGGTTCGCTACCTGCCGCAGATGCCGGACATGGATGGCTTCGCCAGCGTGCGCGCCTATGTCGAGGCGGGCCTTGGGCCAGCCGACGACCCGCATCGCGCCACCTATCTGATGGAGCATCTCGGCCTTACCGGCGAGGAACGCCCCGACGACCTTTCCGGCGGTGAAGCGCGCCGCGCCACGCTTGCCCGCGCCATGGCGCCGGAGCCCGACATCCTGCTGCTCGACGAGCCGACCAACCATCTCGACCTGTCGGTCATCGAATGGCTGGAAGAGGAGCTTGCCCGCACCTCTTCCGCCGTGATCCTGATCTCGCACGACCGCCGCTTTCTCGAACGCGTCTCGCGCGCCACGGTCTGGCTTGACCGCGGCCAGACGCGGCGGCTGGACAAGGGTTTCGCACATTTCGAGGAATGGCGCGACCAGGTGCTGGAAGAGGAAGAGCGCGAGCAGCACAAGCTCGGCCGCCAGATCGTGCGCGAGGAGCACTGGCTGCGCTATGGCGTGACCGCCAGGCGCAAGCGCAACATGCGCCGCCTCGGCGAGCTCCAGGCCATGCGCCAGCGCCATCGCAGCCATCGCGGCGCCGAGGGCGCGGCGACGATGGTGGCGAGCGACGCCGCCGAATCCGGCAAGCTGGTGATCGAGGCCAAGGCTATCGAGAAGAGTTTCGGCGATCTGACCGTGGTCAAAGGTTTTTCGACCCGCATCCAGCGTGGCGACCGTGTCGGCCTGGTCGGGCCGAACGGCGCCGGCAAGACGACGCTCCTCAAGATGCTGACCGGCGAGCTGGCGCCGGATGCCGGCCCTGTGCGGCTCGGCGTCAATCTGGAGATCGCGACGCTCGACCAGAAGCGCGAGGCCGTCGACCCGCAGGAGACGCTGGCGCACTACCTGACCGACGGGCGCGGCGAGAACCTCGTCGTCAATGGCGAGCAGCGCCACGTCGTCTCCTACATGAAGGATTTTCTGTTCAAGCCGGAGCAGGCGCGCACGCCGGTGCGCGAGCTTTCGGGCGGCGAGCGGGCGCGCCTGCTGCTTGCCCGCGTGCTGGCGCGCCCCGCCAACCTCCTGGTGCTCGACGAGCCGACCAACGATCTCGACATGGAGACGCTGGAGCTGCTGCAGGAGCTCGTCGCCGGCTTTGCCGGAACCGTCATCCTGGTCAGCCACGACCGCGACTTCCTCGACCGCACCGTCACCAGCGTCATCGCGCCTGACGGCGGCGGACGCTGGATCGAATATGCCGGCGGCTATTCCGACATGCTGGCGCAGCGCGGCGGCTCGAGGCTGGCGGACCGCAAGGCAAGGCCGAAAGCCGAAGCCGCCGACGCAAGCGCTGCGCCGAAGGCTGAGCAGGCCGTCCCGAAGGGCCCGGCGAAGAAGCTCTCCTTCAAGCAGAAATTCGCGCTGGAATCCCTGCCGAAGAAGATCGAGGCGGTCGCGGCCTCGATCTCCAGGCTGGAGAACAACATCGCCGACCCGTCCTTCTACGAGCGCGATCCGGTCTCCTTCCAGAAGACGATCGCCGCGCTCGACAAGGAGCGCACCACGCTGGCCGCGCTCGAAGAAGAGTGGCTGGAGTTGGAGCTGCTGCGGGAGGAGATGGAGGGGTAGCTTGAAGATGCGCCTTCACGCGCGTATCCATGGGCACGGACAGGAGCGCTCATATGCCCGAATCCGTTGCCCGATCTTCACGAAAAACACTCAAAATTTCCATTGACCGGCAATTGGTCGAAGATGCCGAGGCGTTGAGCATCGACATTTCTCGCGCCGCCGAGACAGGCATCGCGAATGCGATTGCTGCCGAAAAGACCCGTCAATGGCAAGAAGAGAACAAGGACGCCATTGAAAGCTGTAACGGCTACGTCAGGCAGTACGGGCTACCCTTGGCTAAATATCGGTTATTCTAGCCAGACGCGATCGATGTCAGCGTCGGCGCTGCCCCTCATCCGCCTGCCCGCACCTTCTCCCCGTAGAACGGGGAGAAGGGAATTGGTCTAGCGACCATCTTGCAACATTGGTGATTGGCGAAATCGTCGATGAGAGCGCCCCTCTCCCCGTCACTATACGGGGAGAGGATGCCGGCAGGCAGGTGAGGGGCAGCACCGATGCTGGAACACAAGGGCTAAAGCCGTCCCGAAGCCGATTGCCGCGTTCAGGAGACACGTCAAAGCCTGGCGGTATTACCCCGACGTCTTCGTCGCCCAAGCCTTCAGCGCCTCGTCAAAGACCTTCTCACCGGGGATGCCCTTTTCCATGGTGAGAAGCGCCCGCCGTCCGGTCTTGTAGACCACCGGTACATCGATCCAGTCCTGTCCCCGCAGCAGCGTCAGATTGGCGTCCTCGTCGGCCTTGGTGTCGTTGAGCGCGACCAGGAAGAAGCCGTCGGCGATCTTGGCCGGGATGCCGATCAGCGGGCTGCCGGCGTCCTGTTCCGAGCTCTTCATGGCGATGCGCAGGATGTTGTCGACGCCGCCGCCGTCAAACCCTTCCGGCGTCAGGAAGATCATCTCGATGATGTGGCTGGCCGGCAGCGTCTGGTCGGTGTTGCGCCGGATGGTCATGCGCAGCTGGATGTCCTTGCCGGGTATCGTCGCCTCGGCGCGGATCGCCGGCTCCGGCGGCAGGTCGCCCCCAGGCGATTCCTGCACCAGTGACCAGACGATGCTGCCGGGTTCTGCGGTGCCCTGCTGCGTGCTGGTGCGCTCCTCATAGAAGATCGCCTTCTGGCCGACCGGCACGGTTGCCTCCGCCGTCGCCGGCGCGGGCGTGGTCCCGGACGCGGGCGGCGTCGCGCCAGCCGCAGGCGGCGTGGTCCCTGCGACGGGAGGCGTGGTCCCGGTAGCAGGCGCGGTCGAATTGGCGGCGGCACCGGCAGGCGCCGGCGGCGTTGCTCCAGCGGCGGGCGGGGTCGCGCTAGGAGTTTGCGCGGCCGGTGGCGTGCCGGCGGGGGCGGGCGGTGTCGTCGTTGCAGGCTGAGCCGGCGGCGGCGTGGTCAGCGCGGCAACGGATTCGCCTTCGCCAATGGTGCTCTGCCCGCCGGCCGGGCCGGGATCGATCTCCTTGCCTTCAGGGGTCAGGCGCTGGGTGAACTTGACGGTTTCGTTCGGCTCGTTGGCGCCCGCTGCGCCCCCAGCGGGCGGCGCGGCTGCCGTCTCGGTCGCTGGTTTTACCGGAACAGGCTTGACCAGGGGCTCGGTCGAGACCGTCTTGCTGCCGCCGCCTGTCAAGCCGAGCATGGAGCCGAACGCATCCTTGTTCAGCCAGATGCCGTAACCGCCGCCGGCCAGCACCAGCAGTACGACGACGGCGGCGATCAAGCCGCCATAGCTGCGTTTGCGCGGCGGCGGCCGCAGCCGCTGGAAGGTGTCGGCCGGCTGCTCGTCATTGGCGAAGACATCGCTGCCGTCTTCCGGCTCGGCGGCATTCATGCCGGGCAGGCCGACGTCCTCCTCGCGCGGCGAGGGCATCGGCGGTGGTGCCGGAGGCGTCTTCTGCCAGCTCGGCTCCGGCTTCGCTGCGCTTTGCCAGCTTGGTTCTGCCTTTGATGCGCTTTGCCAGCTCGGTTCAGTCTTGACCGGTGCGGGCGCCGGCTTGAAAGGCTCGGGCTTGGCAGGCTCGGGCTTCGTCACCGGCGGCTGCCGGACGTGGCTTGGCTGGTTCTTGTTGCGGTCGATCGACGAGAAGATGTGCTCCAGCTCCGCCAGCGGATCTTCTGCTGGAGCCAGCTTGGGCGCCGGAGCAGGCTTGGTGTATTCCCGCTCGACGCTGACAACGGCATCTTCAAGCGAACGTTTCTGCTTGCTGATGACGTCGGCGGAAAGCGGCGGGGAATATTCCGCGAGTTTCTTCGCCAGCATCTCACGAGCATTCTCGTAGATCCGCTTGCGCAGCTCGGACGAGGGCTCGCCGTGCTTGTCAAGCTGCTTTTTCAGAACACTAACGAAATCCGCCATGCGTCAGTCGACCTGCATTCTTTCCCCGGGCCCGCAAATCAGTCGTAGCGCCGGGAAGGGCTGTGAAACTAGTCTTGAAACGGGTCGGTCACAAGTATTGTGTCGTCCCGTTCCGGGCTGGTGGAAAGCAGCGCAACCGGGGCGCCGATCAGCTCCTCAATGTGGCGGACATATTTGACGGCTTGCGCCGGCAGATCGTTCCAGCTCCTGGCGCCGGCCGTCGTCCCCTTCCAGCCTTCGAGCGTCTCATAGACCGGCTCGACGCGCGCCTGGGCGCCCTGGCTGGCCGGCAGATAGTCGATCAGTTCGCCGTCGAGGCGATAGCCGGTACAGACCTTGATCTCGTCCAGTCCATCGAGCACGTCGAGCTTGGTGAGCGCGATGCCCTTGATGCCGTTGACGGCTACCGCCTGGCGCACCAGCACGGCGTCGAACCAGCCGCAGCGGCGCTTGCGGCCGGTGACGACGCCGAATTCGTGGCCGCGCGTGCCGAGGAACTCGCCGATCTCGTTCTTCTGCTCGGTCGGGAACGGGCCTTCGCCGACGCGCGTAGTATAGGCCTTGGTGATGCCGAGCACATAGCCGATGGCGCCGGGGCCGGTGCCGGAGCCGGCGGCCGCCTGGCCTGCCACCGTGTTGGACGAGGTGACGAAGGGGTAGGTGCCGTGGTCGATGTCGAGCAGCGTGCCTTGCGCGCCCTCGAACAGGATACGCTCGCCGGCGCGCCGCTTGTCGTCGAGCACCTTCCAGACGCGGTCCATGTAAGGCAGGATCTCGCCGGCTACCGAGGTCAGCTCCTGCATGATCGCCTCATGCGTCGCCTCGGCATGGCCGAGCCCGCGGCGCAGCGCATTGTGGTGCGTGAGCAGCCTGTCGACCTTCAGGGGAAGTGTTTCCAAATCCGCCAAATCCATGACCCGGACGGCGCGCCGGCCCACCTTGTCCTCGTAGGCGGGGCCGATGCCGCGGCGGGTCGTGCCAATCTTGGTTCCGGAATTCGAGGCGGCGTCTTCGCGGAACCCGTCCAGCTCCCGGTGCAGCGACAGGATAAGCGCGGTGTTTTCGGCGATTTTCAGGCGCTCGGGCGTCACGTCCACGCCCTGCTCCTTGAGCTTCGCGACTTCCGCGACGAAGGCATGCGGATCGAAGACCACGCCGTTGCCGATGATCGACAGCTTGCCCTGCCTGACCACGCCGGACGGCAGGAGCGACAGCTTGTAGACCTTGCCGTCGACGACCAGCGTGTGACCTGCGTTGTGGCCGCCCTGGAAGCGCACGACCACGTCGGCACGTTCCGACAGCCAGTCGACGATCTTGCCCTTGCCTTCGTCGCCCCACTGTGAGCCGACGACCACCACATTGGCCATGTTCTTTTCCCTTGAGATGCCGCCCAGGCGGCTTGAAACGACAGCCTCTATAACCTCATGTGCAGGCCGATGCGACCCTTCTTTGCCGCCGAAACCACCCAAGGCGCAACAATCTAGGCACAACGAATTCCGGCTTTCGCATCATTTACTTGGCCCGGCTGTCGCCATAGGCCGGCTTCTATCTTCGAACGCGCCTCCCGCCCCGGATTGAGCGATGCATCGAGCTGCCTATTTGTTCCTTCTTTCCACCATGCTGCTATAGGGCGGCAATTCCGTGGCCGGCAAGCTAGCGGTCGGCCATGTATCGCCAATGACGCTGGTTTTCCTGCGCTGGGTGCTGGCGGTGCTTATCATGCTGCCCGTCGGCTGGCGGGCGTTTCGCGAGGACTGGCCTGAATTGCGCCGGCACTGGCTGCTGATTGCCGGCCTGGGCGCCTGCGGCTTCACGATCTTCAACGTCATCTTCTACACGGCGCTGAACTACACGACCGCCATCAATGTCTCGATCGAGCAGGCCGCCATACCGATCGTCATCATTCTTGCCAATTTCGCACTGTTCCGGCTGCACGTGCACCGCCTGCAGATTGTCGGCGTCGCGCTGACCGTCGTCGGCGTCGCCCTCACCGCGAGCCATGGCGATCTTAGCCAGCTGCTGAAGCTCGATCTCAATTTCGGCGACGCCATCATGCTGGTCGCGGTTCTCTGCTACAGCCTCTATTCGGTGGGGCTGCGCCTGAAGCCGGCCATCCGCCGGCAAAGCCTCATGCTGGCTCCGTCGCTCGCCGCGCTTTTGACCTCGTTGCCCTTCTTTGTCTGGGAAGTAGCGGCCGGCCGCGTCATCGTCCCGGACGCGCGAGGATGGGCGGTCGCGTTCTATACCGCGCTCGGCGCATCCGTCGTCTCGCAGATTTTCTACATCAGGGGCAATGAGCTGATCGGCGCCAACCGCGCCGGGCTGTTCATCAACCTGGTGCCGATCTTCGGCACGCTGCTCTCGGTGCTGATCGTCGGCGAGCAGTTCCAATTCTATCAGGGTCTGGCGCTCGCGCTGGTGCTCGGAGGCATCGCGCTCGCCGAATACAGCGGTATAAAGACGACCGCCACGGTTCAGGCTACAGCGAGCGGCCAAAGGCGCTGAGTTGTCGGAACGCCTTGGGCTAACCTGCTTGCCACAGGTGGGATAGTGCTTCCGTTAGCGGATCGCATGCCTTGGTGAATGGCCGAAGCGCCTCTCACTTCGTCATCCCGGGGCGCAGCAAGGAGCGAAGCGACGCGGCGCAGACCCCAGGATGACGAAGGCGCGGAACCGGCCCCGCGCCTCTGCATGCCTTTTCGAAATGTCTCAGGCGGCGCCGACGTCGAAGTGGAGCCGCTTGGCCGAGTCGATCGATTTGTGCGCCCGCAGCTGATCCAGCACGCTTTCCGGGAACGGCGCGTCGAGATAGAGCAGCGCAATGGCATCGCCGCCCGGCCGGTTGCGGCCGAGCTGGAAGTTGGCGATGTTGACGCCGTTCTCGCCGCAGACGGTGCCGAGCAGGCCGATGATGCCGGGCGCATCGGCATTGGTCGTGTAGAGCATGTGCTGGCCGACCTCGGCGTCGAGGTTGATGCCCTTGATCTGGATGAAGCGCGGCTTGTGGTCGGAGAAGCAGGTGCCGGCGATCGAGCGCGTCATGTGCTCGGTCTTGACGGTCAGCTTGATATAGCCGTCGAACACGCCAGACTTGTCGCGCTTGACCTCGGCGACGATGATGCCGCGCTCCTTCACCATGATGGGCGCCGACACCATGTTGACGTCGGAGACTTGCGGCCGGATGAGGCCGGCGAGCGTGGCGCTGACCAGCGCCCGCGTGTTCATCGCCGCGGTCGAGCCGTCGAAAAGGATCTCGACCTCCTTGATCGGATCCTCGGTGACCTGGCCGACAAAGGCGCCGAGCACCTCGGCGAGCTTGACGAAGGGTTTTAGCCGCGGCGCTTCCTCGGCGGTGATCGAAGGCATGTTGATGGCGTTCGAGACCGCGCCCTTGATGAGATAGTCCGACATCTGCTCGGCGACTTGCAGGGCGACATTCTCCTGCGCCTCCGTTGTCGAGGCGCCGAGATGCGGGGTGGCCACGACATTCTCCATGCCGAACAGCGGGTTGTTCTCCGCCGGTTCGACCTCGAAAACATCGACGCCTGCGCCGGCCACCTTGCCGCTCTTCAGCGCCGCCACCAGGTCGGCTTCGACGACCAGCCCGCCGCGCGCGCAATTGATGATGCGCACGCCGTCCTTCATCTTGGCGATCGCTGCCGCGTCGATGATGTTGCGCGTCTTGTCGGTCAGCGGCGTATGCAAGGTGATGAAGTCGGCGCGCGCGAACAGCTCGTCGAGCTCGACTTTCTCGACGCCGAGCTCTTCGGCGCGGCTGTCCGACAGGAACGGATCGAAGGCCACGACATGCATCTTGAGGCCGACGCCGCGTGTCGCGACGATGGAGCCGATATTGCCGCAGCCGATGACACCCAGCGTCTTGCCGGTGATCTCGATGCCCATGAAGCGGTTCTTCTCCCACCTGCCGGCATGCGTGGAGGCGTTGGCTTCCGGAATCTGGCGAGCTAGCGCGAAGATCATCGCGACGGCGTGCTCGGCCGTGGTGATCGAATTGCCGAAGGGCGTGTTCATCACGATGATGCCGCTGCGGCTTGCCGCGGGGATGTCGACATTGTCGACGCCGATGCCGGCGCGGCCGACGACCTTGAGCCTGGTTGCGGCATTGATCAGCTTCTCGGTGACCTTGGTCGCCGAGCGGATGGCAAGGCCGTCATACTGACCGATCACTTCGAGCAGCTTTTCCTTATCCTTGCCGAGATCGGGCAAGTAGTCGACCTCGATGCCGTGATTCTTGAAGATCTGCACGGCGGTGGTTGAAAGTTTATCCGAGACGAGAACGCGGGGCGCCATGGCGGCCTCCTTGATGGGAATTGAATGTGTCGGGAAATGGTGGCCCACTGGCCGCCATGGAACTCAGGCCGCTGCTTTGAGCGACGCCTTCTGCGTGGCGAAGGCCCAGTCGAGCCAGGGCAGCAGCGCTTCGAGATCGGAGGTCTCGACGGTTGCGCCGCACCAGATGCGAAGGCCGGGTGGCGCATCGCGATAGGCGCCGATGTCGTAGGCGACGCCTTCCTTCTCGAGCGCCGAGACCATGCCCTTGGCGAAAACCGCCTGACCGTCGGTATCGAGCGCCGCGACTTGGCCGTCCGTGAAGGAGAGGCACACGGAGGTGTTCGAGCGTGTCGCCGGATTGACGGCCAGATGGCCAAGCCAAGGCGACTCGTCCACGAACCGGTCGAGCACCGCGGCATTGGCGTCGGCGAGGGCAATCAGCGCTGCCAGGCCGCCGATCGACTTTGCCCATTGAAGCGCGTCGAGATAGTCCTCGACGCACAGCATCGACGGCGTGTTGATGGTCTCGCCCTTGAAGATGCCTTCGATCAGCTTGCCGCCGGAGGTCAGGCGAAAAATCTTCGGCAGCGGCCAGGCCGGCTTGTAGGTCTCCAGCCGCTCGACGGCGCGAGGGCTGAGGATCAGCATGCCGTGCGCGCCCTCGCCGCCCAGCACTTTTTGCCAGGAGAAGGTCACGACATCGAGTTTTTCGAAGTCGAGCGGTTGCGCGAAGGCGGCCGAGGTGGCGTCGCAAATGGTCAGGCCTTTGCGATCGGCCGGGATGAAATCGCCGTTCGGCACGCGCACGCCGGAGGTCGTGCCGTTCCAGGTGAAGACCACGTCGCGGTCGAAATCGATCTCAGTCAAGTCCGGCAATTCGCCGTAGCCAGCCTCGAGCTTGCGCACGTCGGCGAGCTTGAGCTGCTTGACGACATCGGTCACCCAGCCGGAACCAAAACTTTCCCAGGCGACCATGTCGACGCCGCGCTCGCCGAGCAGCGACCACAACGCCATCTCCACCGCGCCGGTGTCGGACGCCGGCACGATGCCGATGCGGTAGTCGGCGGGAACCTTGAGGACTTCGCGCGTCAGCTCGATTGCCTGCTCGAGCTTGCTCTTGCCGATCTTGGCGCGATGGGAGCGTCCTAGCGCGGCAGCTTTCAGCGCCTCGACCGACCAGCCGGGGCGTTTTGCGCAGGGACCTGAGGAGAAATTGGGGTTTGCCGGACGGAGTCCGGGCCTGGTAAGCGTCGTCATCGTGGTCTATCCTTCCAGATAGTGGCCCCTCGTTGGGGAGGGGTGGCCCACGGACGGCGATATGCTTTCAGCCTTCCGGCGTCAAGAGCAAAGTTTTTGTCGCTGGCGGGATATTCGCCTTACGCCCGCTGCCTGGCGCAAGACGAAACGGCGGATCGTGGATCCGCCGTCGGCATTCCCGGACTTTCGTTGCTCACCAGAGATCGTAGCGCAGCCCGAGCTTGACCGTCTGATAGTCGATGCCCTTGTGAATATTGAAGGCGCCATTGTCATAGGCGACATATTTGCCGCTTGGGACCGAGAAATACTCGTAGCCGAGGTCGACGGAGACATTTTTGGTCACCTGATAAGAAAACCCTGCGCCGATGGAGTAGGCTAGGTTGAACTTGGCTTCGGAGTCCTCCGAACCCTTGTAGCCAGCCGGATCATTACAAGCGAAGCCCCCGACACCAGACGAGTTGGACGGAACATCGATGCAGTCCCGCTCCCCCAGGGTTCTGAAAAACTTGTTGTAGGCCACGCCAATGCCGCCGCCGATATAAGGCGTCAACCCGACATAAGTGCCAAGGTCGACATAGCCGTTGGCCATCAGGCTGTAGCCCTTGTTTGTACCGAAGTTTGAGGCCACGCAATCGGCGGTCGCGGCGACCGGCGAGATGATGAAACCGCCACTGCCGTCGGGGAGGGCAACATTCGTGGTGCCCGCGCAACCATCGGGCACGACGGCATTATCGCTGAACTTATTGGTTGGCAGGATGCCGCCGTTCAGTTCGACGCGCAAGTAGTCGTTTACATGATAACCCATGCCGACGCTGCCGGTGAACAGGCTGCTGTTGTTGTTGAAGGTGGATGATCCGCTGTTCGCGATCTGATGTTCGAACGGATGGCTGAAAGCGTAGCCGACATCGCCGCGCAGGTACCAGCCGGAGCCGACCTCGACCGGCTGATAGTCCGGCGCCTGATCGACATAGATCGGCGGATCGTAGTCGGCCGACACCGCCTGTGTCGCCGGCATCAGCACGATTGCGGCGAGCGCCAGTGCGATACGCGATTTTGATGTCATGGTCCCCGGCTCCTGAAGTTGGCGCCAGTCGCGAACGCGAGCGCCGTTTTCAAGAGCATTGTTAACCATAGTGGTTAAGTGCCGGTTAAGGATAACAGGCGGTTACCGAATTGATTCCGATGAGATTTTACCGGCAGCGCACAAACGAAAACCGCCCGGCTGACGCCGGGCGGTTGGCAAGTTTCAGGAACATCGAAGCGATTACTTCGTGTAGATCGGTTCCGGCTCCGGCTGATAGGCAACCACCGGCGCGGCGCACCCGTTGTTGCCGCCGAACTGATAGCGCAGACCGCCACGCACCTCATGGGTGTTGATACCGTGGTCGAAGCCCGGCCCCGAGCTGGTCGTATCGAACTCGAACATGCGCCCGCCCTGGATATGGGTGTAGCGGTAGCCTGCGTCGAGGATGAGCCTATCCGTTAAGCAGTAGGAAGCGCCGGCCATGAGCGCGTAGGCGAAGCGCCAGTTGGATGAGCCGGGATTGGTCTCGGTGGTGTTCGGATCGTGGACCGTGTCCCACTTGATGTGCGCACCGCCGATGCCGGCGCCGACGTAAGGCGTGATGCCGTGATAGGTGCCTATATCGACATAGGCATTGGCGAGCAGCAACAGGGCGCTCATCCTCGACACTTCGGTCGACACCGTGGTCAGATCCGAGGTCTGGCCGTTGAAGTCCGACTTGAACCAGTAGTCGGCGGTCAGGTCGGTGCGGAAGTAATCGTTGACCTTGTAGCCGACACCGCCGCCGAGCGAGAAGCCGCCCTTAAGCTTGCCGAAATCGAAATCGTTGGTGCCGGGCGGTGGGCCATAAACAATGTAGTCGATGCCGCGCAAGGTAGACTTGTGGTAGTCGATGTCGCCGCGGATATACCAGCCACCGACGTCGACCGGCTGCGCCTCGACGATCGGCGGCGGAGCTTCCTCGATCGGTTGTGGTTCCGCGAAGTCGGCGGCAAGGGCCGGTCCGGCCACTCCCGCGAACAGCGCGGCAAACAATGCCATTCTTGCTGTATTGAACATGCTGTCACCCCTAAGAAGCCTCGGGACGACACCGCCCGAAGTTGAACCTCGGCGTGGATAATGAATTGCAAAGGTTAAAGGCCGTTTAACCGTACCGATTAACCACGAATCTATACAGTCGTCCGTGAAGAACTCGGAAGGCTTTGATTCAATTTAGGATTCTGCTCTAGTTTTGCGTTTGATTTTGCCGAAAATCGTGG
>NZ_RQXT01000042.1 GCF_003863365.1 Mesorhizobium tamadayense | reverse complement strand
TCCTGTCCGGGATCGATTGGCGCAACCCTCAGGAAACCTGGCGTCCGACGCGGGTCGGCTAGCATTTACATTTTGAAATTGCAGGCAAAATCTGATTCACTGGCCTCATGACGTTGAAGCCGGATGATCTTCCTTCGGACCTCGCGAGTGCCCTGGCGGCGCTGCGGGTTGAACGCGAAGCACGGTTGCGGGTCGAAGCCGAGCGCGACGTGGCGCAGACGGAGGCCTCCAACTGGCAGGCCGAAGCGGCCAATGCGCAAGCCATGCTGTCCGACACCGAGGCGCGGATTGCGCATCTCGAGCTGCGCATCGAGAAGCTGAAACGCGAACTGTACGGGCAGCGCTCCGAGCGCACGGCGCGGCTGATCGAGCAGTTGGAATTGCAACTCGAAGACCTCGTGACGTCGGCGACCGAGGACGAGCTCGTCGCACAGGCCGCGAAGACCCAGACCGTACGTTCCTTCACGCGCAAGCGGCCGGTACGCAAGCCCTGGCCGGCCGACATCGAGCGCGAGCGCGTCGTCATCGAGCCTCCCACCACCTGCGCCTGCTGCGGCGGATCGCGGCTGTCGAAGCTGGGCGAGGACGTGACCGAGACGCTGGAGGAGATCCCGCGCCGGTTCAAGGTGATTGAGACGGTGCGCGAAAAGTTCACTTGCCGCGATTGCGAGAAGATCAGCCAGCCGCCGGCGCCGTTCCACGCCACGCCACGCGGCTTCATCGGTCCGCAACTGCTGGCGACGATCCTGTTCGACAAGTTCGGCATGCACACTCCGCTCAACCGTCAGAGCACGCGCTTCAAGGCCGAGGGGATCGACCTGCCGCTGTCGACGCTGGCCGATCAGGTCGGCCACGGAACCTCCGCCGTCATGCCGCTCTTCCAACTGATCGAGCGCCATGTGCTCGCGGCCGAGCGCCTTCATGGGGACGACACCACCATCCGCATCCTGGCGAAGAGCAAGTGCACGACCGGGCGCATCTGGACTTACGTGCGGGACGATCGGCCCTTCAGTGGACCTGCACCACCGGCGGCAGTCTACTATGCCTCGAGCGACCGACGTGGCGAGCACCCACAGAAGCATCTGGCCGCCTTCGCCGGCATCTTGCAGGCCGACTGCTACAATGGCTTCGAACCGCTGTTCGACCCGCACAAGAAGGTGCTGCCGATCACGCCGGCATTTTGCTTCGCCCATGCGCGGCGGGGCTTCTTCGAACTGGCCGACATCGAGAAGAATGCCCGCGAGGGCAAGAGGAATGGCAAACCGGTCTCCCCGATCGCGCTCGAGGCGGTCAGGCGCCTCGACGCGCTGTTCGAGATCGAGCGCGCCATCAACGGCCGCAGCGCTGACGAGCGGTATGCCGTGCGCCAGGAGGAGAGCAAACCACTTCTCGACGACACGCACGCCTGGTTGCTCCGCGAGCGCGATACCCTCTCGCGCTCTTCCGAGGTCCTGAAGCCGATCAACTACATGCTCAGGCGCTGGGCCGACTTCGCCCGCTTCATCGACGACGGCAGGATCTGCCTCAGCAACAACGCGGCCGAAAGAGCGTTGCGCGGCATTGCTCTGGGAAGGCGCAACTGGACCTTTGCCGGTTCCCAGCGCGGCGCCGACCGCGCCGCCGTCATGCTTACCCTCATCACCACGGCACGCCTCAACGACGTCGACCCGAAAGCCTGGCTTGCCGACGCCCTGGCCCGCATTGCCGATCTTCCCGCCTCACGTCTGCACGAACTACTGCCCTGGGAATGGAAGCGCCTGCGCGAAGCCGACAAGCCCGCCGATCAGCAGGCCGCCTGACCTTCACGCAACGCCATCATAGAGCCCGCCGCGCCCACGCGCGTGTGCCAATCATGCGGCCTTCGTCGTATGCGTACCCTGCAATTGCCCAATTTGCGGCACAACTAACCCAGAGCCTGGAGATAGGCCGCGAGCACCCAGCGAGAGAGAGGCAAGATGGTGAGAATCAATTTGTCACAGTGCTCGCGCACGACTCGGTCGGCGGCGAGACCGACCGTGAATAAGGGATGTTGTGACGGTATCACTTTCGCTACAGCAAAAGGCACCAATTATTCTAAGCCGACAAAGCATATCTACGCCGCTTAGAACACGATTGTCATTTAAAAGATTATCCATGAAATTTAACACAATGAAACAATTACAACTGGTACCTTCGATGCTGTGAAACGAAAGCGTATGACGCTCGTATGGACCGCTTTATCTCGCCGCTCATTAAGATCGGCGATACGACCGCCACCGCCGAGGCCACCGGACGTCACGAGCGTAAATGAAGCCGGTTGTCAAGGAAGGGGTTCATGTCAAACCTAGACGAGATGGGAAAGAAAGTCCGAAAGCTTCAGCTGCGCGCGGCAATTGCCAAGACGAACTTGCGCGACCTTGCCGAGGATCTCCCGGTCAACTGGACTGAGATAGAGGAAGTCGCCGAGAAAACGCATGCCGTTTATGCCGAGTTGGATGGTGCCAAGAGAGAGCTCGCTGCAATGAAGAATTCACGATGAGGAGCACATTCATCACCCGCGACGGCTCTATATGGGTGCCGGAATATCTGACCGCTATCGATGGCAAGACCTGTATCGGCTGCGGCCGCTGTTTCAAGGTCTGCTCACGCGATGTCATGCACCTTCACGGCGTCGATGACGCGGGTGAAATCCTCGGCATCTGCGACGGGCAGGATGACGACTTCGACGGCGAGCTCAATCGCATGATCATGGTTGTCGACCATGCCGGCCGGTGCATCGGTTGCGGAGCCTGCGGTCGCGTCTGCCCAAAGAGCTGCCAGACCCATGTCGCGGCCGACCAGATCGCAGCATGACCAGCATGATTTGACAAGACAACCAGGAGAACGGCGTTGCACTTCATAATCTTTTGTCGGCTCCTGGGGTTGGTCCTGTGCGGCAACGCTGTGATTGTCTATTTCGCTTCGCATTCCATCCCTCTGACAATCGTCACGACGCTGGCCTGCTCGCTGCTGCTTCAGATGGTCTATTTCGGCAGCGTGCTCGTTCTGATCTGGCGGTCCGGCTGCGCTTGTATAGCAGATTGAAGGGCTGAGCATTTCGCTTGGGCACGGAAGTTGGATACCAGCCAACGGATATGATGAGGTGCTGGATGGATTCTTCAGATGTGCCTCAGTTCGTTCACTCGGGCGGCATATCGCTGCTTCGTTGAGGCGCAGTGACGAGATCAGAACTCAGATCCACGCCACTTTGGATCAACTAGCGAGGCGAGCTGACCATTCAGAACAGGTGCGCTGAAGTGCACAGAGATGACCGCATCCTGGGCCGCCAACGGCGAGAGATGCAACTGTTTGGGTTGACTAGGTATGCACATAGGAGCCGTCGCAGCACGCCGGCATGCGGGGTGCTGCGTCTCGATGGCGAGCGAGAAGCTGACAATACTGATGAGGCTCTTCTGCACCGTCTCAGAAAGCAGCTGGCTTCAACCAAAAACGCCCACGACCGAGGCCGGAGCAGGTTCAGCTCAATTTGCTGGAGAAAGCATGCTGAAAAAGTTCGAACGCTATCCGCTCACCTTTGGACCCACGCCGATCGAGAAGCTCAACCGGCTCGGCAAGCACCTGGGCGGCAAGGTGGAGATTTACGCCAAACGCGAGGACTGCAATTCCGGTCTCGCATTCGGCGGAAACAAGCTGCGCAAGCTCGAATACATCATCCCCGATGCGATCGCGTCGGATGCCGATACCCTTGTCACCATCGGTGGCGTGCAGTCCAACCACACGCGCATGGTTGCCGCGGTAGCCGCTAAGATCGGAATGAAATGTCTTCTGGTTCAGGAGAGCTGGGTTCCACATGACGATGTCGTCTACGACCGGGTCGGCAATATTCTCTTGAGCCGCATCTTGGGCGCAGAGGTGCGCCTGGTCGACGAGGGCTTTGACATCGGCATCCGGCACAGTTGGGAAAAAGCGCTCTATGACGTCAAGGCGAGAGGCGGCAGACCCTATGCGATACCAGCTGGCGCATCTGTTCACCCGAATGGCGGCCTCGGCTATGTTGGGTTCGCCGAGGAGGTGCGCGCCCAGGAGGAACAGCTTGGGTTTGCCTTCGACTACATCGTCGTTTGCACTGTCACCGGTTCAACACATGCCAGAATGATCGTCGGGTTCGCCGAGGACAGTCGACGGCGCAACGTGATTGGTATCGATGCCTCCGCCACTCCCGCCAAGACAAAGGCGCAGGTGCTTGGCATTGCCCAACATACAGCGATGCTCATTGAGCTCGGAACGGACCTCGTCGAGGACGACGTGGTGTTGCTCGAAGACTATGCGTATCCGCGTTATGGCATTCCATCCGAAGAAACCAAGGAGGCGATACGCCTGTGCGCTCGGCTCGAGGGCATGATTACGGATCCCGTCTATGAGGGCAAATCGATGCAAGGAATGATCGACCTCGTCCAAAAAGGCTTTTTTCCAGGGGGCTCGAGGATACTCTACGCGCATCTCGGCGGCGCGCCGGCCATCAACGGTTATGGCTACACCTTTCGCTATGGCTGATGCTGGACAGATCGCGATTTCGGCGTCCTGCCGTGCCCGCGATGCGCTCAAAGTTCGCGGGGGGGCACGCCGGCAAACCGGGACCAGCTGTTAACTGCCCCCAATTGCGAAGGCTACCGGCTTCATTCAAAATGTCTTGATCGGGGCTATCTCAATGGCAACTCGCTCGGGCGCACTTACATGACACGCCAGCGAAGGGTCGCGAGCATGATACTGCGAAATGGGCAACACAGCTCATCCTTGCTTGGAACGCGGCACGAGGGTCCCGTGCGCCAACGCCGCATCCCCAGTCGGCGGCGTCGCGTCCGAGATCCGGCTGCTCGGGGCTTTTACACTCGCACCATGGCGCCGGCATGCCGCCGGCGAACCATGACGCATAGCCGTGGAGACCCCTCGTTCGCCAAAGCGCGATAGGCCCTGATGGGCTAATGGGCAACCTCATCGGGAGCGAAAAGACCGCTAAACAGGCTGGCTAGATCAATCCAGGGTGCCGCGTCGCCGGTCTCCGAAGCTATGCGAACGACTGCCGCCAGATAATCGGTAAAAGCCTTCAGCCTTATGGCGCCTTGCTCAGATAGATAGCCAATCGCATCAAGCCGCTGGTGAACGGCAGCGAGCATGTGTTGCACCAGCAACAGGGAGGATGGGCAAGGGCAATCGCTCTCAGTCGCGAGGCGCTTGCACTCGCAGCAAATCGGCGGAATATCCTCTAAGGCTAGGTCACCGGAAAGAAGTTGTATGAGATTGTCAGTGGCGTTCCACAAATTCGCTCGCATGCAGCACGGAATGCAGCGTTACGCCATATTGGGCCAGCAGCGCCGTAGCTCCCTCGTCGCGGTCCACCAGGCAAGCAGCGTCACGTACAATGCCCCCGACGTGGCGAACCTCTTCAATCGCCTTCAATATCGACTTGCCGCTTGTGGCAACATCGTCAACGATCAGGACGACTTTTCCCTTCAAATCTTCTTTAGGGCCGAGGCCTTCAATCACGTCCCTTGTGCCGTGGGCCTTTGGAGCCTTGCGAACGAAGATGGTGTTTATAGGTTTGTTCATGACCGAGCTGACAGCTGCCATTGATCCGATTACGGGGACCGCGCCCATTTCAAGGCCGCCGACGTACTCTGCTTTCGTTTGCGCAACGATCTTTAGGAACTCAAGCGCGGCAAGTTGCGCGCCTCGCGCCACCATCATGGTAGGCTTCATATTGAAATAGATGTCGCTCTCTTTGCCCGACGAGAGCGTGTAGCGTCCGAATCGAAAAGAGCGCTCACGGACAATCTCGCGGAGTTCGTCCTTGTCGTGTTGGCCGGAATCAACTGGTCTGAATTTTGCCAGTGCCGCCATAGATTGGACCTCGCGCCTAAGGAAAAATTGGTTGCAGCATGCCCCTCAGCCGCTACCGCTATGCGGCTTATGCAAGTGTTCGCGGGGTGTGTCAATTAAAGTCAATACATGTGCGACCGTTTCGCGCAGATTTTTTCCCCTGTCGGGGCAAACGGCTCCGATCGGGCGCTATGCTCGACCCACCAACGGCCCGGAGCTGTACCAACTCCAATCAGCGGAGGAGCAAGATGAACGCGCGCCCGGCGTCAACAGGGTCAGCGCTGTTAGACGAATGTCTGGCGACCGGAGCGCTATGGCCGCATCGACATTGATTGAAGCGCATGGGCCCAGACAATTGGCGGAGAGGAGCACTGGCGCAGCAGCGTCCGTGTTTGGCGTGCTCCGAAACCTCTTCCTCGTTGTGGTCTCGGCCTGCAGGCCTCGGTAGCTGCGGGGATTTGGCTATTGCCGGTCAGAACGCGTCAATCCTCTCGGCCGCCGAAACCTTACCGGCATCTTTAAGCGGACTGCGGCATCAAGCGCAAAAACCGGTCCGAGATGGGGTCCGGATCCCATCAGCGGGCCAAAAACAGCGGCAATGGCGGCTTCTCACAGATCCATCTCGTGGCGCCGCCGAAGATCCGCTCACGCAGCCGACGGCTGCCATAAGCGCCCATGACTATCATCTCGGCAGACGTGTCGATTGCGTGCTGCGCAAGCACCGTGGCCGCCGGTTTGCCGGCGCTCGGCAATAGATCAACCGACACCCGAGCGCCGTGCCGAGTGAGATAGGTGGCAATGTCGGCTCCGGGCTCCGAGCCATTACCGTTATAGTTCGCCTTCGGATCGACCAGGGCGACACAAACTTCCTCAGCACCGGACAGGAGATCCAGCGCTTCGCGAACCGCACGCGACGCCTCGGCTCGCGAATCCCAGCCGACCAGCACGCGCCGTGGCGACAGGCTCGCCTCGGCGCCCTTCGGCACAACAAGCACCGGCTTTCCCGTATCGAACAAGCAGCCGTTGAGTACAGGAGGTCCGAGATTCTCATCGTCAAGGAGGGTCGGGCCGACGATCGTGAGGTCGGTGCAGAGCGCCCGCTGTCGCACCACGTCATCGACGCTGGCGGGATCGCAATAGTCGGTATCGACGTCATGGCGAAGCGACATCGCTCCCAGCAGGTTCTGGAATTCGGTATGCCGTCTTTCCAGCTTGGCCATATCTTGCGAAAATCTGTCGATCTGCCTGAACCGCCTTTTCAGTCCGGCGACGGTGGGCCACTCGGGGATGCTATCGCCGAGCGTCGGAGGCGGCATAAGAAGCGGCGAAGGCGAGATAATCAAGACGGAAAGCTGCGCGCCGACTTCTGCACACAAGCCGGCAGCTGTCCTGGCGTCCTGATCGGAATGGTCAGCCCCCGTCGCACAGAGAATGCTTTTAAAACCCATCGGCCTGCTTCTTCCTGAGTATTCGTTTAGGCGCGTTTCAAAGCCGCAAGACCCGTCTCATCGCGATGGAGATCGGAGCCGCACCACACCCGGTCCCAATTCAGCCGTCCGGCCTCTCGAGCGAATAGCCGGCGGACCTGATGGTGCGAATGACGATGGAGGGCGAGGCCGCCTTCAGGGCCTTTCTGATCCGGCTCATATGGACATCGACGGTGCGAGGACCGACATGGATGTTGGCCGGCCAGGCCGCGCCGATCAGCTCGTCCCGGCTGAAGACCTTGCCGGGAGCCTCGATCAAATGCCGCAGCACGTTGAACTCGATCGGTCCGAGATGGATGTCATGGCCATTGCCGCAAACCCGGTGGGCATCGAGCTTCATCTCAAGGCTGCCACACGTAAGCCAGCTGCCGTTCTCATTCCCGTTTGAACCCGGCTTCGGCATCGCCAGCTTCGTCCGTAGACAGTCGAGCAGCTTGGTCGGGGCGATCGGCCGCACAAAGCTCTCGTCAATGCCTGCCTTCAGCAGATCGAGGTGCTGGTTCTCGGCGCCGGGCGCGATCAGGGCAATAATGGGCAGGCCGCCGGTCCGGGACTCCCGCTTGAGCCGGGCGCAGATTGCGGACCCGGTTATGCTCGCTGGCCCGCAGTCCAGCACCACGGCCTGGAATTCCCGTTCGTCGGCCAGGGCAAGCGCTTCCTTCGCGCCGCCTGCCGGCTCACTGGCGAACCCGTCCACCTCAAGGATGTGGCTGAGGAACAGATAGAATTCGGCATCTTGCGAACAGATCAGGACAAGTGGCTTCACTGCCCCAAGAACCGCATCGGCCTGCGCCGCGTCGGCTGCGTGGGTTGGCCATCGCGGCTGCTCAAGACCTGACATGACCCCTTTGCTCGAAAATCCGTTTCATCAAGCCCGCGCCACCTCGGGATAGGCGTCGATGGCTGCGATCGCATCGCCGACCAGTTTGGTGCCGGCCGCGGCGAGTTTCCAGAACGTCTCGAAGCCGAACCGATGGACGTCGCGCAAGGTCTTCGACAGGACGACCAGCCGGCCGGCCGTGAAGAGCACGCGCCCGAAGCCCTCGTGGCTCATCTCCATCATCGGCGATGCCATCAGGCCGCAGCGCTCCTCGATCGCGAGCCCGACGGCGGCGTAGAACTTATCGAGCCTCCACAGCACGTCCGGATCCGGATCGCCGATGATCGGGATCGCACGGCGCTGTTCCTTGGTGATGATGAAGTCTCCCAGCAACTCGGCATCCCGTTTGCCTTCCCATGACCCGTGGCAATCCTGAGCACGGATCAGCCGCACGAGGCATTTGACGAACGGGGTGGCAAGGGCCGCCTCGTCCTCCGGGACAGCAGGGCTAACCGCGGCATCTGACATTTCGGTTTCTCCTCATTTTCAGTCTCCGTCCTCGAAGGACGGTTTGTTGTCCGTGACGCCTGCCTGCGCCAGCACCTTGCGCAGCCAGGGCGGAGGACACGTCCTGAGCATTATTTGCGTGCGCAACAGCACCTCTTGGATGGATTGGGGCTCGGGCACCTTGATCGGATGGATTTTTGCCGAAACAATCTTGGCTGCCGAAGGCCCGCCGATCGCCAGACAAAACAGGAGATGGCAGCCTTTCAGCGCCTCCACTTTCGGCGTGATGCGGTCATCGCCCTCGCTCCGATGCTTCCCGTTCTCGTCGGAAACGTCGTCGAACGCCACGGCCTCCACGAGATTGAACTCCTCGCGCGTCACATCGTAGATGGCAAAGCGCCTGGCCGATCCGAAATGGGCGTTGAGATCCTTCATGTCCTGCGTCGCAATGGCCACGCGCAATGTGCCTGGTTGTCGTTTTGACATCGGACCATGAACCTCGTCAGTGACGAGTGAGAGGCGACGGACGGGGCCCATCTGACGTTTCTCGCTTGCGGAGTGGATTAAGTTTCTCAGGCGTCGGCGCCTGCCGGTTGGCCTGAAAAATATTGGCAACCTCGAAAACCAGGTCGCGGGTCCCCTGATAGAGGATTGTGAGCTTGTGCTGGCTGCCGAGCCGGTCGAAGATCGGAAAGCCGACGCGCATGAGCGGAAGGCCGAGGCGTTCCGAAGCCTGGCGTCCATGGGAATGGGTGACCAGAAGATCAGCGCCGGCGGCAAGAGCTTCCAAATCGCCGAGATCGCCGATCTGAACCGACTCCGCCGGTACCTTTTCCAGAATCTTCGACATATCGGTCGTGGAGACCGCCGCCGCGATTTCGGAGCCCATGCCGACGAAGAAGGTTGCGAGTTGATAGAGTTGGTCTGGTTCAGCAGCGATCGCAATTTTCTTGCCTCCCAAATGGAAATGTCCGTCGAGCAACGCATCCTGCAATTGCGCCCGGCGACGGCGCACACCTGCGGGCACAGACTCTCCCGAAATCGCCGACAGCATGGAGATGAATCGATCGGCGTCCTTCAATCCGGTCAGCGACTGGAACAGCACATAAGGCACGCGGGTCAACCGGTGCAGCACTTTCGCGGGGCCGCGCATGTGTTCGCCGATGACGATGCATTGCCCGGCCGTGCCAAGCTCGCGGATGTCCTCGATGCTGGTGCCGCCATAGGTGGTTGTTACCCAACGATCAGGCACCGTGCCGTCAAGCGAGCCGGATATGTCCGGCAGAATAACCGGCTCGAGCCCAAAGCTTTCAACCATCTCACTCAGATGCTCGATGTCAGCCACGGTGAGGTGGCATCCGGGCAGGATCGCGACCTTCTTCGGCTGCCGCGCCCGTTCGCCAGGCCTGGTAATGCCTTCGATCATCGCGGTGACAGCCTTGGCCCAGCCCTCTTCGACGGCGCCGCTGAAATCCGGCGTGTTGGCCAGCACGATCTCCGTACCCGCGATTTCTTCCGCCCGCTTCAGCTTGATTGCGGCGATGTCTCCTGCGGAATCTTCGCCACGGGTTTCCACGAGCGCCGTCGTGCAGATCCCGATCAGCTTTGGCTGTGTGCGAGTTTTGAGGTTGAGTATTGCCTCTTCCAGATTGTCCGCTCCGCCGAGGATCGTCGTCACTTCGTCCATCGCGGTGGTCTGCAGGGGGATCGTTTCCTTGAAATGCCGCACGAAGAGCACGAGCGCGAAGCTGGTGCATCCCTGGCTGCCGTGAAACAGCGGCATTGCGCCGTCGATCCCAAGAAAGGCCAAGGCGGCACCCAGCGGCTGTGACGATTTCAGCGGATTGACAGCGGCCGCTTTGTTCTGGGGAAGGATGCGGGCCATCGGCTTTCCTCAACGCTCGCCGAAATCGTCGGCCGTGGTGGGGACGAATTCCTGGACCGCGTGCAAGGTCGCGGCCTCGTTCTTCGTGTCCGGCAGTTCCTCCTTCAGATCAGGCTTGCAATCCCACGGGGCCGGCTCGCGCACTTGGCACCAGATCGGATTGTGAATGGCGAGGTCGATCTGGCGTACGAGTTCCACCATGCCGTCATAGCCAGCGTAAGGGTGTTGGCGCTCCTGGTTGATATCGAGCCAGGGCGTCTTGGCCTTGAGCGCGATGAATTGCGTACGCCCGCCCGACAGCATGATATCGGCCTTGTGGTGTAAGAGCATGGCGTAAAGCTCGCGCGCCGCCATCTGCTCGAACATGTGGTTGTCGTCCTTGAGGATCTGTTTGATGCGCTCCCTGTCTTCGACGGTCGATTTCTTGACCGAGGTGCCGACGATCTCCATGCCGATCTCCATCAGCGCGTGGACGACCGACCAGGATTTGACGCCGCCTGTATTGAGCAGCACGCGCTTGCCTTGAAGTCGCCGCCGGTAGGCATCGAGCTTCTTCCACGCGATCGCCTCCTGCTCAGCAATCAGCGTCTGTGTGCGGTCGAGGATCTGCGGATCGGCGCCTTGCTTCACCAGCAGCTCAGCAATGTTGCGGAGTGCTTCCGAGGTGTCGGAGATGCCGTAGAAGGAACCCTCGAAGAACGGGATGTCCCAGCGCTCCTGCATCTTGCGGGCCAGATTGATGAGTGCGGTCGAGCACACCATCATAGCCGCCCGGGCGCGGTGGGCGGATGCCACGTCGATGTATCGCGCGTCACCCGGAATGCAGGCGCGCACCCGAATGCCGAGCCGATCAAGGAGCGGCTTCACCAGCCAGAATTCGCCGGAGAGGTTGAATTCGCCAAGGATGTTGATGTCGTAGGGCCCGGCATCGTCCGGTTCCACCGTGCCGATGACGTGGTCGAGCAATGCCTCGCCGGCGAGCTTGTTGCCGAGGTTCTTGGAGCCGATGAAGCCCGGCGCATTGACCGGCACCACGGCCAGGCCGAATTTTTCCCCCGCGCGTTTGCACACGGCCTCGATGTCGTCACCAGTCAGCGCCGTCACGCAGGTTGAATAGACGAAGACCGCCGGCGGGGCGTATGTTTCCTTGATCTCGCGGATCGCCTTGAAGAGCTTCCGCTCGCCCTGGCCCATCACCACGTCGAGTTCAGTGAGATCGGTCGTGAAGCTGGTGCGCCATAGCATTGCACCGGACGAAGCCGCGCCGCGGTTGTCCCAGGAATTGCCCTCGCAGGCGAGCGGCGCATGGACCAGGTGCGCAACGTCGGTGATCGGCTGCAAGACGATCTTGGCGCCGTCAAAGGCGCAGCCGCCGGCTGCCGCTCCCGGCGTCAGCGGCCTTGCGCAGCCCTCCTTGCGCGCCTTGGCATCCTTGCCGCGGTTGTAATCGCAGGCGGGCTCGTCGAAGACATCCTGGATCTTGGCGCTGAGCGAGGTCATTGCGTCAGTCTCCAAAGTCCATTGGGGAACGGATGGCGTCGGCGAAAAGCCGTCCGCCGCTGCTAGCGGGTGAGGTCATAAGAATAGTCCGTCACGCCCGTCTCACCGGTCTCGCGATCGAGCTTGTCGAAGATCTTGTCGAGGATCGTCGTCAGCACGCGCAGCCCGCCTTGGTAGCCCATGATCGCAAAGCGATGATGATGGTGCCGGTCGAAGATGGGAAACATCAGCCGGATCAGCGGGGTGCCGGTGTCGCGCTCCAGATATTTGCCATAGGAATTGCCGATCAGCAGGTCCACCGGCTCGGTGAAGAGCAGCGAGCGCATCGCCCACAGGTCCTTGCCCGCCCAGACCTGGGCATCCTTTCCGAAGGGTGAAGATGCAAACAGTTGCTTCATCTCGGCTTCCCATGCCGAGTTGCCGTTGGTGGCGAGGCAATGGGTCGGCTCGCCGCCGGTCTCCATGACGAAGCGGGCCATCGCATAGACGAAGTCCGGATCCCCATAGATCGCGTATTTCTTACCGTGCAGCCAGGACTGGCTGTCCGCCATGGCATCAACCATTCGGCCGCGCTCTAGGCGGATTGCCTCCGGGATTTCCTTGCCGCAAAGCGCCGAGACCTTCATCAGGAATTCGTCGGTCGCCTGAATGCCTAACGGGTAATGGAACGAGGCCGTCGCCTGCCCGACTTGCTCGCAATATTCCAGAGTTTTTCGGGTGTTGTAATACTGCAGCGAAAGTGTCGCCTCAGCGTTGAGTGCCTCCTTCACGTCTTCGATCTTGGTGCCGCCATCATACATGCGGTATTCGCCGTCCGACGGGGTGTCGAACTGGTCTGAGGCGTCCTGGATGAAGGTGTAGGATACGCCCATCAGATCGAGCAGGCGTTTGAGTTCGCGGTTGTTGCCAACGCAGAAGCCGTCGAAACCCGGAATGACGTTGATTGTCCCCCCGGCTTCCGTCCGCTCCTGGCCTTTCCAGAAGTGCTCCAGAATGCCCTTGACCATGCCGTCGTAACCATCGACATGGCTACCGACGAAGGCCGGCGTGTGGGCAAAGGGCACGTCGAACTCAGCCGGGACCGAGTTTTCGTCCTTGGCGTTCTGGATGAAGCTATGCAGGTCATCGCCAATGACTTCAGCCATACAGGTCGTCGAGACGGCGATCATCTTCGGGTCGTAGAGTTGGTAGGTGTTGGCCAGCCCGTCGACCATGTTCTTCAGGCCGCCAAATACTGCCGCGTCTTCAGTCATCGAGGAGGAGACCGCCGACGCAGGCTCCTTGAAATGGCGCGACAGGTGTGAGCGGTAATAGGCCACGCAGCCCTGGCTACCATGGACGAAGGACATGGTTCGCTCGAAGCCGGCAGCCGCGAACACGGCACCCAGCGGCTGACAGGCCTTGGCAGGGTTCACCACAAGCGCTTCGCGGGCGAGGTTTTTTTCGCGGTATTCCCACGTCTGCGTGAATTCGCGTTGATCGGTAACGATCTGATCCGGGTGCGGACATTCGAAATTCAGCTTCTTCTCGGCAAGCATCTGCCTGTATTCCGGCTCACGGAACAGAGGGGCGTGGTCGAGAACTTTTTCAGCCGATTGCGGCATCGGTGGTTACCTCTTTCATCTGGCTGCGCCATACGGCAGCTCAGGGACGTCGAGACGTTTCAGGTCTCCCGCGATCACGCGACCGCGGGCGTTCGTCGTGGAGACTGGGTTAGATCAGGTGTTTACTCGGCAGCTATCGCTCGCCCACGGCTCGAGCTTGTTTTCCACGGGGCCTGGTACAGGCCCCAGACTGGGTTGTTGATGGCAAGGTCCACGTCGCGGGCGAAAATGGCAAAGCCGTCATAGCCGTGATACGGTCCTGAGTAATCCCAGGAGTGCATCTGACGGAATGGTATGCCCATCTTCTGCACCGGGTATTTTTCCTTGATGCCCGAGCCAACGAGATTGGGGCGAACCCCCTCGATGAACTTCTCCAACTCGTAACCGGTCACGTCATCATAGATCAGGGTGCCATTCTTCACGTAATGGCCCGTGCGCTGATAGTCGTCGTTGTGCGCGAACTCATAGCCGGTGCCGACGATCACCATGCCGAGGTCCTCGTAGGCGGTGATGACGTGACGTGGGCGCAGGCCACCGACATAGAGCATCACCGTATTTCCTTCGAGGCGCGGCCGGTACTTGGCAATGACTGCGTCCACGAGCGGTCTGTACTTGGCGATGACCTTCTCTGTCTTCTCCTCGATTTCGGGCCCAAAATGCTTGGCTATCTTGCGCAGAGAGGTCTCGATCTGGGAGGGGCCGAAGAAATTGTACTCCATCCAGGCGACGCCATATTTTTCCTCCATGTGCCGACAGATGTAGTTCATCGACCTGTAGCAATGGATGAGATTGAGCTTGGCCTTCGGCGCGCGCTCTATCTCGGCAAGTGTCGCGTCGCCCGACCAGTTGCCGACAACGCGCAGCCCTACCTCCTCGAGCAGGATGCGCGAGGCCCAGGCGTCGCCGCCGATATTGTAGTCACCGATCACGTTGACATCGTACGGTCCGGTGTCGAACTCCACGTCCTTCTTCTCGAAGACCCAGTCACGGATCGAGTCGTTGGCGATGTGATGTCCGAGTGATTGCGAGACCCCGCGGAAACCCTCGCAGCGCACCGGCACGACTGTCTTTTTGTGTTCCTTGGCCTTGTTACGGGACACGGCTTCGGTGTCGTCGCCAATCAGGCCGATCGGGCATTCGGATTGCACGGTGATGCCATTGTTGAGCGGAAATAGTTCCTCAATCTCGTCGATGATCTGTTCCAGCTTCTTGTCGCCGCCGAAAACAATGTCCTTCTCCTGGAAATCGGAAGTGAACTGCATTGTCCCGAACGTGTCGATGCCCGTCGTGCCGACGTAGTAGTTGCGGCGCTGCGACCAGGAATATTGTCCGCAGCCGACCGGGCCGTGCGAGATATGGACCATATCCTTGACCGGACCCCACACCACGCCCTTTGAGCCGGCATAGGCGCAGCCGCGAATCGTCATCACGCCCGGAACGGACTTGATGTTCGACTTCACGTCGCATTCGGAAAGAACTTCGCCTTCCTCACCATCGTCCCCGCTCTTTGCGACGCTGAGGTGTTTTTTGCGTCGCTTCGCCGACTTGTCGGGATATTGCGACAGCACCTCCTCGATAAGCTTTGCATGGAGAGCGCCGTCATTTTCGTATTCCAGGCTCATGGGACCCCTTTCAAGGTTCGGATGACGCCTCACCGACGAGGCGCCGTTCTTTGAAAGGCGCGCCAGGTCAAGGGGCGCCTCGTGTGCAACGCTCGTTACTGGGCGGCCGCCTTCGCCGATTCCTTGGCCTGAAGCTCGGCAAGCATCTGCTCGTCGGTCTTCATGATGCCGAAGTCGAGCAGCATGTCCTCAAGTTCTTCCATGGTGATCGGGGTCGGGATGGTGCCCTGGCCCGAATTGGCATGGATCTTCTCGGCCAGCGCGCGGTATTCTCCCGCCTGCTTTGAGTCCGGCGCATACTGGATCACCGACATCTTCCTGAGTTCGGCGTGCTGGACGATGTTGTCGCGCGGCACGAAGTGGATGAGCTTTGAATTGAGCCTGGAAGCCAGAGCTTCGGCGAGGTCGAGCTCGCGGTCGGTTTGACGCTCGTTGCAAATCAGGCCGCCGAGCCGCACGCCGCCGGAATGGGCATATTTCAGGATGCCCTTGGCAATGTTGTTGGCGGCATAGAGCGCCATCATCTCACCCGACATGACGATGTAGATTTCCTGGGCCTTGCCCTCGCGGATCGGCATCGCGAAGCCGCCGCACACCACGTCCCCGAGCACGTCGTAGGATACATAGTCGACATCGTCATAGGCGCCGTTCTCCTCGAGGAAGTTGATCGAGGTGATGACGCCGCGGCCGGCGCAGCCGACACCAGGCTCGGGGCCGCCGGATTCCACGCACTTGATGCCCTTATAGCCGACCTTGAGCACGTCCTGGAGTTCGAGGTCTTCGACCGAACCTTCCTGTGCCGCGAGGTGCAGGACCGTATCCTGCGCTTTCGAGTTCAGGATCAGGCGGGTGGAGTCGGCTTTGGGATCGCAGCCGACGATGAGAATCTTCTGCCCGAGGTCGACAAGTGCGGCGAGCGTATTTTGGGAGGTGGTGGACTTGCCGATGCCCCCCTTGCCGTAGAATGCGATCTGACGCAGACCTGACATGTAGCGTTCCTTCCTTCGTTCCATCCATCGCGGGTATCCGCGACTTGAATGCCGGTCGGCAGCTCTCGCCGCCTCACACCCAAAGGGTTTCAAGACTCGTGCCAACTTGTCCGATCGGGCCCCCAAGAGGCATTTTGATATTTCTTTTCAGCTGTTTAGCTTGAAGCCAAACAAGTAGATGTCGCAACAAGCCCGTGTAGCGGATGCGACAAAGGCGACAGGAAGTGTCGGATGGTGCCGCTCGAGACCGCTATAGATTGACCTCGGGTGTCCGGGGCAAGTTGGGGCAGCGACTTAAGGCGACTTTCGTTGAGGAGCCTGCTGCAGAGACTTCAGTCCAGGCGTAGCTTCACTCCATTGATCCGCGCGGTTCGGCGGCGCGACATGGGCATGCAAGGCGATCGCCAATGGCCGGGCCACAAGCACAACCCTGTCGGCCTGTGGGAGAATTTGGCCAATCGAAAACTCGGGCGAACTCAGCGGTGGCAGAGCACGGGCAAATCAGGGCGTCGATTGTTCCGACTCCATGAACTTACTCGCACCAGCGTTGAATCCTGCATCCCTGCATCAAATGCGCCGAAGAATCCCAGATTGTCGCGTTCCAGCCATAAAGCTGGCATGCGCATTGCAGGACAGTCTCTAGAATTATGGATCGAATTTCCTGATGCTGAGGCGTGAATTGTGAGAACGGTGGAATCTAACATGAGAAATAAGGCGACATACGCTTTAATGACGGTCGCGGCCCTGACTTTATATGCGGCGTATCTTTCGTCTTTTCCGTCACATTCAGCAAAAAGCGCGCCACCCGACGAAATGACGGCGATTGTTACGCGAGGTTCAGTTGAAGAGGTCGTATTAGCCCCGGGCACTCTAGAGCCGGTCTCAATGGTCCGCGTTGGCGCCCAGGTATCGGGCCAAATCAAGGCGATCCATGTTCGAGTCGGCCAGACGGTCATGCCCGGAGACCTTCTGGCGGAGATCGACGCTATTCCACAGCAAAGCGCCCTTAGAATTGCGAAGGCCAAGGTAGAGGATATGAATGCCCAGAAGGGCATGAAGCAAGTAGCGATACGATTTGCCGAATCCGACCTCCGAAGACAGCGTAGCCTCAGTGAGCATCGTGCAGTCTCTAAGAAGACGTTCGAAGAGGCCGAAAGAGAGTACCAGACGTTATCGGCGGAACAGATCTCGCTGGAGGCCAAGATCCAGCAAAGCGAGGTCGACGTTGAGATCGCGCAAGCTAACCTCGCATATACGCGGATAATCTCACCCATGCAGGGGAGAATCGTAGCGGTCCCGATCGAGCCGGGACAGACGCTCAATTCTACGCAGACTTCGCCAACGGTTGCCGTGATCGCGAACCTTGACGAGATGGTGGTAAAGATCCGAATTTCCGAAGTCGACGTCTGGCGCACGAGGCCTGGTCAAAACGCCTGGTTCACGATCTTCGGAGATCCACAGACTCGCTACCAGGCCCCGCTCGAGATGGTTGAATATGCACCTCCGTCCATAGCCGAGGATAGCTCCACGGAGGAAGCGAGCGCGGTCTATTACCACGGCGTGCTCAGGGTGAAGAATCCAGAAGAAAAACTTCGAACCAAGATGACGGCCCAAGTGCGCATTTCAATCGGGCGTGCTGATGATGTTTTACTCGTGCCATGGGCGGCGCTTTCTCAGCGACAAGCGAACGGATCATATCTAGTCAAGGTGAAGGGCATAAACGGCAAGGTGACAGAGCGATCGGTGCGCACTGGCTATACGGACAGGACTCACGCGCAGGTGCTTGAAGGCCTTCGTCAGCGAGAGACCGTATTGCTCGATGTATACGACCAAAGAGCACGAGCTGAATGATGCATCTGGTAGAGCTCCGCGATCTCGGCCGTTCTTTCACCCTGGGAGGAGAAACCGTCGAGGCGCTTCGCGGGATCAATCTCGAGATAAAGCGCGGCGAATTCGTTGCGCTTGTGGGCGCGAGCGGTTCCGGCAAATCGACGCTTATGAACATCCTGGGATGTTTGGATGCGCCGACGGCCGGCACTTACCTTTTTGCCGGGCAGGATGTGTCGGCTCTTGGTCAGGACGCGCTCGCAGAACTCAGGCGCAGACATTTTGGCTTTGTGTTTCAGCGGTATCACCTTCTGAACTCGCTGAGCGCAGTATCGAACGTCGAGTTGCCGGCGATCTATAACGGCGTTTCGAAGTCGAGGCGGCAAGCCCGAGCCGAGCGATTGCTAGCCCAACTCGGTCTGGAGGATCGGCTCCATCATCGCCCTATGGAAATGTCGGGTGGACAGCAGCAGCGCGTATCGATTGCCCGCGCGTTGATGAATGGGGGAGAGATCATTCTTGCAGATGAGCCGACAGGGTCGCTCGATTCGATTAACGGCGCGATCGTTCTGGACCACCTGAAGACCCTTCATGTGGAAGGACACACCATTGTCATGGTTACCCACGACATGGGCGTAGCTCGACACGCCGATCGGATCGTTGAGATCAGAGACGGACAGATCGTCTCCGATCGACGCAACGTCGCGACCGTAACGCATCCTTCGCCCGGTCTCGTCGATTTGGCGGGAGAGGCGGGGTTCCTGACAAGCTTCCTCAGAAGAACGTCCGAGGCTGCCAGAATAGCATTCCGATCGATTGCTGCACATCGGCTGCGTAGCGCTCTCACACTGCTCGGAATCGTCGTGGGCATCATGTCTTTAGCCGCCGTCATTGGTCTCGGTGAGGGTGGCCAGGCGATCGTTCTCGACCAGATCAACAGACTTGGCGCAAACTCGATCAGCATCTTCCCAGGCACTGGCTGGGATGACCGCAATGCCGGAAATGTCGATACGCTCACTCCCGACGATGCGGCCGCCCTGGCAGAGCAATCTTACATAAATAGCGTCAGTCCGCAGGCTTGGGATACGGGGCAGCTCACGTTCGAGAGCACGACCGTCGACGGACTAATCAATGGAGTTAGCAACGCCTATTTCGACATCGCGCAACTTCCCTTAACGCAAGGCAATCGATTCACCGGCGGTGAAAATCGCGCCCTGCAGGAAGCGATCATCGATAACAATATCCGACGAACGCTCTTCGGAAATTCAAGGAGCCCGATTGGTGAGATCCTGTTCGTGAAGGACGTGCCCTTCGTGATTGTTGGCGCCATTGGAGAGCTCGGCGGATCGTTAGGGCAGGACAAGCGCCCGCAGGTGTTCATTCCGCACATCAGTATGATTTCCCGCATCTCGGGCTCGCAACGGCTGCCCGAGATAGTGGTCCGTATCAACGAGAGCGTTGGCACGGACGTTGGCGAGAAAGCCGTGATAGCGTTCTTGGAGAAACGTCACGGAACGCGGGATTTCTTCACATACAATAGCGATGGAATACGACGGTCGATTGAGAAGACAACGCGAACTCTTTCGATGCTCTTAGGATCTGTCGGAGCTGTAACGCTGTTGGTTGGAGGCATCGGCGTGATGAATATCATGCTCGTAACGATCACCGAACGCACCAACGAAATCGGCTTGCGGATGGCAGTCGGAGCCCGGACAAGCGATATCATGTTGCAGTTTTTGATTGAGACCCTGGCCATCACTATTATGGGAGGGTGCGCGGGCGTCGCCCTCGCCTTCGGCCTTAGCGCGCTCATCCATTCCATCGGAACACCTATTCCGATGGTGATCTCGTGGCACGCTGTTAGCGTCGGTTGCGTTATGGCTATTGTAGTCGGTGCGGTCTTTGGCTTTCTTCCTGCGAAAAAAGCGGCGCGTTTGAAACCCATCGACGCGCTATCTCGCGACTGACTGGCGCTGACCACGACAAGGACGTAGCGAACAGTACGGCAGAGGGCTGCAAGCTCACCACATTCACCGGTAATGCGATTGACCCTATGCCTCTGACAGCGGTCAGATTGATTTTTGGCGTCTGAATGGCAGCGTTCGGATGCTCACAAAAATGACGTCTGTCCGACAAGGCAAGCGATCCAACAGGGTATGCCCCAGCGTGTCTTTGGCGGACGCTCTTCTTTCCGCAGTGTAAACCCAAATGGCGCGGGGTCATCGACGGAGATATCACGTTCCGCTAGTTAAGTCGGCGTAAGCTGGTGACGTAATAGCTCTGCTCGCTCGCAGATTGCATCGGAAAACCGCAGAAGAGCATAGACAGTGTTGCGGATAGTGCCGAGTCGGAAGACGGCCCCTTTCAAAGTCGCCGGGCCAAGCCGCTCCAGGGGTATTGATTAGGCGTTGCAGGTAGAATCGGCCTGACTCCCCCAGAAACCCTCCGAGCCACCCGAAATTTCCCCAATGACGGATAAACCGACCAGACGAAGACGTCTTCAGCAGGATCCTCTTGCTGCCCGATCTTTGTTTCGCAGGCTTTGAAAGTCCGGTATTACATGGTCGTCCGGCTTGCATATGCCTCTAGACCACATGTTCGCCTGAGATAGGGCGACCCGTCTCACAGTATGCAGGTTATCGAGGGTTGCGCTGGATATCCCGGCGCCGAGCCTCATGCATAGGAGACGGGCCATGGACGAGCATATCACCTACGTCGGTTTGGATGTTCACAAGGAGACGATTTCGGTCGCTCTGGCAGTTGGAGGCAGGCGCGGAGAGGTTCGCGAACACGGGCAAATATCGAATACGCCTGCGGCATTGACGCGCCTTTTGAGCAAGCTCTCCCAGCCGGGAGCGGTGCTGCGGTTCTGCTACGAGGCCGGACCGTGCGGTTACGGCATTCAGCGGCAACTAACCGCGGCGGGGCACGATTGTGTGGTGGTCGCGCCGTCGCTGATCCCTCGCAAGCCGGGAGATCGGATCAAGACGGACCGTCGGGACGCCATCAATCTGGCGAAGCTGCATCGGGCCGGCGAACTGACGCCCGTATGGATTCCAGACCTTGCGCATGAGGCAATGCGCGATCTGGTTCGCGCACGCCTGGCCGCGGTTCGTAGCTTGCGGCAGGCCCGCCAGCAGCTCTCCGGATTTCTGTTGCGTCACGGATTCCACTACAATCGTCCCGCCTGGACGCAGATGCATCGCCGCTGGCTGGCTGGACTACGATTCGAGCAGCTCGCCCACCACATCGTCCTGGAAGACTGTATGTCAACGATCGAAGCCGCAACGGCCCGTCGTGATCGGCTGACGGCACAGATCGAGACCATGCTCGTGGACTGGGTGTTGGCGCCGGTGGTCCACGCCCTGCAAGCGCTTCGCGGAATGGCCCTTGTGACAGCCGCGACCGTGATCGCGGAACTCGGCGACATCACGCGCTTTGAGAACCCCCGGCAGCTTATGGCCTATCTCGGTCTGGTCCCCTCGGAACATTCCAGCGGCGGAACCAGGCGTCAGGGCGGCGTAACGAAAGCAGGCAACGGAACCGCCCGGCGAATGCTGGTCGAAGCTGCCTGGAGCTATCGGTTCCCCGCAAGGGTCAGCCGTGAACAATTGCTCCGACAGGAGGGGCTGCCCAAGCCGATCCGCGATACGGCATGGAAGGCTCAGATGCGACTGTGCGGCCGTTACCGCAAGCTCACCAGAGCCGGCAAGCCGGCCACCACCGTGACTACGGCGATCGCGCGCGAACTGGCCGGCTTCGTCTGGGCCATCGCGGCTCAAGTGCCGCGGCCGACGAACTGACCGCCGGGCAATGAACCAAAGGCATCGACGGAGGAGCGAACAGTTTTGAGCCTTCTGCGCCTGGGTAAGGCTGGAGCCACGGTCACGGCAGGAGAACCCTCGTCACCACTATCAGCCGGATCATCCGACGCTGGATCCTAGACCGAGGCAGCTCCGCGACGCATCAGGTCCTGCGGTAACCAACCCGCGTATCAGAGCATGATCAACCGTCGTCTCATGACCGTGCCTCCTGCTTTGCCCAGGGCAGCCATTTCGCCACCACGCTTGCCAACGCAAGCGAACGATTTTTCGCACCTGCGGCTTGAAACGGCGAACATGAGAGTGGTCAGGGGCAAGGCGTGTCAGCACCTCGACAGCCTAACGACCCCTCCCCGTGCGATGTCCATGATGCCCTCGCATGCGCAGCAGCTGCGAAAGGGTCTTCCCACCCACCACGTCCGTTGAAAGAACCATTGTCAAAGGCCCAACGCCTTTCGGAAAGTAGGCTCTTCCACGAAATGTATGCTGCCGCCCTTCTCGCGAAGCTTCAGGGCTTCGATGATCTTGGTTCCTTGATGGCTATGGAGCCAATCGCGCGATGCGATCGCGGCTATGACCAGGTAGTCGGTGCTGCGGGAGACGCTCCTAGAAACCAGCCCTCCCCGTTCCGCGATCCATCCTTCGATAGCCTTTCTAGGCCCCAGACTAAAAGGTACCGGTCACTACGAATCCCGCGTTCTCGAATACCAACTTGCTCGAGTCTCTCAGGACGCCGTCTATGGATGGCGTGTTCCCGTACGTTGGTAACCCGGTGTCCGCGCAGCTATCGCCGACCAATCGAACTATCCATTTGCCGATATCTTCTTTTTCCTCCGTCGATAGATGCCCATCCGATATCGCCTTGGCAGCCACTCTCCTCAAAGCCGCGATCCTGGCGTCCTCGAGGAGTTGGGCGCTCTGGTCGATGCGGTCGATCAGCTTTTCGACCTCGATGACCTTCAGGCGATTGTCGCAGGCAATCCCAGCACAGAAGCCGAAGAACCTGTTGCAGCAGTCATTTGGGCTGCTCTCGGAGAACGGTCTCAAGCGATAGTCGACGATTCCGGAGATGATCCCGAAAATTTCCCTCCGGAAATCACTGTATGCGGTGTCCAGATCCTGGATGAGGTCCGCGGCGGCGGCGTCGCCAAAAAGCTGGAGGAACTGCTCGGCTTCGGCTCGGATTGACGCGACCTCCAGGCTCTCAATGGCTTCGCTGGCCAGAACGCCTTCAAGGAAACCCAGCCAGTATGCCTCGGCCTTCCGACGGTTGCTCTTCGCATGTATTCGCCGTAGCGCAGATCCGCCGTATTTCAATTCACCTGCCCCCATCACGCCCTCCCCGAACAGCAGTTTATGAAACATTATTTGCGACCGGTCTTCGGCGCAACGTCGCCGTTGGTAAAACCGCCATCCGCAGTATCGCCACCACCAGTGTCGAGGTCACCCCTAAGAGGGCCACTGGGCGACCGTCCTTGGACTTAGTCGCTCGGAACCGCCCAACGCGGATAACGGCAGCGCGAAGATCTTTGGACCGAAAGTTCTGGGGAGGATTCAGCCAGTCTTCATGCACTGCGATTCGGAAGGCGGCGTTCATACTCGTCACTCATTGTGGCCACACTATGTGATGCCACGCCCCATTTTATGGACCTGTTTTGCTAATTTATTCAGCGCGTTCGTCTTTATTCTGTCAGAAACCGTTATAGCTGTTTCTGACAGGAAATGGACCATGCCGACAGTTGCTGAAAAGATCAGAGAAGCCTTAGGGAAAAGCGTGAGCGGGGCCATCGTGAGTGCCCGCTCGCTTACTCATTTGGGAAGGCGGGCCGTTGATCAGGCGCTCGCGCGGATGTCGCGGGCGGGTGAATTAATGCGCATTGCTCGGGGCATGTACGTTCTGCCTGTGAAGGGCAAGTTTGGAAGCTATCCGCCCGCGGCAGAAAAAATGTGCGCACGTATGCCAAGGCCAAGCGGAGAGGCATTGCAGCGAACGGTGCGCTAGCTACGAATCGGCCCGGATTGACCACGCAGCAGCCGATTCGTGAAGTCTATTTTACATCGTGAAAGTCCGAGAAACTGGCGCTGGGCGGTAACCCAGTAGAGCTGAAGCCTGTTCCGGAATGGCAACTGTTTTTCCCAATCAGCCAGCAGGTGAGGCAGTTCGCGCGATCGCTTATATGGGGAAGCGGAATGCTCGTGAGGCTGCATTCAAGATCAAAAAGGAGATCACCTCGAGCGAATGGGTGAAACTATCCCGGATCAAGCGCAGACTTCCTACCTGGGCATCCGAAGCGGTCAGTGAGGCCGAGAGACTTCCGACGTCGGCATAACGTCCATTTGCCCGGCATGCCTCCAAGAACAAATCCAATGCCTACATGCTCGAAGGATCGGAGACCGAGAAAGACGCCAAGCAGCGCGGTGATCTACACGGCGCCACACGTTGTCGTCGTCAGGTTCACGACAGCTTCCGGTGTCAAATCCAAGCCCAGCTTCAAACGGTTATATTGATAAAAGTGAGAACGGATGGATTTCACCTCAACCAAGCGGGTCCACGGACAATCGAACAGGGCCGGCCTGCAAGATAGCTCACGTGCGGCTCCGTCCGCAGGTGCGGCGGCGTTTGAGCGGCAACTGAGCGAGATCGCCAATCCAGCTGGAGGTGGTGGAGCAATGCCGGCCGGCTCGGCGCCGCAGCCAACTAATTTTTTGAGGAGGCTCAGCAAGCGCCCTCTTCATTTCAGGGATGAAGACTTTATCCTCAGCCTTGAGGAGGCCCTCATCAAGGGCAACGCCTCGGAGCGGACCGCCAAGAACAATGTAAGTACTCTTCTCCGCTTTGGCCATTGGCTCTTCGCAAACAACAAAGATCCCATTAAGGATCGGCTCGACCACGGGTCCCTGACCGAGGATGCGCGTACGTTCATCGGAAAGGGCGATCCCGCGAGACTCCTTACAGCAATAGATCATCTCCGGACCTCTCAGTCGACGGGCGGCACCGTGGCGATCCGAGGTCGCGCTGAGTTGACTCCTCACCCCGAGGATGTGGCCCTCATCGATGAGTACAAAAACGAAGCAGCGACAAATACCGGCGATACGAATGCAACTGCTCTTAGGAGCTTCAGTGACTACCTACGTCAAAACAACAAGAAGGGCATTGCTGGTCGGCTTTCCGACGGGGCGTTGGATGGAGATGTCAAGGGCTATAAGGAGGACGCCGGTGGTCATCGGAACATCGGTGCCGCACTAGCTCATCTCCGAAGATTGCACGCCGGCGCTAAAGATTGGCCAAAGGAGCTTGCTGCAACCCACGATCAGGATGCGCGATTGGATCTGATGGAAAAACCCGGCCCGTCGTCCTCGGCGCTGCGGCCAGCCCGGTCAACTCGGCTTCGCAGGCAGCAGCCGCCTCTCCATCCCCAGGATGCTTCCCTTATTTTGGGGCTTGAGGAGGCCCTCATCAACGGAAATGCCGCCGAACACACCGTCAAGAATTATGTCCGTTCTCTTCTCAGCTTCGGCCACTGGCTCTTCGCAAACAACAAAGATCCCATTAAGGATCGGCTCGACCACGGGTCGCTGACCGAGGATGCGCGCAAGTTCATCGGAAACGGTGATTCCGTGAAACTCTTTACGGCAATAGGTCATCTCCGGACCTCGCAGTCGACGGGGGGCCTCGTTTGGATCGCAGGCCGCGCTGAGTTGACTCCGCATCCGGCGGACGCGGCTCTGATCAAAGAGTACAGAAAGGAAGCAGCGACACATATCGGCAGTACGAATGCAACTGCTCTTCGGAGCTTCAGTGACTACCTGCGTCAAAACAACAAGAAGGGCATTGCTGGTCGGCTTTCCGGCGAGGCGTTGGATGGAGATGTCAAGGGCTTTAAGGAGGAAGTCGGTGGTCATCGGAACATCAGTTCCGCACTGGCTCATCTCCGAAAATCGGACGCCGGCGCTAAAGCGATGGAGCTCGAGCCCCGTGTTCCCGTCGTTCCTAATCCCGAGGACGCGGCACTGATGGAGCCGAGGCGGGTCGGCGAGGTGATTGCGCAGCACAGCGCGTCGCACGAAGCTGGCAGTTGGCCAAAGGAGCTTCAGGGACAGCAGGATAATCAACCAGCCCCGTCATTTTTTATCGCTCCAGGGAAGTTGCCCGCTGGACTGGATACCCTCAACAGCATCGGGGCGGGCGCTTTCGGAGCATCCGGCTCTCGGCAGGCTGGGGTTCAGGCTGCCGCCCGGCCGTTGTTAGCGGTCAGCGAAGAGCAGATTCGGCGCTCGCCTGGCGCGGTTGACAGGGGCAACCTCCTGCCAACCGAGTGGGTCATCATCAACAATGAACATTCCACAGCGCTGTTGAGGCCAGCGAAGCGGCAAAGGAACCTGAATGCGCCTCCAGCCGTCGCCATTCAGCAGCAGCTGAGCGAGATCGGCAATTTAGGCAGTCGCATGCCGATGCAGCCCTCCACCTACCAGATGGGCGCATTGCCAATGGAAGGCCCGCCCGTCATGCGGGGGAGAGAGTCCGAATACATCCCAAGGCTGCATTCGGAGACTAGCGGCATCGGAGGCGCCACTGCGCAGCACAGTGCGCCGCATGACGCTATCGCTTTGCCATTCGTCGTTCCTATGGAAGATTACCATCAGGATCTACTTTGGGGGGGAGTGGATAAGGCCGGCCCACTGCCATCTCTCGGGTCAAGCGCAAGCCCTCATCAGCCACCGGATTCCGCAGGAGCCGTTCATCCTTTGAACTGGCGCCACGACCACCAGTCGGCCGCGGACGAGTTGGCCGGGAGCAACGTCCTGCCGAGGCGACAGCACGGCGGGTTCGAGGCAATGGTCCATCAGAATCCGCCCACACCATTCGAGCTCAATGCTTGGGTTCCAGCGCCTGATTTTCCGCCGCTGTTTACCGGGCCAGTACCGGGTCGTTACCAGGGCGCTCGACAGCCCGGCTCGCCGCAGGAGCTTTCTCCCGTGCCAGCCTCCTCGGACGATGAAGGTTTGGCGTGGTTAAGCGAGGAGTTGGTGCATCGGCGGATGCAAGAACCGGCGTCACTATCAACTGCCAGAGCTCAGGATCTCCATCCTGGCTTTGAGGCATTGGTTGATCCAGATCCGGCTGAGTTGGGTTACAATGCTCATTTTGCGCCGGCGCCTTCTGCAAGAGCTCCCTCAGACACCTACGGCGGTCTCCAGTCTTTTGTCGATCTGAATGTGCCCACACCGTCCGACTTGCGCGACGATGCTCATTCTGCACCGGTGCGTCCGCGCGGGCAGATCCTCGACGAGACGGAGTGGCAGCCCATGATGCAAGGGACAGGGTCCGCCGCCGTCCCGGGGGCCGGAGGGCACGGTGACGTTCGGCTCATCCATCGCGGTCGACTTTCGCCGATGAGTGAAGCTGCGCCAGCGGCACCGGCAAGAGCTCCCTCAGACACCTACGGCGGTCTCCAGTCTTTTGTCGATCTGAATGTGCCCACACCGTCCGACTTGCGCGACGATGCTCATTCTGCACCGGTGCGTCCGCGCGGGCAGATCCTCGACGAGACGGAGTGGCAGCCCATGATGCAAGGGACAGGGTCCGCCGCCGTCCCGGGGGCCGGAGGGCACGGTGACGTTCGGCTCATCCATCGCGGTCGACTTTCGCCGATGAGTGAAACTGCGGCAGCGGCACCGGCGAGAGCTCCCCAACCCGCCTCGCCAGTAACCTCTAGGCTGCCAGGCACCTACCGCGGTCTTCCAGTGGTTGATCTGACGAGGCCAACCACCTCCTCCTCGGATGCTCAGATCGGGGCGTTAGGTCCGACAGTCTCGTCCAATGTCCCCAAGGGGTCGATGCTCGGCGCCGCCGAGTGGCTGAGCGACGCCCATATCCAGAGGGATTACGATTTGCTGGAGGTGCAGCTGCGGGGGATCAATCCGACGCTCGCCGCCCGGACACGGCTGGTGGATCCGTCCGTATCCCATCTACTGCGTCACATGAAACGCGCGGGAGACACATTGCAGTCCATCTATAATCAAAAAGACGCCCCAGCCGACTTCCTGTTCCTGCCCGTGAACAATGGCACTCTTACTAGCCCCGGCACCCATTGGTCGCTGCTGCTCGTTGATCGCCGCAACCGGGAAAGACCGGTCGCCTATCACTACGACTCCCTCCGGCGGGAGGGATACAACGACGTGCCTGCAAGACAGCTCGCAGGACTGCTGAACGCCAACTTATCGCCGGCCCCCATGGCCCGACAGTCGAACCATTATGATTGCGGCGTCTTTGTGCTGGAGGGCACGTGGGCGCTGGTTGGACGATTGGTGGAAGGGCAGCGGCCGGACCGCGAGCCGCTGCCCCTCGACAACCTCGTCGCCGATCGGCAGGCGCTGCAAGGCCGGTTGAGGGGGCGCTTGCCGCACGAGGAAGAGCTCCGGCAGCTGTTGGATGATGAACCCGCCTCCCCACCAATGATGGCATTCGAGCCTGGGGAACTGCGGCAGCTGTTGGAGGATGAATGCGGATTTCGCTAAATTGGGACAGCGGTTTCAGTAAGTCGCGGACAAGCGTTTCGCAAAGTCGCGGACAACGGGAGGGATCGAGTTCCGTTTGCCTTGTTGCCGTTAGGAGTGATTGATTTCGGTTATTTCGCCGCCGGCCCACCGGCGCTTCTCCCCGACGCCTCACTGACAAGATCATCGGAGCAATTTGGGTGCCGGGTTGACGCTACGTTGCATTTTCAAGGCTTGCCCGCTAACCGGCGGTCCGGCCTTGGTGTAGCGCGACGATCTGGAAGAGACCTCGTAATCTGGATAAGAATCTGGTGTCGCGGCGGTGGTGATGATTGCGTCATTGTTTGATGTGCGCAAGTGGCCTTTTTCGCGGTAGGGACGCTCATTACTGAGCGCCCCCGGCACAGATCCACGCGGGCGGCTTTCCCGCACGTGGCTCCTACCTCGAGTGTTTGACGGCGAAGCGGACGCTCGGCCATGGATGAAGGTTACAAGGCTTGGGAAGGTAGTCGTTGGCTAGCATCGAGGAAGCGACGGGCGTCGCCCTCGCGCTCGAAGCCGACGATTATATCATCGGCATAGCGCACGATGATCATGTCGCCGGTGGCCTCGCGCTGTCGCCAGCGCTGGGCCCACAGGTCCAAGACATAATGCAGGTAGATATTGGCGAGGAGCGGCGAAATCACCGAGCCCTGACCCGTTCCTCTGTCATCGACAGTCACGATCCCGTCTTCGAGGATGCCCGCCTTCAACCACTTCTGGATCAGGCGGATGATGCGCTTGTCGCCGATCCTGTGTTCCAGGAAACGAACGAGCCAATCTTGGCTGACGCTCCCGAAAAAGTTCTGGATGTCGGCGTCCAAAATCCAGTTCACCTTCCGCTTGTCGATCGCCACGCACAGGGCGTGCAACGCATCGTGCGGCCCTCTTCCGGGTCGGAACCCATATGAGAAACCGCAGAAGTCGCCTTCATAGATGGCGTTGAGCACCGTGACGGTTGCCCCTTGGACTATCTTGTCTTCCAGGGCTACAATCGCCAGCGGCCGCTGCTTGCCGTCCGCCTTCGGTATAAACGTCCGGCGAGACGGTTGCGGGCGATACGCTCCCCGTTGAACCCGTTCATGCAAATCCTTGAGCCGGGGCTCGAGGTCTGCCTCGTAGTCCTGCCACGTCATGCCATCCACCCCGGGGGCGGCCTTGCGCTTGAGCGCGTAGACGCCGTCCGAAGCGTGTCGACATTGATATGGTGGAAGAGCGCGGTGAACCGTTCCTTCTTCCTCAGCCTTGCGGCTTTCCGTACGCGGTCCAGCGACTGAGACATGCGAGCCCGGCTCTGTGTCCGGTGCATGTGTTGCTGTTCCGCGTTCCCCTTGGTCCCCGGCCTTGGCTCCACCAACTCCGCCGCCGGTTGCCCGGCTTTGTTCGTCGGCTTCCCAGCTACTATGCCGGAGTCAGATTTCTCCTGTCCGTTCATCATCGGCTACGGCTCCTCGCCTTCCCGATGCGGACCGGTGTGGCTGGACGCCACCCGGTCGGGCAAGAGACCTCCCAGGTTCCGACGTGTTCCTTTCGTGCGTGATGTGGCCCTAGACCCCGGCAGGGCGACGGAGCCTCGCATAGCGGCTCCGCACATATTGCCTTCGACGGATGAGAACGTCTCGGCCCCTGCAATCTTATCACTATCGTGGCTCACTCCCACACCCCACACGATTGCTGTGTACGCTTCGCCGTGGTCGTCACCTCCCACGTCGCAACACTCACTACCGGGCGGACGCTACCCCTTACCCGGGCCGGACTTGCACCGGCTGGAACTCGCCAGCTTGGCTTGGCGCACCTTAACTTGATTGTCGCGCTGCAGGCCTTGGCGCCCTTTCGGTGGGCTTGCGACATTCTTGTCCAGTTTCTGACACAAGGCGGTTTGCCCATAGACACGCTCGGGAGAACAAATGGAACTTCAAGCATTGCAAAGGTGCACCGAGCCGGACGCGATCCTCACCGAATCCGGACCAGGGCGCTTGCGCGTGCTTATGGTTGTTGCGACATGCGTGTCCGCCGCGATTGCCGCGCCTCGACGCAAGAACATGCTGGCGGCAGACGTATGCGATCGCTGCAAATCCCGCCGTGTGCGGTAGTGCATTGGCCCCGGTCTTTCCGGTTCATCTATCCCGAGCGGCGCGGAAGTGCTGAATATCCGCACCATACAGCACCTTTGTTGATGTGGTGACCAAGCCGTTATAGCGCGCACCTGGTCCAGGCGAAGACACGGCCCTCAAGCCAAAACGACCGCTGCAAAAGCATCTGCAATTGAATTTGGCATGCCGCTTGCTCCTCGTGGTTAGAGCCCATCAAGCGCGAAGAAAGCGACTACCGAACCATGGCTGACACGCAAACCTCTATGCGATCGCCCGAGGCAACGGTGCCCATTCCCGCTGAAGATCGGGACATAGCCAGCTTCGGACATCGGTGCTTGGTAGCTGCTTTGCGCATGGCAGGTCCGATTGCGACACGCCAACACGTGACGCTCGCGCAATTCCCGTTTGCCGGTTCTGATCAGCATGTGAGTGCCCAAGAGCCCCATCAAAGTGTCGCCCAATCCAAGATCGGCGGATCACTGACAAATCACTACAGTACGCTGAACCACTTGAGTGACGTTACTCTCTTGCATGATGTCGCATTTGAGGCGTCACACGCTTATTGGGATTTTGACTGCGCGCAGCGGATGCTCAACGCCGCTTGCGGCGCCATGGCCGTGAAAAATTGCCCAAGCGGCTCGAAGGCCTCCAGTTCACTCATCTCAACGGCGTTCCGGTGACGAAGACCAGCAGCCAGGATGTTTCAATACATCCGGATGGAAAAGCAGGTTGGAAGCCGCGAAGGCCTCATCTCATGCCCGGCATGCGGGCCCTAGCTCGGGCTTGCGCCAGCCGCGGCCGGAATCCAGTGCGCAAGTTCTTTCAAGAGGAGCAAATTGATGACCGTTCAAAAGAAGGTTCCCTTCGTCACCTTTCTCACGCGTGTTCGCGACGAGTCAGTCCAGGGGCCAAATCCATATCGCTGGCAAGAAAGAACGTCCGATAATTACTTTGCCGGCAAGCGCGTCATACTGTTCTCGCTGCCTGGCGCTTTCACCCCGACCTGCTCGACCTACCAACTGCCCAATTTCGAGAATCTTTATGACGAGTTTGAGAAGGAGGGGATTGACGCGGTCTATTGCCTCTCCGTCAACGATGCCTTCGTCATGAATGCCTGGGGGAAGTCCTTGGGGCTGCAGAAAGTCGAGCTCATCGCGGATGGGTCGGGTGAGTTTACGCGTAAAATGGGCATGCTGGTCGCCAAGGACAATCTGGGTTTCGGCATGCGCTCCTGGCGCTACGCTGCTCTGATCAACAATGGCGTGGTGGAGCAATGGTTCGAGGAGGAAGGTTTCTCCGACAACTGCGAGACCGACCCCTACGACGTCTCATCCCCGCAAAACGTTCTTGAAGTATTGAAGGCCGCTGGATGACCTGGTGCACATCGACCATGTGCAGCCGCGTTTTCGACGACGTCGTTCACAAAAGACAAACTCCAAGGCGCGCTCCATGAGGTTGTTGAAACGTAACGCGCTTTAGAAGCGTCGACCTGTGGGAGATCCAATTAGCCGCGGCCAAGAGTTTCTTTGACAGGAATACTGAACTGACCATGAAATCATCGTTAGGCCTACTTCAGAAACAGTCTCTGGCTGCATCGCCTCAACTCATTGAGTCGATTCGCTTGCTGCAACTGACGCATGCCGAACTGCATCAATTCGTGGACCAGGAGCTCGAGAAAAACCCGCTTTTGGAGCCTGCGCCAAACGACGACGCGCTGTCTGGCGAGGTTGAAGGACCGACTTGGGCCGGGTCCCCCGACCGGCCCAGGCAAGGGAAATCCCTGCCGAACGCGGCCAGCACCGCGTCGGGTGATCGTCCTGCTTTCGAGGAGTTTGTCGCCTTAGCCGAAACGTTGCACGACCATGTCGCCCGTCAGATCGCCCTCACTGCCTTCACACCGCGCGAGCAGCTGATTGCCAGCGAGCTTGCCGGTCATCTGGAAAACACTGGTTATCTTCAGGTAAGTCCGTTGGAACTGGCCGGGAGCCTAAACGTCCGGCCGGAAGATGTTGAACGGGTTCTGGGTATCTTGCAGCACTTCGATCCCCCAGGGATTTTTGCACGAACTCTCAGCGAATGTCTCGAGATACAGCTGCGCCAACGAAACCGATTCGACCCGGCCATGGCGGTTTTGGTTGCAAATCTCGAGATGCTTGCACGACGCGATTTTCAGACATTGAAGCAGCGTTGCGACGTCGATGAAGAGGATCTTCTCGACATGTTGCAGGAAATCCGTGCGCTCGATCCCAAGCCTGGAAACAGATTCCAATCGGGGGCGCCGGAATGCATCATACCGGACGTCTGGGTTCTGCCCTCGCCCGGAGGTGGATGGCAGATCGAACTCGATCCAAACACGCTGCCCAAGGTGCTGATCAATCAAAGCTATGTTGCGGAGGTTTCATGCCGAGCCGAAAAAAAATCGAAAGACATGGCATTTCTCAACGAATGCTTGCAAAACGCAAACTGGTTAATTCGCAGCCTCGATCAGCGGGCCAAGACGATCCTTAAGGTTGCGACCGAAATCGTGCGCCAGCAGGATGCCTTTCTGGAATATGGCGTCGCTCACCTACGGCCTCTCAATCTAAGGACCGTCGCTGACGCCATCAGCATGCACGAATCGACGGTGAGCCGGGTGACGTCGAACAAGTACATGCTTACCCCACGCGGAGTGTTCGAACTAAAGTACTTTTTCACCGTCGCGATCGCCTCCTCCGAAGGAGGTGACGCGCACTCCGCCGAAGCTGTCCGCCATCGGATCAAGGCGATGGTTGCCGAAGAATCGCTTGATGACATGCTTTCTGACGATGACATCGCTGACCGGCTCAAGGAATGGGGCGTCGATATCGCTCGCCGCACCGTCACAAAGTATCGCGAGGCGATGAACATCCCTTCCTCCATACAGCGGCGCCGGGAAAAGCGCTTGTGGCGCAATGGCGATCAAAGTCTGAAGGCCTCGTGACGAAAAGCGGCCCTTAGACCAACGCGACCCCGTTGTTGACCAGCATGAGGCCGCTTTCCCCTTCCTCCGGGCCGAAGCAACTTTCGAAATCGTTGCATTCCCGGCAATTGGGTGCAGTGCAAAGCGAAAAACCTTCGGCCTCGCAGAGTTTGCGATAAAAGTACTTCTTCCATTTCATGTTTTGGGTGTTGCCGGCCGCCAGCGTCGGAAAGTGTGTGGCAAGCAGCTGGTTGAGCTCGCCCCGGTTGAGAAGGCCAAGGTCCTGCCACAGATGGTCGTTGCGCATGGCGCGCCGGGCGATGATCTTAGAGAAGCGGGCGCTCACCGGGTCGCTCGGCCGGGCATGCGCCAACAGCAGGCCGTGCAAAAGTTCTTCCTCCATAGCCGGCTTAGGATCGCTGACATCTTCCAAGGCGAAGCCGTTGATAGCGGTAGCGGGGAAACTGCAAGGCAGGACGTCGCGCAGCTCGGCACGGGAAAGGCCTGTTGACTCCGTCGCCGTCGCCTCGCCGTCCTCGACCTCCTTGAGCGCACACGACAGGACACAGGCAAGCACATGCTGGTCGAAGTCCTTGTCCGGCTCGATCCCAGGCCATTGGCCGGCGCCGGGACGGCCATCGTTTTGCGTGGACATGGGTTCCGTTCTCCTGATTTGTCTCCTCATGCAGCGACACTGTCGGCCGGTAACATGGGTCTGGCAGTCTTTCGGGCACGCGCGGGCGCAGGCTTGACCCGATGCAGCGGCCGCCAGGTTGACGGCCACGACAATGCGATTGCCGCCTTCGAAGTCATCGTGCTCGCCGTCGCAAGCGCCAAGGATTTCATCCGGGACATCGACGCCGTGAAGATGCATGACCGGGCGCGAACAGATCCTGAAGCAACGGCCTTAGCCGATGCAAGCGGAGCCGTCGGTAGGTGAGATATTCGGGCACCCATCTGGAGCCATCGAGGGTGACGAAGCGCTACTCATCAAAGGCGCATCAAGTTCCGTTCATGAGCCCTGCCGTTGACCCGTGCGTTTATACCCCCTGAAACGACCAAGGAGCTGAGGCAAGAAGTTGAACCCGTCGCGAATTCAAATCTGGGCATGATCCAGCGCCTTGTTGATTGCGGGAATGATCCTGTCTCCCCAGAGCTCGATCTGGCGCAGCATTGTATTTTGGTCGAAATCTCCCAACTGGGTCTGAAGTGCGATCTGATCCGGTTTAAGGATGTCGATCTCTTCCAGCAGGCGATCAATCACGCGATTCACGCTGCCGATCGGCATATTCTTGCGCATTGTCTCGAATGACAGATCCTGCTGAGTGGGGGTTTCCTGCAGCAGATAGCCGTCGTGGCTCTGCTGTCGGCGTTGATGCAGCGCCTCGGACAGGCGGCGCTGGAAGCGGGCGTTGTCGAGATAGCTGATGATCTCCGCCTCATCGTGGCTGGCATAGCAGCAACGCAGCAGCGATATCTTGGCGTCGGTGACATTCCTGCCCTTGGAAGCGGCTGCCTTCTCAATTGTTGCACGCAGCGTGCTCAAGGTCTCCACGCCGTCGTGGAATGCTGTGACAAAGAAATTGTGTCCGTCGCGATAGGCCCGTCCCGTGCGAGCCGGCCCGCCGGCGATCCATATTGGCGGGGTCGGCTTCTGGACGGTACGTACCGAAACCGCCGTCGGGGGTATCTTCTCATAATGGCCATCGTGCTCGAAGATGTTCTCGTTGAGGCCCTTCAGAAGGATATCCAAGTATTCCGAAAAGACGGCCGGCGCCTCATCGATATTGACGCCGAAGCGCTCGAACTCGAACTGCTGGTATCCGACGCCGACCCCGAGCTCGAGACGACCGTTCGCAACGATGTCGGCGAAGCCGATCTCGGAAAGCAGACGCTGCGGTTGATAGAGCGGCAGCACGCAGACGGCGGTGCCAAGGCGGATGGTGCTCGTCAGGCCGGCGCAGTGCGCCACCATCATCAAGGGCGACGGAATCAGGCTGTAATTGTTGAAGTGGTGCTCAGCGAACCATGCGGTATCGAAGCCAGCCTGCTCGGAGGCGACAGCCTGTTCAATGGAGTTGCGGATGACGCTATCGGACGATTGATGATAGCCGCGCTGGGCCGCCAGAATGAAGGTGGCGAATTCCATGGTGTTTCCTTGTTTGCTGATGGTTGGCCGACGGAGATGCGCCCGGCCCGCACACCGATCGCATCGAAATCGGCGCTTGGCCGCGGCAAATGTGTTGCGACAAATGGCTTGCGATGCGCGGTGCGGGCAGCCTGGCGCTACCGCCATCCCACCGATGCCCTGGGAAACCCGTCCGCATGCAAGCGACTTCGTTAACGAGATCAAGCCCACTTTCGAGGCTGCGCTGGCGTTTCGCTTGGGATTGCCCAGCACGCCCACCGTCGAAGCAATGTTGATGAGCGCACAGCCTGATCGCACTCGCCTGGCCGCTTCCCGCACCATGACCAACGGCCCAATCAGCTGTACTGCCAGGCCGCTCGGAAGGCGCCGACATCGATCTCGACAGTGGCAGCCATAATGGGTCGCAGCCCGGCGTGGTTGATCGGCACACCGAAATGACCGAACTATGCTTCGACCCGGCCATAAAAGCCGAGATGCGGGCCGCCGAGACCGTGGGGCCAGTTCAACCACGCCGCCGCCCGGAAGATCCACCGCAACTGTGTCTCCATCTCCGGCAAGAATATCGACCAGGGCGCTGCCGATACCGCCCGCGGCGCCTGCTAGGATGACAATGCGTTCTGCCTGCTTCACGAGAACTTCTCCGCGAGGCTCAAAAATCTCTGCCCTTCGACTTTAGGCGGCGCAATAATGGGTCGCGGTAGAGCAACATGTGCTGGTGACGGCCGGTTGCGGTCCCAAATAGACGTCGTTCGTTCCGGCTGCGGTCCAACTCTGGATATGGCAGTCGAAGCTGGAGATCGACCTTCGAAGACATGCGATCCGGCTCCAGGATGAGCCATTTCCCGCTGCGAACCGATCCTCCGGACCGAGCTTGGACGTCGCAGCCTGCCGCGCAAAATAGTGTTCCCTGCGTCAGCAAAGTTATGGGCGACAGAGCGGACCGCGGTCACGCCGCTGCGGGGCATAAGGCAATCCGCTCGGCTACGTCCTTACCGGGAAGGCTTTCGTCGGGACAGGCATGCCACTGCAAAATTATATGGTCTTTGTTTCCATTGCCGGCTCTCACGTTCGGAACCTCTCAGCATCCATGCCGAGAAGAACGCGATGCTTCGCGAGCGCGTAGACCGGGTCATCCGGATGATGTGCGCCGATCGGCTGCCGAGCCCCGAATCGGTCTGCCTCGAGCAGCGCTGGTGGCGCCTGCTCTTCGAGCCAATCGTAGATCACCGTCCGTTCGGCAATGCGCCACTCTCCTTCCCTCTTCTGAAACAGATCGCAGTAACGGCCGCACAGCAACATCTGGCGTACTTCTCCGTCTTCGTCCGGTCCGCGTTGCAGCGCGGTGAAGTAGCTCTCGACCGCGGCCTCCGCCGGTGTGGTGAAATCGATCAGGATGTTCGTGATCTGATGGATGTTGCGCGATCCGGTCTGGAAGACACCGAGCGCAAACCGGATGAAGCCTTCGGCCGAGCCGCGATAGGCCCCGTGACTGTCATTCGCATCGGGCCAGTACGCGCTGCGCAATGCCCTCTCATCCGCGCGGTCTATCCCACGGCAGTACCGATAGAGGCAATCGCGGATCGCCTCGCGGTCGAGGAGTACATTAATTTTTGCCTGATCCATCGAATCTTCCACAAGCTGAGATTTGGAGAGGGTATTTCGGAACCTCGCCTACCGTTTGCGCACCATTGGAGCCTCGAGAGATGTCCCTGCGCAGTTGGATGAGGGTGTGCAGCAGACGCCTCATGCCATCTTTCAAGTGTGCAGCCAGATCGATTCGACTTCGATTAAGCCCGCCTGACTCTCGATTGATCGACGTCCGGTTCAATCCGCGCAGCGGGTGTAGCGTCGACTTCCAGCGCACGTTCGGGGCAGCACCGAGCGCCTTGTGAGGCAAGCCGTTGCTCCCCCTCCGCAACCTCAATGTCGCCGGGCAGGATATAGCCTTCGTCGTCAAGCTTGAAGACACCCGGGGCTCGCGCCAAGCATTGCGCGTGACCCTGGCATTTGGCTTTGTGGACGATGATGCGCATAGCGCTACCTCCATTGTCTGTGTCCCGGCTCGAGGTCGGGCTTGCTCAGGACCAGTCCAGGATCAGATTTTCGATCCCGAACACATGACCGCCATAGGCGACGGGTGCTGTACCCTCCTTGATCCGGAAGGCGGGGATGCGCGCCAGCCACTCCTCCAGGCCAATGACAATCTCGCGTCGGGCAAGGTGTGATCCAAGGCAACGGTGGGGACCATAGCCAAAGGAGGCGTGGCGGTTTGCCTCTCGCGACAGATCTACCGTGTTGGGGGATTCGAATTCCGCCGGGTCACGATTTGCAATCATCGCTGCGCAGGAAACATAGTCCCCCTTACGGATCGGCGCGCCCTCGAAGTCGATATCTTTGATTGCCACGCGGACCATCTGAACGCTCGGATAGGCGCGCAGCAATTCTTCGGCTGCGAGCACGATCCGGTCCGGTTCGCTCCGCAGCAAGTCCTGATCTTTGATGTTGCGCGCGAGGTAGGCCAAGTCAAAACCTATAGCTGTAGCGACCGTGTCGAGCCCCGCCACGAAGAGAAGCACGCCCATGCCACGGACTTCCTCGTCTGTCAGCCGGCGACCCTCGACCTGTGCCTGCACGATGAAGCTCATGAAATCGTCGACCGGACGGTTGCGGCGCATGGCTGCAAGTTCGTCAATGAACGCCACAATTGTCCGGGCCGCCGCCGGCCGCCTCACATCATCGCCGTGGAGTAGATCTCTTGCCCAACCGACAAATGTATGGAGTCGGTGTTCCGGTAGCCCCAGAAAGCGAAGGAAGATGTTGACTGCGAAGGGAAAGGCAAAATCCTTCATGACGTCGCAGCTTGTGCCCGATGCGGCGATCCCTTCGATCAGCGTGATCGCTCGCTCGCGGATAGTCGGTTCCAACTCTGTCACCCGCTTTGGCGAAAGCAGCGGGTTGAGCAGTGAGCGAAAGACGCGATGGGCTGGCGGATCGAGTTCAAGCGGAATCATCGGCCAGTTTTCGCCCAATGCTGAGGCGAAGGTGCTGCGGTGGCTGGAAAAGGTTTCGGTGTCCTGGAGCACCCGGCGCTGGTCTGCGGCGCGAGTGATGACCCAGGTACCGCGCCCAGGGCGCGTGTTGCACGGCGAATAAAAGATTGGCGCTCCGGCATGCACGCAAGCGACAGCCGCGTGCGGATCGCCGTTGGGCGTCGGTGACATCCCTGGTGACGTAAACAGGCTGAAGTCCCCCACCATTTCGGGTGGGACATGATCTGGAACCTGGTTAATCGCCATCTGGTTTCTCCTGAACGTCAGGCGTTCTTGCGCTCGATTGGCTCGCACGGCCGGTCACAAGGTCGACTACCAGCATCGTCCCGGCTCAGGCGCCGTATGGATTGGTCAATGACCGCCGAACTCGATGCAGCGGTGCTGACTGCCCACCCCTGACAAAATCGTCGGGGCAAGTTGCGTGCCGATTAGCGCACCCTTTGCCTTGCACCAGTCCCGGAACCGGTGGCCCGGCCTTGGCGGCCTTTTGGTCGGGCTTGCGACATTCTTGTTCAGCTTCGGACACACGAAGGGAGCAAATGAAAAGCACCCTCAGGCATGCAAACGCCGCGACCCGAGCCGAATGGTCCTCCCCGCATCCGCAGTGGTGCGCGCTAAGGGCTGGAGGATGTCAAAGACCTTCCTCGACAGAGCGGAAATAGCAACAGCGTGCGTTTCGACGAATGCTGCGACAGCGGTGTGTTCGCAGACCGCCATGCCGGCGCATTCAAGAACGCGATAGCGCCTTACGCGGTCGACACGGTGCCAGCCGGTGTGCGGCAATGCATGGGCCAGCCTGTCCAGAACGGTTTTCGTGTTTCCCGAGCCGGTTCCGGAAGTGCGGATTGCCCTGACCATGCATCACCACTGCTCGGTCCGGGTGCCAAGCAAATGTGCGGTGCGCTCGGCCTCGGCAAGGGCACGGTGCTCCTGCTCCAGCCAAAAGGGTCACTCCAAAGAGTAGTCGATCGGGTGCCTTAAAGTGAAATGGCATGGTGCTTGCTCTCATCGTTAGAGCATCCAGGCACCAAAGCTACAAGCGGAACCATGGCTGAGACGCGAAGCTCTGTAGAAGCGCCTGGGGAGACCGTGCCGGTTTCCGCCGCGGGACATCGTTTCCTTCAGAGTCCGTGCTCGGTAGCTGCTTCGCGCATGGTTGGCTCGAGACCGACCGCCGATGGTCGCCATGGGAACGCCCGATGGAGTGCCTTCCGACGATGGCATCCTCGTCCGGCTCGGACAAACCGGCACCGATATCGCCTGCCGCACCATCACAACATGTCAGGCAGCGATGAACATCCTTTCGTGCAACGCCGCCGGGACCGGCGGCGCTTCTGGCTTGAATGCGGGTCAACGCAGCCAACCCATCTTGCAGGTCATCCAAACTGGCGAGCCTATTCATGACCGAATCCGCGACAGGCTTCATGAAGGCTGTTCTGCACGGCCCAGAAAAGCCGGATCAACCTTCTCGTCCCGCATGGGGTGCGGTCATTTCGCTTGCCTTGGGGACCTTCGGGCTGGTGACGGCAGAGTTTCTGCCTGCCTGCGTGCTGACACCGCTCGCGCATGATCTCGGTATCACGGAGGGTGCGGCTGGACAGACGATGACAGCGACCGCGATCGCTGCGGCGATCTCGGCGCCGACGACGGCCATCATCACAAAGCGCCTGGACCGCAGGATCGTCCTGTGGGCGATGATGCTGCTGCAGATCCTGTCCAACGTTCTGGCGGAAGTCGCGTGGTCGCTGCCGGTTTTCCTGGCGGCACGCGTCGTGCTCGGCATTGCGCTCGGAGGCTTCTGGTCGATTTCGGCATCGCTGGCGATGCGGCTCGTTCCAAATCACCTTCTGCCGCGCGCCATGTCAATTATCCTCACCGGCGTTTCCGTCGCTATCGTTTGCGCGCCCCCAATCGGCGCCTATGTTGGCGAGATCTGGGGATGGCGAGCAGCCTTCATGATCGCCGCAGTCGTTAATGCCGTAACACTGCTGGTGCAACTGGTAACGATTCCAACGCTGCCTCCGGTTGAAATGCCTGGATTCCGCAGTCTGCTGGATGCGGCCAAGAAGCCGATGATCAAGGTCGCGCTTTTGGTCGTCCTGCTGGTCGCTTCTGGGCACTTCGCCAGCTTCACCTACATCCGCGCCTTCCTCGAGAAGGTTCCCGCGCTGGATATCGAGGCGATCTCGCTAGTGTTGCTCGCATCTGGCATAGGCGGCTTCTTGGGCAATTTAGCCGGCGCATTCCTGGCCAAACACAGCCTCAAGGCAGTGGCGGCAATGCCGCCCCTGCTCATAGCGATAGCCGCTGTTTCGCTGCTGATGGTGGGAGCATCGGCCTTGGCCTCGGCGATTGCGATTGCCGTATGGAGCTTTGCCTTCGGTGCGGTGCCGGTAGGGGTACAGACGTGGCTGGTGCTGCGCGCCGTTCCCGAGCAGGCCGAAAGCGCCGGTGTTCTGATGGCCGCAACGTTCCAGGTGGCCATCGCAGCCGGCGCGATTGTCGGCGGATTACTGGTGAACAATGCCGGCCTATCCAGTGTCTTTGCGTACAGCGCGGTTGCCACGTTCCTCGCCGCCCTCACGGTGTTCCTGCACGGCCCGAATCGCGAAACCTAGACCGCCTGACAGAAGAAGCCCTCAGCGCGGCGACAGATGCAATCGCACCAGCCGCGCGCCGCGATCCTGCGCACGATTACTTTGTCGGTTGCAGGCTTCGTTTCGCCGATCGCATAGGCCGCCTGGATCCGGCTACTGCTTCTTCCGCATCGACTCCCGATGGGCATGGACGCGCCAGCGCCCGCCGGCCTTCACCTCCGCGCCCTACAGGAGCGGGCAGCGTTCGCCCGGACGGAGTTGGGCAGGATTACGCAGCCCGGGCGAACGCGGTTCGCGCTTGGCAGCTGATGGGTGATCAGGCATCGGTTCTTGAAGGGCCGGGAACTCGTTTCTGGTCCCGGTCGCAATGGCGCTGACACGGTCGAGGAGTGCTGCCTCCTCGGATCTCGTTATGCTGGTTGCCAGTTTTCGGCTTTCAGGACGGCGTGGTCTGAACGGCTTTGTCTGCTTGCGCATGGCTCCTGCCGCGATGAATCGCAGTGCAACGATTCCATTTGCATCGGCAGGCGCAATCGCGCTCCGGTGCCGTGGCTGAGACAGCTGCGAAAGGCGCGCGGCCCGAAATACGAAGGCAGTTGGACATGCCAACACCACGGCACCCTCACCCCCTCTAAAACGGCTTGACCGGCTCGATCCGCGCCGTCGCCGCCGCTCAGGCGGGATCTGCTTTTCGGTCGCCTTCGTGCCGGCAGCGGGTTTCCTGGCCTTGGCGTCGACCCGAGCGTCTAGCGGGCGACGTGGATTTTTCGAGAATGCCTTTGCAGACGCCGTCCTCCGGCAGCTTGATGAAGGGACCAACCGATTTCACGTCGATCGCTTCGTTGCGCCCGCTGCCGTATAGGGCCAGTCTCTTGGACCATTGACCGACAGAACATCCCTGCGCGGGGCGCTGACGTATTAGACATCGGACGGCTTCAGCGCGGCGTTCGGGCCGTAGCGTGTCGAAACCGGAGCTACCATACTCGCCACGCATGTAGGCGATCTCGGTGATGGAACCTGCGATCGAGGCGATCCGTGCCGGATCGGAAAAGACAGCTGTGCCCTCGTTGGCATTGGCAGGCAGAGCGGTGGCCAGCAGAATCCAAAGGACCGGCGCCGGCGCCGAGCGAAGACGGAAATCAACATGCATCGGTGTGACCTCAGGCGGCTGTCGGGATTGGGATACGCGGCAGGGTCTCGGCCAAGACCCGCCAGTCGCCGCGCTCGCGTTCGCCTTCATGGCGCTCGCCGAAAAACTGGATGATCATTTTGCCGTCGGCGCCATAGGCTTCGAGCGACGTGACGTGACCGTCCCTGGTCGGCTTGCGCACGGCCCAAACCTCGTGGATGTGGTGGGTTCTGAGATGCAGGTGGAAGGTTTCGTCCAGAACATTGATCCGCGGCCCGATCGGCTTGACCGACTTGATGGGGCCGGAATGGATCTGGATGCAGCCACGATTGCCGACGAAGCACATGATCGGCATCTCTTCTTCGGCCGCGCTTTGGAACATGGCGCCAACGGCAGCATTGTCGAGCAGCCAGGCATAATCCTGGCCGACCATGCGCATCGCCCGGCACCGACTGAGCTTCAGCGTCTTCAGCATGTCGAAGAACTGATGCACGTCGGTCAGCCGGCTCCAGTGCTCACGCAGCTCGTCGATCGTGGTGGCTTGGTCCGGAACCTCTGCGTCATCGGCTCCGCTCACCTTAACCGACAAGATCGGCTCCTGGTTCGAGGATGCGAACTCCGCCACCAGCTTCTGATAAGCGTTGAGGTTGGAGGCCGGCCTGACATGCACCTGATGCACTGAAGCGCCGGCAGCGTCGAAGAATTGCAGACTGCGGCGGATGTCGCCGTCATCGCGCTTTTCGACGGCAAAACCATACGCCCAAGCCTCCGGGAAGATGCGCAGATCGATGTCGTCGCCAAGCACCATGATGTGGTGGTTGCCGGTTACCACCTTGTTGTAGACGCCAATCTTCTCGTGCACGGCACTTTGATTGCGGGTCAGCGCCATCACCTCGCCGACCGCTTCGAGGCCAATCAGCAGATCATTGACGCGCGGCTCGATGCGTACCGCGCCGAAACCGCAATGTGCCGCGACCAGCTCCGCTTCCGAAACGCTCAATTTGGCGGCCAGATCGCGCTCGCGGACTTTCGGACTGTCTTCCTGTGCCCGCCGGATTTGGTCCGGAGAGGGTTTCTGGCGCTGGTCCATGTCTTTCCCCTGCTTCCACTCAATTGTTGAGGATCAACTGCCCTGCCGGGTGCTCGCCAATAGAGCGCGCCCGTGAGGCTGATGCCGATCTTTGCTTGCCCCAGTGTTGCTGGACGGCATACGTGCCGCCGTGTCGCCGGCTCGAAACGCGCTGGCTGCTCTCACGCGATGAGACAGACCGTTGGATGTCGGTCGTATCGCATCTCAAGTCGATCGGCGGCGATCAGGCGGTGGCGAGCGATTGTGGATGTCGACGCTAACCGACCGATCCGGCATTCGGGGTCGACGGGAGGTGCTGCTTTCCCTCCGAAAGCGGATCTGGTCCAAACCTGACATTTGCGTCCCTTCCTTCGTTCCACTGATCGCGGGTCACCCGCAAGATCAGTGTCGGTCGGCAGTTCTGCCGCCTTCGCCGGAAAGGAGCTTCAAATGTCGTGCCAATCGCGGAGAAGCGACCTCGAAGAAATCTTCGCATACCGGTCAATGGTTTACGAGAGAGTGCAGCACGACTGACGGCGAGACCACTGTGTCGCGGTCTAGACAAAACCACCCAGTGGTGTTGCCCCGCTGTCTTTCAGGACAGGACTGTGACGGCGCAATCCACGCGGTCGGACGTCGTGTACGCTGCCGACAATGTCGCACATCCGACACAGTGTTGTAGGGACAAGCTTCTGTTTTAAAGAGGTTTCTACTTTGGCATGGCACATGCACGGTCATCCGCAAATGCGGCACGGACTGAGGAGAAACTTAGCCATGATAACGCTCACCCACACCGCGCTTGCCGCCGTCAAGACGGCTCTTTCCAGCGCGAGCGAGCCGGCGGAAGGTTTTCGCATCATGGTCCAGACTGGCGGCTGCGCCGGCTTCAAATATCTGATGGGCCCCGAGAGTGCCTCGCGCGAGGGCGATGCGATCATTGAGGTAGACGGGGTCAAGGTATTCGTAGACGTAGGGTCTCAGCCCCATGTAGCCGGCATGACCGTCGACTTTGTCACGGGGCTGGAATCCTCCGGCTTTGTCTTTGACAATCCCAACGCGCGGGAGAAGTGCGCTTGCGGCAAGTCCTTCGGCTGATCGCCCGAGGCAGCCGTATGTGGAACTGTAGCGGGAACGCCAAGCAACACTTCGCCCGCAAACATGCCGGCGTTCTGGAAACAGCCAATGCAGGAGGTATGGCCGGCACCATTGGTTATGGCGACACGTCTGAATCGGTGATCGGCATCGACCCTGGCGCCTCAAGGATCACTGCCGCTGAGCGCCAGACCTTCAGCAGCGGCGCCACGACCACCTCCTTGTCGGCGGTTACCGAACTCACCATCAGCAAACCACCGCCGGGCAGATCACTTGCTATACAAAAGCTGGCCGCGGCTGCCTCGCATGCTTCGCAGCCATCGAGGAAGTGCTTGTTCTGGTCCAGGGAGCAATGTCCGCCGAGGGCGTTATTGCGGCATAGCGGCTCTGTACGCCCGGGACAACAGACGTCCGCGCCCTCAACTAGGCAAGGTCGAAGCCGATTGCGGACCAGCGATCGCTTCCGGTGGGATGTGCAGAACGTCGCCGCCAGAAACAGTTCAGTTCCTGGAGGGGCCGAAACTGTCGGCCGCCCAGTGACGACGCTGCAGTAGATTCGCCCGATGGAAGACACTGTTGGGGGCTACCTGGAGGCTCACGGCGGGGAGGCGAACTTGACGATGTCGACGGCGACCATGTCGGCGTCAAGACTGGCGGGCGCCTGCACCGGCTGCCGGTTTGGTCCATCACCATCACCGGCATGCGCCAGGCTCAATGCGAGCGATCTCGGGCGTCGCGTCATTCTGGTCAACTGAGGGATCGCAGCATGAGACCTGTCTATCTCGACAACAACGCCACCACACGGGTCGATCCTGAGGTCGTTCAAGCGATGTTGCCGTTCTTTACAGATCAATTCGGCAACCCTTCGTCGACGCATGGGTTCGGCGCCGCGGCCTTTGCCGCGGTGAAAAAGGCGCGCCTCCAGCTGCAGGCGCTGATCGGCGCCGAGCTAGACCATGAAATCATCTTTACCTCGGGCGGGACGGAAAGCGACAATGCAGCGATTCTTTCGGGGCTCGAGGTGTTGCCTGGCCGAACAGAGATCCTGATTTCAGCGGTCGAGCATCCGGCCGTGCTGACGCTCTGCGCGCATCTTGAAAAGACGCGGGCCGTCAAGGTGCACACAATCCCGGTGGATCGCCATGGCCGGCTTGACCTCGACGCCTACAGGGCCGCCCTCACCCCACACGTGGCAATCGTCTCGATCATGTGGGCAAACAATGAGACTGGCACGATCTTCCCCGTCTGCAAGCTTGCTGAGTTGGCCAAGGAAGTCGGCGCCCTTTTCCATACCGATGCTGTGCAGGCGGTCGGGAAACTTCCAATGGACCTGAAATCGACCGCAATCGACATGCTGTCGCTGTCCGGCCACAAGCTGCATGGCCCGAAAGGGATCGGCGCACTCTATGTAAAGCGTGGCGTGCACTTCCGCTCGATGATCACAGGAGGTCGCCAAGAGCACGATCGGCGTGCAGGCACCGAGAACACGCCTGGCATAGTCGGGCTCGGCATTGCGGCCGAACTCGCCTCGAAATTCATGGACGACGGGACCACACGGGTAAAGTCGCTGCGCGACCGCCTAGAAAACGGAATTCTCCAGGGCGTCCCAAACACCTGCGTCAATGGCGATCCGCTGGCGCGGTTGCCAAACACTGCCAACATTTCATTTGAACATATCGAAGGCGATGGAATCCCACTTCTCCTGAGCCGCGTGGGGATCGCGTGTTCCGCCGGCTCCGCCTGCACCTCCGGCTCGTTGGAGCCGAGCCACGTCCTGAGGGCGATGAAAACGCCGGACGAGGCCGTCCGCTTTTCCTTCGCGCGAGACAACGGCGAAGCGGATGTCGACCGAGTGCTTGAGGTCATGCCCGCGATCGTGGAGAGGCTGCGTGGCGTTCGCAATTCTTGGCCGGATAAGCGAAGTGCCGAGGACATTCAATCGGGTCCATGCTCCGGTGCCGGAAGAAGCGGTGGTCGCTCATGAACCGTCAGGTCTATCTCAACGATACGACCTTGCGCGATGGCGAGCAGGCACCCGGCGTCGCCTTTACCACGGCGGAAAAGCTGGAGATCGCTGAGTCTCTTGCTGCAGCCGGCGTGCCAGAGATCGAAATCGGCTCGCCGGTCATGGGCGCCGACGAGATCGAAACAATTCGCTGCGCGGTCGCGAAGAGCCTCCCGGTTCGGCTCACGGCCTGGTGCAGGATGACATCGCAGGATCTTGAGGCAGCAATCCAAAGCGGCGTCACCGCCGTCAATCTGTCGCTGCCTGCATCGGACATCCAGCTCGCCGCCAAGCTGGGCCTCGATCACGCGGGAGCGCTGCAGGTCATCGAGCACATGGTCGGGCTCGCAGCCGCCCGCGGCTTTTTCGTTGCGGTAGGCTGCGAGGACGCCTCGCGGGCCGACCCGGATCATGTCGCCCGCGTCATCGAGACGGCCGCGCGGGCCGGCGCAAGCCGCATCAGGCTGGCCGACACGGTCGGCGTTCTTGACCCATTTTCGACCTTTGAGCTTGTCGCCTGGGTCGCGGCGCGGTCTTCTATCGACCTCGAATTTCATGGCCACAACGATCTCGGCCTCGCCGTCGCCAACACGCTGGCCGCAATCCGCGCCGGCGCGCGCCATGCCTCGGTGACCGTCCTCGGCCTCGGCGAGCGCGCGGGCAATGCCGCGCTGGAAGAGGTAGCCACAGCGATGGCCGTCCTTGACGGCGCAGACGCCGGCATCGACCTGACCGCGTTGCCCAATCTTGCCGCCCAGGTGGCGCGGGCCGCCTGCCGGCCGACAGCAGCCATCAAGCCGGTCGTCGGCGCCGATGTTTTCACCCACGAGTCCGGTATTCACGTCGCAGGGCTGCTGAAGGACTCGCGTAGCTATCAGGGGCTCGATCCGGCTCTCGTGGGCCGTTGCCGGGCTATCGTCATCGGCAAACATTCTGGCGCCACGGCAATTGCCCATGTGCTGAGCGAAAGCGGCCGCGATCTCGACCCGGATCTGGCAGCCGCCATGGTGGCCCGCGTTCGCCGCAAGGCGGCCGAGACCAAATCGACCGTCACTGCAGATCAACTGGTCGAGCTCTACGAGAAAATGTCCAGCGAGGCACGCCTGGCTGGTTCATCCCATTTCATTCCTGCAGCCGCGGATTGCGCGCAGGTCGGCCCTGCGACAAACGCATCGACACCACAGTTTTTCCGACCGGGGAGAGTGCAATGAATTGTTCCGCTGACAGCCGCCCTATTGATGTCACCGACATCCTCGCGCGGCTGAAAGGCCTGTCGGCTGCGGAGGAGTTCTTCGCTGTCCTTGGCGTCTCCTACGATCCGAACGTGCTCAATGTCTCACGGCTCCATATCATGAAGCGGGTGGGCCAATACCTTTCCGAAGAAGATTTCTCCGGTCTGCCCGACCCGGTAGTCGCCGCGCGCGTGCGCGCCACGCTGGAACGCGCCTATGAGGACTTCGCGATTTCCTCGCCGCTTACGCATCGGGTCTTCAAGGTACTCAAGGACCACGATCCGAACAAACCCGCCACGCCGGGCCGCGCCTTTGTCCCGTTCGACTCCGCACTGAAGCGGTTCGGAAGCGAATGAGCGCGACACGGGTTGAGACGCGACAATGTCGAGAAGCCGACAAATCCGGTCATCACGACGGCACCCTCAGAGCAACCAACCGATTTTCTAGGAATAAGGGCCCGCGAAACACTTGGCACGAATGATGCAGCCGAGAAGGTGAACTGCCAAGCCCCGATCGCGATAGGAGCCTAGAGAAACCGCCAATGCATATCGTAATCTGCATCAAGCAGGTGCCCGACTCGGCACAGATACGGGTCCATCCGGTGACGAACACGATCATGCGCCAGGGTGTGCCGACCATCATCAACCCTTACGACTTGTTCGCCCTGGAAGAAGCACTCAGACTGCGCGACGCTTATGGTGGCGAGGTCACCGTGCTCAGTATGGGTCCGCCCATGGCAGAGGACTCGCTGCGCAAGGCGCTCGGTTACGGCGCCGACCGCGCGGTGCTCTTGACCGACCGCTATTTTGCCGGCTCCGACACGCTGGCGACCTCCTTCGCCCTTTCCCAGGCAATCGCCAAGATTGGCGAGACGTTCGGCGCGCCAGACATCGTCTTCACCGGCAAGCAGACGATCGATGGCGACACCGCCCAGGTCGGGCCCGGCATAGCCAAGCGCCTTGGTCTCTTGCAGCTCACCTATGTCGCGAAGATCGCCTCTATCGATCTCGCTGCGCGCGAGATTAAGGTCGAACGCCGTTGCGAAGGCGGCACACAAATGCTGAAGAGCAGGCTCCCGTGCCTCATCACCATGCTGGAAGGCACAAACGAGATCCGCCGGGGATCGCTTGAGGACGCCCTGTGTGCCGCGCGCAGCCGGGTCTTGAAGTGGAGTGCGGCCGACGCCGGCATTGAGGATCTCACCAGATGTGGCCTGCGCGGCTCGCCGACGGTCGTCAAGCGTGTTTTCGCTCCTGCTGCGCGGGCGGAAAAGGCGGTGCAACTCGACACTGCGGAGAAGACGTTGCGCGATATCGCTGACCACACCATCGCCGCAATCTTCACCCGCCAGCCGGCGCTGGAACAAGAGCTCGCCTCCAACAGTGGCGCGTGAGGACCAGGAGCAGACAATGTCGACCGTGAACCGAGAAACCCCTCGCCCTACCGCCGGCCGTGCCGGCATAAAGAAGGAACTGCCCGACCATTTCAAGGACTACCGACACATCTGGGTCTTCATCGAGCTCGAACGCGGCCAGGTCCATCCGGTATCATTCGAGCTGCTCGGCGAAGGTCGCAAGCTGGCCGACAAGCTTGAGGTGCAGCTTGCTGGCGTCGTGCTCGGCCCACCTGGGGAGGCCATCGGGGACGCCATTGCCGAAGCCTTCGCTTATGGCGCCGACCTTGTCTACATCGTCGAGGCGCCACTGTTCGCCGACTATCGAAACGAGCCTTTCACCAAGGCGATGACGGATCTGGTCGCTACCCACAAACCCGAGATCCTTCTTCTCGGTGCGACCACACTCGGAAGGGATCTTGCTGGTTCTGTGGCGACAACTTTGCAGACTGGCCTCACGGCCGACTGCACCGAACTCGACGTGGATGCCGACGGTTCGCTCGCCGCGACCCGTCCGACTTTCGGCGGTTCCCTGTTATGCACAATCTATACGCTCAACTATCGACCGCAGATGGCGACGGTGCGCCCGAGGGTCATGCCCATGCCGCAGCGGGCGGATAAGCCGGTCGGCCGTGTCATCCAGCACAAGGTGTCGATTACCGAGGACGAGATCGTCACCAAAGTCCTCAGTTTCCTACCGGATAGCCAGTCGGCAATGGCCAATCTCGCCTATGCCGACGTTGTGGTTGCGGGAGGTCTCGGTCTCGGCGCGGCGGAGAATTTGCAGCTTGTGAAGAATCTCGCGCGCGCGATAGGCGCCGAACATGGCTGTTCGCGCCCACTGGTCCAGAAGGGCTGGGTGTCGCCTGATCGGCAAATCGGCCAAACTGGCAAGACCATCCGGCCGAAGCTTTACATAGCGGCGGGGATTTCCGGCGCCATCCAGCACCGGGTTGGCGTGGAAGGGGCCGATCTCATCGTGGCCATCAACACCGATCCCAACGCGCCGATTTTCGATTTTGCTCACCTCGGAATCGTTACCGATGCGATCCGCTTCCTGCCCGCACTGACGGAAGCCTTCACCCGGCGGCTGTCGCCGCACAGTCGCGACAAGCTTGCAAGCTAAGGGAGACGGAGATGATCGAGGACGAATTCGACGCCATTGTCATCGGGGCCGGCATGTCCGGGAACGCAGCTGCTTACACGATGGCAAGCCGCGGCCTGAAGGTGCTGCAGTTGGAGCGCGGAGAATATCCGGGCTCCAAGAATGTCCAGGGTGCCATCATGTACGCGAACATGCTGGAGGAGATCATTCCGGATTTCCGGGATGACGCGCCTCTCGAGCGGCATCTGGTTGAACAGCGGCTTTGGGTGATGGACGACAGCTCACACACCGGGATTCACTATCGCTCGGATGACTTCAACGAGGCGAAGCCCAACCGCTACACGATCATCCGTGCCCAGTTCGATAAATGGTTTTCGCGCAAGGTGCGCGAAGCCGGCGCCACGGTTCTGTGCGAGACGACCGTGACGGAACTCGTCCATGATGCCAAGGGCAAGGTGATCGGTGTCCGCACAGATCGTGCTGGCGGAGCGATCTACGCGGACGTGATCGTTCTTGCAGAAGGTGTCTGCGGACTGCTTGGCACGCGGGGCGGACTGCGCAAGATGCTGAAGCCGGAAGCCGTGGCGCTCGCCGTCAAGGAAATGCATTTCCTGCCCGAAGAGGTCATTGAGCAGCGGTTCGGCCTCAAGGGCGATGAAGGTTGCGTGATCGAGGCGGTGGGCACGACCTCCCGCGGCATGGCCGGGCTCGGCTTCCTCTACACCAACAAGGAGTCGATCTCACTTGGGATTGGCTGCCTCGTCTCGGATTTCGCCGCAACGATGGAGAGCCCTTACGTCCTGCTCGATGCCTTAAAAAGCCATCCTTCGATCCGGCCGCTGATCGCTGGCTCGGAGGTGAAAGAATATGCCGCGCATCTCATTCCCGAAGGCGGCTACAAGGCGATTCCGCAGCTCTTTGGCGACGGTTGGGTCGTGGTCGGCGATGCCGCGCAGCTGAACAACGCCGTTCACCGCGAGGGTTCGAACCTCGCCATGACCTCCGGCCGCATCGCGGCTGAGGCAATCGTCAAGGTCAAGAGCCGCAACGGTCCTATGACCAAACGGAACCTCGCCCTCTACAAGCAGATGTTGGACAGGTCCTTCGTGCTCAAGGACCTGAGAAAATACAAAGACATGCCGGCTTTGCTCCACACCAATTCCAGCAATTTCTTCACGACCTATCCCCGGTTGATGTCGCAAGCCGCGCAGAACTTCATGCGGGTCGACGGCACGCCGAAGATCGAGAAGGAAAAAGCGACCACGGCCGCCTTCATCAAGGCGCGCTCGCGCTGGGGGCTGGTCAGCGACGCGGTCCGCCTGGCATTCGCGTGGCGCTGAGGGAAGACGAGATGACGATCCCAGTGACGAAATCACGTGTCGAGGACAAGCTTTACCAGAACCGCTATCTGGTCGATCCTGGCCGCCCGCATATCAAAGTGCGACCGCACGAGAGGCCAAGCGCAAACTTGCTCGCGCTGACACGCGTCTGCCCAGCAAAATGCTATGAGTTGAACGACAAGGGTCAAGTGGAGATCACCCCCGACGGCTGCATGGAGTGTGGCACCTGCCGGATATTGTGCGAGACCGCTGGCGAGATCGAATGGAACTATCCACGCGGCGGCTTCGGTGTTCTCTTCAAGTTTGGATGACCGGCGCGCGCATCATCTCAAGAGCGCGATCTGTCGGACTTGAAGTTCGGCACGTCAGCCGCTGCCGGAATGACCCTCACATTAGAAAGATAGTGAACACTGTGGTTTTGGAATCCGAATACAAAACGGCGCTTGGGAGGAGCACCCTGGACGACAACCCCTGAGGTGTTTGCATGACTCACGTACTGCGAGATCGGGTCGGTGAAGGAGGACATCGGAATATCCTGCCTGAACCACGGATCAACTCCATTCGCGAAGCGGACATCTCGTTCAGGGGAATCTACGAGATATCGAAGGTCCTGACCGCCCCCACCCGGCTTGAGATCACGATTGCCAATGTCGTGAATACCCTCTCCTCATTTGTGCAAATGCGTCATGCAGCAATCGTCGTCCTGGATGGCGAAGCGGAGCCTGACATTACCGCAATCACCGGCAGCCCCCGCCCACCTCAATCAGGAACTGGCCGCATCATACCGCGGGCCGCGATAGACAGGATCGTAGCTACGGGGGCGCCGCTCGTCATCCACGATGTTAGCCAGTCAGAACTGTTTCAGGCCGACCTTCAACCGTCTTTGAGCGGCAACACAATCCCAATTGCCTTCGTCGGTATCCCGATAAAAGCTGAGCACGAGATTCTCGGGACATTGTCGATCGACCGCGTCGGCGGCGGCGAGACCAGCTCTCTCTGCGACGAAGACGTACGCTTCCTGACCATGGTCGCCGACCTTGTCGGCCGCACCATTCGTCTCCATCGCATCCTGAGTATGGATCGACAGCGGTTCATCGATGAGCAACGCAGACCGGAGAAATGGCTGGACGAGGAGAGGTCCGACGCAGCCACGCATCGGCGTGTCAAAATCGACGGGATCATCGGGGAAAGTCCCGCACTCAAGCAGGTTCTCGAAACCGTAAAGGTCGTGGCAAGGACCAATTCGACTGTGCTTCTGCGGGGCGAAAGCGGCACCGGCAAGGAATTCTTTGCCCAGGCCATCCATAAGCTTTCACCTCGGGGAAAGAAGGCTTTCGTCAAACTGAATTGCGCAGCACTGTCTGAAAGCGTTCTGGAATCAGAGCTGTTTGGACACGAAAAGGGCGCCTTCACCGGCGCTATCTCCCAGCGCGCCGGCCGATTCGAATTGGCAAATGGCGGAACGCTGCTACTTGACGAAATCGGCGAGATCTCGCGTGCTTTTCAAGCCAAGCTGTTGCGCGTCCTGCAGGAAGGCGAACTGGAGCGAGTGGGCGGCACGAGGACGCTTCAGGTCGATGTCCGGCTCATATGCGCCACCAATAAGGATCTCGAGACGGCTGTCGTAACTGGAGAGTTCAGGGCCGACCTATATTACCGCATCAATGTTGTGCCAATCATCCTGCCTCCGCTCAGAGAGCGAGCCGGCGATATTCCACGCCTTGCGAACGCCTTCCTCGGCCGATTCAACAAGGACAACCATCGCGAGTGCGCTTTCGCGCCGTCGGCGCTTGATCTGATCTCGCAATGCTATTTCCCTGGCAATGTCCGCGAGCTGGAAAACTGCGTGCAAAGGACGGCTACACTTGCGCGTTCAAGGACGATCACCCCATCGGATTTCGCCTGCCAGAACAGCCAATGCCTTTCGTCACTCCTCTGGAAAGGAGCCCACCGTTCGCGTGGCGGCAATGCCGTCGACGGACTATCCCGGCGTGACACGTTGCCGGTTCGGCGCGTTGGTGCTCCCGAAGGCGAGGTATCGCCTGCCAAGGTCGTCTACCCGAACGATCCCGCTTGCCCCGCGATAGGCCCACATTTGACCGAACGCGACCGCCTGACCGACGCGATGGAGAAGGCTGGTTGGGTTCAGGCCAAGGCGGCTCGTATCCTCGGCCTCACGCCGCGGCAGGTCGGCTACGCTCTGCGCCGGCATGGTATCGAGCTGAAGAAATTCTAGGGTCGTGAAGAGACGTCAACCGTCAGCCGGAGTCGTCTTCCTGACACTGCGCGTGCGCAAGACGCCGTGCCCTTCGCGACGGGGGTCGCTTGTGCACTGTCGGAAGCCGGACAAAATTGTGCCGGAGCAAACCGACAGAATCCGACACCGAAAGCCAATTGGTGAACTAAAATCGCTCTTTGAGCTGGCATAGCTCTTGCGCCTTCAACTGCGACGTTACAGCAACGGAGCCGTTCGATGTCCGCACCGATAATTTCGCTTGAAGGCCTGACCAGCACAACATCCTTCGACCAGTTGCTGGCGACCGCGAAATCCGGTGGCTGCGCCTCTTCAACCTGCGGCTTGTCGGGAAAGCCGGACGACATCAATCCGGCTGTCTGGGACAAGATCAAGGATCACCCCTGCTTTTCGGAAGAAGCGCATCACTATTTCGCGCGCATGCACGTCGCGGTCGCCCCGGCTTGCAACGTCCAGTGCAACTACTGCAATCGGAAATATGACTGCGCCAACGAAAGCCGGCCTGGGGTCGTTTCGGAAAAGCTGACACCCGACCAGGCGCTACGCAAAGTGATCGCGGTCGCCAACGAGGTGCCGCAGCTCTCTGTACTCGGCATCGCCGGACCGGGCGATGCCTGTTACGACTGGAAAAAGACAAAGGCAACATTCGACCGAGTTGCGAGGGAAATCCCCGACATCAAGCTGTGCATCTCCACCAATGGTCTGGCGCTGCCGGACCATGTCGCCGAGCTCGCCGATATGAATGTCGATCACGTGACGATCACCATCAACATGGTCGACCCTGAAGTCGGCGCAAAGATCTATCCTTGGATCTTTTACGATCATCGCCGCCACACCGGCATCGAAGCCGCACGGATCCTGCACGAGCGGCAGAGGCTGGGCCTGGAGATGCTGACCGCGCGCGGCATCCTCACCAAAATCAATTCGGTGATGATTCCCGGCGTGAACGACGAGCATTTGATCGAGGTGAATAGATGGGTCAAGGAGCGTGGCGCGTTCCTGCATAACGTCATGCCGCTGATTTCCGACCCGGCGCACGGTACTCACTTCGGCCTGACGAGGCAGCGCGGCCCAAATGCAATGGAGATAAAGACTCTTCAGGATCGTCTCGAAGGCGGCGCCAAGTTGATGCGCCACTGCCGGCAGTGCCGGGCCGATGCCGTCGGCCTGCTCGGCGAGGATCGTGGCCAGGAATTCACGCTCGACAGCATTCCCGGCGAGGTCACCTACGATCCCAGTAGGCGCGAAGCCTATCAAGAGGTGGTCGCGCACGAGCGCCTAGATCACGTGGCAGCTAGAAGCGAGGCGATCGGAATGGTCAAGGCCGCGGGTTCCGGCAAGGTCCTTCTCGTCGCCGTGGCTACCAGGGGTGGCGGCCGCGTCAACGAACACTTCGGCCATGCGAAGGAATTCCAGGTCTATGAAGCCTCGCCGAGAGGGATCAGCTTGGTCGGGCACCGCAAGGTCGAGCAGTATTGCCTCGGCGGCCGGGGTGAAAACGACACCCTCGACGGCGTCATCGCCGCGTTGGAAGGCATAGACATCGTGCTGTGCGCCAAGATCGGAGACTGCCCCAAGGATCAGCTCGCGGAAGCTGGAATCCGAGCAATCGACGCTTATGGCCATGACTACATCGAGACTGCAATCGGCGCGCTTTACGCTGCCAAGTTTGGGATTCAACCACGGGCGGCGACGGCCTGAGCCGTCTCATTCCACTCGAACCAGGAGTTAAAATGCCTTTCAAGATCATCGCATCCCAATGTACCCAATGCGGCGCCTGCGAGTTCGAATGTCCTTCCGTAGCGATCGAGTTCAAGGGCGAGACCTACGTGATCGATCCGGACAAGTGCACCGAATGCAAGGAAGCCTTCGACACGCAGCAATGCGTCTCGGTATGTCCGGTGCCGAAGACCTGCGTTCCCGCTTGACTCCAATCGGCTAACGATAGGGCCGGGCTCGCCTCCGGAGGGCGCCTGGAACTCCTTTGCCGACAACCTGCACCCCGAGAAAAGAAGGAACCGCCATGCGGCTGAGACGCGAACAGGAGGTCGAAATCCGCAAACCTCCACGATTTATGCCGGGTGAGCGGGTCCGTGCCACACAACACATAAAGAATGACGGCACGTATCCTGGCAGGGAGATTGGCGAAAACCTCGTGCGGAAGGGCGACGAGGGTTATGTGCGCGACATTGGCACCTTTCTCCAGCAGTTCTTCATCTATGCGGTCGAATGGATCGATCGCGGCACGATCGTCGGCATGCGAGCGCGTGAACTCGTGAGCCTCGACAACGTCGAGATTCCTTGCAGTGTCGAAACCCCCGCGAACCGAGGAGCAGCCAGATGAAAGTAATGATCCGCAGGACCGATGCTGGCTTGTCGGCGTATGTGCCCAAGAAGGATCTCGAAGAGCCGATCGTCAAGCTCGAGAACGAGGACTTGTGGGGCGGGACCGTAACGCTCAAGAACGGGTGGCGGTTCGTCCTGCCCGACCTTCCACCGGATACGCGTCTTCCCATCACCGTCGAGGCCAGGAAGATTTCCGACGGGGTCTGATGCTGCCGGTTGCGAGAGGAAACGAGCATGAACACTACTCTGACCTCGGGCCACCTCGTCGTCTTACAGGACAGCTTTGCCGAAAAGCTGCTTGACCTGCTGAACGAAGCGCTCGCGGCCGATGCGGTGATTCCATATTTGGGTCCAGGTCTCCTCGGGCTCAGCTCCGCGGAAACGCCTGTACCGCACAGCCCGGAAGCCGTCGCCGCGGCACTCAATACGCGCGCGCCAGCCCCTTCCAAGATTCGCACCAATATGTGGTCGGTCGCACAGTTCATCGAGCAGCGCCGACATCGCCGGACGCTTCAAGCGTGGATGGCCGAGATATTCGCAGCGCCGACGGCGCCGACCGTCCTCCACGCCTGGCTCGCAAAGCTGCCGCTCTCCCTCATCATCGACAGCTGGTACGACGGCGCCATGCGCGCGGCCCTCGCAGACGCCGGCCGAAAGGAAGTCGTCGAGATACAAGGCGTGACGCGGGCGAACCAATTCGGTGACATTTGGATGAAAACCTATGACTTGGCCGGGAGCGAACTCGAACCCGGGTCGGTGGCTAAAACGGTTCTCTATACCCCTCACGGCAGCATTAGGCCGGCTGCGAATTTCCTCGTAGCAGATTCGGACTATGTCGAAGTCCTGACCGAAATCGACATCCAGACGCCGATCCCTGACGTGGTAAAGGAGCGGCGCACGAACCGTGGCTTTTTCTTCTTTGGCTGCCGCTTCAACGATCAGATGCTGCGCACCTTCGCCAGGCAGATCATGAAGCGCTCCGAAGGCCCACATTGCACGATAATGGATGCGCAAACGCTGACCAGAAACGAAGCCAAATTCCTTGCGGCAAGCGGAATCACGGTGATCGACCTGCCCGCAAATGAAGCCGTGGCTCGGCTTGTCGGGTCAGGCTCTGCAGCAGATGGTGGCCAGGATCAACATCGAGGACGCCTTTGATGTGAGTCGTCGGGCTTGCTTCGGAAGGCGCAAAATTCAGTCGGAACACACCCGTGAGCAGTGATGCTGTTGGCGCGACCTCTCGCAATTCGTCCGCGCATGTGGAAGCGGCCCCCCTGGGGCGGGGATTGAGTACGCTACTGCGCATTACGCGCATGAATTTGCGGCACCCGCGGCAAGTCGCCTTTGCTCTCGGCGCGACGGTCGTAGCGGCAATCCTCCAGTCGCTCATTCCGCAGCTTCTCGGCCAGGCCGTCGATCAGACCCAGATAGCCATCGCGGGCGGTGTGACGGGAACCGCCGCCGCACAGGCGCTCTGGACACCGGCTCTCCTGCTGCTCGCGGTGAGCGCTCTTCGCGGCCTCTTGACGATGGCGCAGAACTATTTTGCCGAAGCCGTCGGGCATCAGGTCGCTTACGAACTGCGACTCGCTTGCTACGACAAGATCCAGCGCCTCAGCTTTTCCTTTCACGACCGGGTGCATTCAGGCGATCTGATCACCCTTGGCATGCTCGATCTCGACGGCGTGCGGATGTATTTTTCCACCGCCTTGGTTCGCGTGCTTCAGCTCACCATGCTGATCGGGATCGGCGCCTACATGATGATCTCAACCGACCCGGTGCTAGGCCTGGTCGCGCTGAGCTTCGTGCCTTTCGTCGCCTGGCGCTCGTCGGTCACACAGCTTAAGTTACGCGCCACCTGGCTCGACCTGCAGGAGCGGCTTTCGGTCCTTGGCCGCGTGATGGAGGAAAATCTCGCAGGCGTTCGCGTCGTCCGCGCGTTTTCGGCGCAGGATTATGAGATGGCGAAGTTCGATCGCGCCTCGAAGAACGCGCTCGACCTCGCCCACGAGCAAGTTGACGTCTATGTGCCCAACACGTCGGCAATGACCCTGTCCTTCTTTTTCGCGATGGGGTTGGTGCTCTGGATCGGTTGCGCCAAGCTCATCGCCGGCCAGCTCAGCGTCGGAACGCTTGCGACGTTTCTGGCCTTTATGACGATGCTGCAAATGCCCGTCCGCCAGATCGGCCTGATGGTCAATGCCTTCGCCCGCGCTTACACTTGCGGTTCGCGCCTCTTCGGTCTGCTCGACCAGGATGTCACGATCAGGGATGCGCCCGAGGCCAGGCCACTCGAGATCACGGGAGGCGCTCTGCGATTCGACAATGTCTCGTTTGCATATCCCGGCGCCGGAAACCGCGCCATTCTCAAGAATATCAGCTTTGAGGCCCGCAGGGGCGAGACGATCGCGATCGTTGGTGCGCCGGGTTCGGGCAAATCGACAATGGTTCATCTGATCCCCCGCTTTTACGACGTCACCGGGGGCACGATCACGCTTGACGGGCAAGACATCCGCGGGGTCACCCTCGCCACGCTTCGCAAGGCGATCGCCATCGTACAGCAGGATGCATTCCTGTTCACCACCACGATAGAGAACAACATCGCTTATGGCGATCCCTGGGCGAAGGAACAGCGGATCGAGCGCGCCAGCGAATCCGCCCAGTTGCACAATTACATCCTCGGCCTCCCCGCAGGGTACGATACGCTCGTGGGCGAACGCGGCGCCTCTCTCTCGGGCGGCCAGCGCCAGCGTCTCACGATAGCGCGCACCATGATGCTGCGCCCTTCCGTCGTGGTTTTCGACGACTCAACGGCCGCGATCGACGCCGCGACCGAGCAGCGCATCCGCGAGGCGATACGGCGTTTCGCCAAGGACAGGGTGACGATCATCATCGCCCAGCGGCTGAGTTCGCTCAAGCACGCCGACTGTATCCTTTTTGTCGAAAACGGCGAGATCGTCGAACGGGGCACCCATCAAGAGCTTTTGGCCAAGCGAGGACGCTATAAGGCCCTTAACGATCTCCAGTTGCGCCCGGGTGATGACATCGCGATCGCGTGTAGAGGCGCGCCCTGATGGCCAAGGGGCACGCTAGCGAACCCGAGATCGAACCCAATGACGACGGCAGACGCCCCCCGCGCGCGGTCGTTGGCTCCCATCGCATCGAGGAGGAGATGTTCGGTCGGGCTTTAGACAAGAACGTCATGCGGCGCATTTGGGACTTCGTTCGCCCCTACCGCGCTATGGTTATCATCTCGGTCGCCGCATTGCTGATCTTCATCGGCACGCAGCTTCTCATCCCGCTGATCATTCGCTACGCGATCGACCACGCCATGACTCCAGCAGGCGTTGATCGCTCCGCGCTGCTGGCGGCCGTCGGCGCGTTCGCTCTCGCCATCCTGGGTAATTTCGGCGCCTCCTACACGCAGGAAACTATGGTGGGGAAAATGGCCGTCAACGTCCTGTTCGATATCCGCCGCGCCATGTTTGGCCATCTGCAGAAGGTTTCGCTCTCGTTCATGGACAAGACCGAGGTCGGACGCCTGATGTCCCGCCTTCAAGGCGACGTCAACTCCATCCAGGAGTTTCTCGAGACATCGGTCTATTCCGTAGGCGACGTTGCGCTTCTGTTCGGCATCGTTTTCGTGATGCTGTACCTCGACTTGCGCCTGGGCCTCCTGACGCTCTCGGTCTTGCCGGCTCTGTTGATCATCCGCATCGTCTGGTTGCCGCGTGCTCGCGAGGCCTTCATGGCTGCACACGAGACCAATTCGGTCGTCAACGGCGCGCTGGCCGAAGCCATTCACGGCGTGCGCACCGTCCAGTCCATGGACCGCCAGCAGGTGAATTTCATTCTCTATGACGACAAGGCACAGGCCGACCTGAGGGCACACCTGATTGCTGCCAGATATGCACAGGTCATGGTGCCGATCGTCGATGGCCTCACCGGCCTCGCCATGGCTGTCGTTATCGTAGCCGGCGGTTCCATGGTCATGAATGGTCGCATCGATGTGGGCGTATTGGTCGCCTACCTATTCTACATCCAGCGCTTCTTTGACCCAATTCGCTCACTCACCCTGCAATATTCGGTCATGCAGCGCGCCATGGCATCCGGCAGGCGCCTGACCGACGTGCTCGACGTTAAGATCGAGGTTCAAGACAAACCGGATGCCAAGGTGATTTCGCCGGAAATGGACGGTTCAGTCGAGTTCAGGGACGTCACCTTCGGCTACAATCCCAATCATCCGGTGCTGCGAAAGATCTCCTTCCGGGTCAATCCCGGCGAGACGGTCGCCTTGGTCGGGCCGACCGGCTCGGGTAAATCGAGTGCGATGGCCCTCGTCCACCGATTCTATGATGTTCAGCGGGGGCAGGTGCTCATCGGGGGGCGTGATGTGCGCGATCTGACTCAGGAATCGCTCGGCCGCCAGGTCGCCATGGTTCTGCAGGAGCCGTTCCTCTTCACCGGGACGGTATTCGAGAACATTCGCTACCATAAGACGGATGCCACGCGCGACAAGGTCATCGAGGCCGCCAAGGCGGTGGGCGCCAACGACTTCATCATGAGCCTTGCCAACGGGTATGAAGCCCAACTCGGCGAACGTGGTAGCAACCTATCTCTGGGCCAACGTCAGCTTATTAGTTTCGCCCGCGCTCTCGTTGCCGACGCCAAGATCCTGGTTCTCGACGAGGCCACCGCCAACATCGACAGCTACACGGAAATGCTCATTCAGAACGCTCTGAGAAAACTGCTCGAAGGCCGAACCGGGCTCGTCATCGCCCACCGCCTTGCAACGATCCGAGGCGCCGACCGTATCATCGTGCTTGAGAATGGCCAGGTCATCGAGACCGGCAACCACGACAAACTAATGGCCATGGATGGGCTCTATTCCAAACTCTACAACGCGTCCTTCGACGACATTGCCGAAGTGAAACTGGATATATCACCGCACTAGCGGGCTCCCGGACCTGATGTTTGACGGTCACCATCTTCTTGAGGCCGGCGAGATCGTTGTAGCTGGGGTGCTTGTCGGGGACATGGTCGGCCGGGGCTACAATTGCGCACAACCGCCCAGCCTGCCTCCATCGCGGACGACGCGATGCGTCTCCGAGCTGATCAGCCTCGACAAGAATGCGTCCATCCCCATACCGGAGCCGTGCGCGATATGTCGGCAAAGGATGGAAGGAACAATGCCCATCACTTTGCAGGGCAGCGCGCTTGGGGACCGGCCTTCATCAGGCGCTGTAAGACGCCAGATTATGCCGAATGTAAGCGGAGCGGAACCCGCCCAACCGGCCCGAAATTGAGAGGTTGCCTTACACAACCATCCGGCATGCTCGCCGCGTGCCATAAACCTCCAAATTCAACGACTTTGAACCCCTTGCACGCGAGCCGGACTTCCCACGACCGTTACCCCAGCTGGAACATCTCGGGTGACCACGCTGCCAGCGCCCACAACCGCATCATCGCCAATGGTGACGCCCGGGAGAATGATTGCTCCACCACCGATCCAGACACGGCTGCCAATGCGGACAGGACGCCCGAACTGCAGCCCAGCCAGCCGCTGCTCGGGATCATGTGGATGATCGGCGGTGTAGATCAGCCCGGCAGGCCCGATTGCCATTCCTTCGCCAATCGTCACCTCTACCACGTCAAGGATGACGCGTTTGACGTTGACGTAGACGCTGGCTCCGATCCGGACGTTGAAGCCATAGTCGCAGTAAAAGGCGGACGGATGACCGCTCCGGGCCCAACCTCTGCTAGCCGCTCGGACAAGAGCTTGAAATGTCCATCGCCGCCGCACTCGGGTTTCTAAGGCCGCGTCCTCGGTTATGAATAAAACGCCTGAAAATAGTCCATAATAATCATATGCTTGGCCGTTCCGTTGGCGGCTTGAATGAATGGTGAATAAAACAGACTAAGTGCCATGGGTTTTGGATCTGCCGCTGATGTAGGCGGCTACCCTGTCAGGGTCGACGCTCCATGCCCCCGCGTTTTCCGGTGTGATCGCCGTGATTATCTCGGCCACTAACCCAACGAGGTGGTCCCGGTCTTCATCATTCAGGTCCTGGAAATAATCCGAAGCGAACGACCGCACGTCATCTTCCGGGATGCCATCCTCCACGATGGTACGGATAGCCTCGTCGATGCGCCTCCGCTCACGCAGTTCGACAGACTTCGGCACCCGCCTGGTCGCCACCGCAGCCGTGTAGTTCTTCGACGTCTCCTCATAGGCGTCAGCCACGGCGCCGGCCATCAATGACGCGTCGCCCAGTTCGTAGAAGAGGATGAGTCCGGACAGGTATGCGCTGCGGTCGATGCCCATGAACGAGATCGGCGGTAGGCCCTGCCACAGCAATGGTACGTTGGCCATGAGCCGCCCCATCCGCTTGTTGCCGTCGATGTAAGCCTGCAGGTAGGAGAACCCGGTCAGCAACAGGAAGCTTGCCTCGAACGGGTCCTCGACTTGTTCCGCTTTCCAGAGCAGCTGGCCCAGGTCCTGCGTGAACTGGGTGCGGTCGCCGCTCGGCTGGTAGCTGGAGCCTTGAATCTTGACCGGGTTTCCCCGCACCCGCCCAAGGTCTTCGGGCGAGATCAGGTCGCGAAGGAGCATCGCGTGGATACGGGCGGCGAACTGGGGATTGAGGACGGGCCTCCCCACGCTATCGAGCAGTTCGGAAATCGCGTGCTTGTGGTTGAGGATCATGGTTGCCTCCGCCAGTTCGTGGCCGCTCGCTTTCTGGCCGTATTGAAGGAGGACTTCCGTGTCGAGATAGGTGTATGTGTTCCCTTCAAGGTTCGATGATGCCCAGGCGAGGTCAATCAGGAAGCGTTCCGCGATCGCCTTGCTATACGTCGATGCATCCAGGGCCTGGTTTACGCCTTCCGCGGCGGCCCTCATGCGCGCCAACTGTTCCGTTGGAAGCCATGTTGTCATGTTCGGGACGTAACCTCCGATCCGCTCGGGGTCATACGGAACCTCGGGGCGGTAGTGCGGTGCCTTCGAGAACCAAGACGCTGCTGGGGACAAATCGAACGATGCGCCGCGGGTTTCTCCCGTTTTGATGACGATCCCGTCGGCGACGAGCTTGGCCATCGCCCGGGACACGGTTGGCTGGCTGGCGCGGCTAGTCAGTTTCGCAACGATGTCAGTCTGCGACATGCCGATCCCGACGCGGGAAAGGATGCTGACGATCTCCTTCTGGAGGGTGTCCAAATTGCGGAGCGCCATCACTGGATGCATGGGATTCACCAATTCACAAGTTCACGCAGGGACGACTAAGCGCCCGCCGCCCTGCAAAAGTCAAACGAACATATCGCCATTCATGAACAAATGGATGCACAAAAACCCTTTGTTTACAATGATGTAAAAACTGCCAAAAGGTGTATGAATAAATGAAGAATAAATCGCTCGCCTCGCCCGACCGCGGATGTGTCCCTGAGCTGGTGCCGAGGCCAGTGAGCGCGCCTCCGCCTCGACAACGCGACGCGAGTCTAACTTTGGATGCCTTGTACGGACGCGGGAGTTCCATGGGATCGAAGTTCTGATCGCGACAAGGGCGAACGGCATCTCGATACGCTCATGGAAAAGCCTGACGCCTTCGAGGGGAACGGGGAGACGGGCTCTGGCCTTTCTGGAGTAAAGTCCAGGTTGAAGCGTTAATTCGGGAGTTGGTGGCGGTTGCTACCGAATAGCGAATTGTTCCTTGCCCGCTTTCAGATGTGCGCCTGACGATAGAACGGTAAGTGACGGTGCAGGTGGATCCGAGTGCGACGGTCGCATTCCCGTCCCGGTACCGCACCACACTCGAACATCCCAATGACATATCAATCCCGCCATTATACGCAGGGTCGTCCCCAGACTGCATGGGAACGTCATCGAGCGTTTCGACAATGATTTGACCTCCAATCCCGACAGCGAATTTCGTGGTCAGCCGACTTGAGCCATGATTTCGGATTGAATTGTCGTTGCGGTGTATAGGGAAGCATCTAGCGGCAGATCCCCAAATGCCAGTTGACAAAGAAGGTAATTGGCCCCTGCCTCTTCCACGTGACCAAGCAGAGCTTTTCGCACGGAAGCTGGCGATCCTACTACGCACAATTCACTTCCGATTGCTGCATCGAAAGTCAGCGGCAGGTTTGGTGGAGTCGGAATGGCATTGCGGTCGTAAAGGAATTTGAAGCTCTTAAGCCATCGTTCGTAAGCAGGTGCCGCGAGCGAATACGCATCTGCTTCAGAACGCCCAATCACGACCATTCGCAGCAGTCCAAGAAATGGTGCTCGATCGTCCGCCCCAGTTTCGTGCTCTCGACCGGCGCGGAAAGCATCAGTCGTTCTGCGAACAGAAGAGGAAGGTCCCACGCACGCGATATTTGCCCCATTAGCCGCGGCCCAGCTTGCCGGCTCGGGTCGATTGGTGGCGATCCAGGTCGGCGGATGCGGCCGCTGATGAGGTCTTAGCGTCAAAGGAACGTCATTCAGTTCAAAATGGCGCCCTTGATAAGAGAGCGTGCCGCCCTTCATCGCATTGATAAGGATCTCGCTGGCTTCCGCATACTGTCCTGGCGCCGCGTCCGCACCAATTCCGAAGTAACCCAATTCGGCGGGGAAAGAGCCTCGTCCTATACCGAGTTCGAGCCTACCACCGCTCAATTGGTCAAGCATACAGACCTCTTCGAAGGCTCGCAGCGGATGATAAAGGGCAAGTAGCATCACCAACGGGCCGATGCGAAGGCGTTGGGTGCGCTGGGCGACGCTCGATAAGAACAGATTCGGCGATGGACCTCTCCCATGCGGAGTACAGTGATGCTCTGCCAGATGATATGCATAGAAACCGAGGTGGTCGCACGCCTCTGCTAACATCAGGCGATCCGCGTATTGTCGGGCGATATCGCGGCCGTCCTCGTCTAGGTGATCGAAGATTCCGAAGGTCAAGGTTGAAGGAAAGGCGTTTCTCACTCGATTTCTCCAAGTTTAACGCAGAAGGTTCTCTTGCTGGCGATGACCAACAATTCAAAGGCATAGAGGTGTGTGATCGCTCGGATTATCGCTAGCGTAGCGGGCAAGCAGAGCCTGATGCTGCCAAGCCTGACCTTGGCATCTTTAAGCTTCCAGAAATCTCTCTCGCTGCTGCAAGAAATGCATCCATCTGTTCTTTGGTACCGATGCTAATGCGGATGTGATTTTGCAAACCTTTATCGGGAAAGAAGGCGACAAGTATCTTTTGCCGTTCCAAGGCTGCTTGCCACCATGAGCCGTCCTGTCCCGCTGGCACACGGGCTAGCAAGAAATTCGCATGGGACGGTGTTACGGAAAATCCAAGTTGCAACAGCTCCAAGGTCACGCGCTGGCGTTCAAGCTTGATGTGTTTGTGGTTCTCTGCATAGGCGGCGCGATGCGCAAGGACGCTGATACCAACCGCATGCCCGATCACATTCATGTTGAAGACGTTCTGGATGTTGCGCAGCCTGCCAATAATTTCGGGATGACCGAAACCGAAACCGACGCGAACGCCGGCGGCTGCATAGCTTTTCGAAAATGTTCTTAAGACAAGAAGGTTCGAATAGCGATCGATGAGGCGCAGACCATTATCAGGTGCAAAGTCGACATAGGCCTCGTCCAGGACGATCAAGCGGTCCGATTGTGC